>NZ_JBAKHT010000018.1:0-135177 GCF_036906755.1 Micromonospora sp. CPCC 206171 | reverse complement strand
GCCCGCGAGGAGGCCGCCGCGGTGTCGGCCCGCGCCCGCGAGGAGGTCGCCGGGGCCGCCGCGCAGCGCGACGCCCTGGCGGCCGAGCTGGCCGAGGCCCGCCGCGGCGGCGACGCCGCGCGGGCCCGGCTGACCGAGACCGAGGTACGGCTGCGCGCCGCCGAGGCCGACCGGGACTCCGCCCAGCGGCGGGCCGCGCAGCTCGCCGATCAGGTCAGTGACCTGGCCGCCGCGCTGGCCCGGCTCGGCGCGCCGCCTCAGGCGGGCTGAGCGGGCGCCTCGGCCGGTGCGGCCTCGACCTGCACCCTGGTGTCGTGGAACGTCGGCCCGCCACCCAGGTCGGTGTCGCGGACGGTGGTGACGGCGTTGACGGTGCTGCCGCCGGGGCTCAGCCGCGCCCAGTACGCCTTGTAGGTGAACGCCAGGCCCGGCCGGGTGGCCTCGTCCACCGCCACGGTGGCCAGGAACGCGCCCCGGTCGTTGTGCACCCGCGCCGCGTCGCCGTCGGCCAGGCCCCGGGCGGCCGCGTCGACGGGGTGCAGGTGGATGCGGGGCGGGCCGGTGCGGTCGAGGTGCCAGGGCAGCGAGGCGAAGGTGGAGTTCATCAGGAACCGGCCGGCCGGGGAGATCAGCGCCAGCGGGAAGCGCCGCGCCAGCTGCGCGTCGGCGGCCTCCACCGGCGGGGTGTAGCCGATCAGCGGGTCGACGCCCTGCCCGGTGAGCTGCGGGTCGTACAACCGGGCCCGCCCGTCGCGGGTGGGGAAGCCGCCCTTGGCGTACGGGGCGGCGCCGACGTCCACGCCGGTGGCCCGCGCGTAGGTGTGCTCGCGCAGCTCCTCGAAGCTGACCCCGGCGCCGTCGAGCAGCTGCCGGGCCAGGTCCTCGTCGGTGTCGCGCAGCCGGGGATGGGTCAGGCCGAGGGCGGCGGCGATGCGGCGGAAGATCTCCGTGTTCGGCAGCGCCTCCCCCGGCGGGGCACTCGCCGGCAGGTTCAGCGTCGCGTAGTGGTGCCCGTAGGAGGTGTGCAGGTCGAGGTGTTCGGGCTGCATGGTGGCCGGCAGCACGACGTCGGCCCAGTCGCAGGTGTCCGTCCAGCGCTGTTCCAGCACCACGGTGAACAGGTCGGCCCGGCCCAACCCGGCGCGCAGCCGGTTCTGGTCGGGGACGGTGGCGGCCGGGTTGGCGTCGAACACCACCAGCGAGGTGACCGGCGGGTCGGCCTCGCCGGTCAGCGCGGCGGCGAGCCGGCTCATGTTGATCGAGCGGGCCGGCGGGGTGGGCAGGTCGGCCGGGCGGGCCACCCGGTCGGGGTCGATCCGGTGGTGCCCGGAGGTGGTGACCAGCGCTCCGCCGCCCGGGTAGCGGAAGTCCCCGGTCAGCAGCGGGATCGCGGCGATGGCCCGGACGGCCTGGCCGGCGCCGGCGTGCCGTTGCAGGCCCAGCCCGACCCGGATGGCGGTGGGTCGGGTGCCGGCGATCCGCGCGCCGAGCCGGCGCAGCACGTCGGCGTCGAGACCGCACTCGGCGGCGGCGCGTTCCACCGGCCACTCGTCGAGGCGGGCGTCGAGCCGTTCCCCGCCGGTGGTGTGCGCGTCCCGCCAATCCCGGTCGACGGCGCCGAGGTCGCGCAGGTGGCGCATCAGCCCCAGCGCGAGGGCGGCGTCGGTGCCGGGCAGCGGGGCGACGTGCTCGTCGCTGCGCGCGGCGGTGTCGGTGCGCAGCGGGTCGATCGTCACCACGTACGCGCCGCGCCGCTGCGCTTGGAGCACGAACGGCCAGTGGTGCAGGTTCGTCGAGAGTAGGTTCGCGCCCCACAGCACGATCAGCCGGGCGTCCACGATCGACTCCGGTTCGAACCCGACCGACCCGCCGTAGATCGACTGGAGGGCGGCGCGGGCGGCGGCGGTGCAGATGGTGGTGCGCAGCCGCGACGCGCCCAGGTGGGCGAAGAGCCGGGGCCCCATCGTCCAGCCCTGCACCAGGCCCATCGTGCCGGCGAAGTAGTACGGCAGGATCGCCTGCGGTCCGTCGGCGTCGATGGTGGCGCGCAGCCCGGCCGCCACCCGTTGCAGCGCCTCGTCCCAGCTCGCCGGCCGGTACGACACCGGCCCGACGCCCTTGGGCCCGACCCGCACCAGCGGCCGGGTGAGCCGGTCGGGGCCGTTGACCGCGTCGAGGTAGCGGTTGACCTTGCCACACAGCGAGCCCCGGGTGAACGGGTGGTCCCGGTCGCCGCGCAGCGCCACCGCCCTGCCGTCGGTGACGGTGAGCTGCCAGGTGCAGGTGTCCGGGCAGTCCAGCGGGCAGGCGCCGGGGTGGATCGTGGTGCGGGCCATGGCGCGGATCGTATCCCCACCGCGCCGCGCGGGGCGGCCCCGCGCGCGCCGGGCCGGGTCGGGTGCGGGGCCGGACCGGAGGTCAGTGGATGCCGGCCATCAGCCGGGAGATGTGCCGGGTGAACATCACCGCGCCGAGGCCGAGCAGGACCGAGGCCAGGCCGAAGGTGAGGAAGTAGGTCGGCTCGGGCCAGGTCTCGGCGAGCCGGGCCACCTGCCCGCCGATGGCGTCGCCGACGGCGGTGGCGAGGAACCACAGGCCCATCATCTGGCTGGCGTACTTGACCGGGGCGAGCTTGGTGGTGGCGGACAGGCCCACCGGGCTCAGCGACAGCTCACCGGCGACCTGGATGGCGTACACGGCGACCAGCCACCACGGGGAGACCAGGTCCCCGCCGACGGCGGCCTGCGCGGCGGCGGCCATCAGCACGAACGACAGGCCGTTGAGGACCAGGCCGACGGCGAACTTCACCGGGGTGGACACCCGGTGGCCCAGTCGCAGCCAGAGCCAGGCGAACAGCGGCGCCCCGATGATGATCAGGATCGGGTTGACCGACTGGAGCCAGGAGGCGGGGAAGGTGAAGCCGAGCACGTCCCGGTCGGTCCGGTCGGCGGCGAAGATGTTCAGCACCGACCCGGCCTGGTCGTAGATGAGCCAGAAGGCGGCGGCGAAGACGAACAGCCACAGGTACGCCTTCATCCGGCTGCGTTCGGTGTTGCTGATCTCCCGGTCGGTGATGATCCGCGCGAAGTAGCCGATGGTGATCAGCACGGTGGCGACGGTGAGGGTGTTGACCACGGTGTTGACGGTGAACAGGTCGGCCAGGGCGAGCGCGGCGAGCACCAGCAGCAGCACCACTACGCCGACGCCGATGCGGGTCAGCGCGCGGCGCCGGTCGGCGCCCAGCAGGGGGTCGGCGGGGCGCTCGCCGGCGTCGCCGAGGTTGCGCCGGCCCAGGACGTACTGGAGCACGCCGAAGGTCATGCCGATCGCGGCGGCCCCGAACCCCAGGTGCCAGTTGATCTTCTCGCCGAGGAAGCCGGTGACCAGCGGGGCGATGAACGCGCCCAGGTTGATGCCCATGTAGAAGATGGAGAAGCCGGCGTCGCGGCGGGGTGAGTCGCGGTCGTAGAGCGCGCCGACCATGGTCGAGATGTTGGGTTTGAGCAGCCCGGTGCCGAGCACGATCAGGGTCATCCCGGCGAACACGCTCCACCGGGCGGGGACCGCCATCACGTAGTGCCCGGCGGCGATGACCACGCCGCCCCACAGCACGCTGCGGCGGGCGCCGATCAGCCGGTCGGCGACCCAGCCGCCGGGCAGCGCCATCAGGTAGACCATGGCGTTGTAGGTGCCGTAGACCGCGTTGGCGGTGGACTCGCCCATGCCCAGGCCGTCCTCGGCGACCGCGGCGGTCAGGTAGAGCACCAGGATGGCGCGCATGCCGTAGAAGCTGAACCGCTCCCACATCTCGGTGAGGAACAGCGTCGACAGCGCGCGGGGATGACCGAAGAAGGTCTTCCCGCCGGGCGGTCGGGCGTCGACCGGCGTGTCACTGGTCATCGTCACCTCCTCCCAACCTGGGGCGGCTAACATCCCCGGTGAGCGCCGAAACACTCCACCGATTCGACCCGGCCGGGGACGACCCCGCCGGGTCGCGTCCGTGGCCGGTTACCCTTGCAGGGGCCACCGGCCGGATCACCCAGCCGGGCGGGAATGCCGCGGGGGCGACGGGCCGTTACACGAGAAGACCAGCACCACGAACGAGGGGAAGTCGATCATGGGCGAGCGTATGCTGCGCGGTAGCCGGCTGGGCGCGGTCAGCTACGAATCCGACCGCAACACGGAGCTCGCGCCGCGTCAGACCCGCGAGTACCTGTGCGCCAAGGGTCACCAGTTCGAGGTGCCGTTCGCCGTCGACGCCGAGGTCCCCACGACCTGGGAGTGCAAGTTCGACGGCAGCGTCGCCCGGCTGGTCGACGGCACCGAGCCGGAGCAGAAGAAGGCCAAGCCGCCGCGTACCCACTGGGACATGCTGCTGGAGCGGCGCTCCATCGCCGAGCTGGAGGACATCCTCGCCGAGCGGCTGCAGGAGGTCCGTACCCGCCGCGGCCGCGCCTGAGCGCCCCACCTGACGACGACGGCGCCCCCGGGAGACATCTCCCGGGGGCGCCGTTGGTACGGGTCAGGGGCGGCGTGGCTCCACGATCTCACCCTCGATGGCCCGACCCCCGTCGGCGACCTGCGGCGGGCCCGCATCGACGACCTGCCCGTCGACCGTCGGCTCCGGCCGGCTGGCGCCGCGGCGCACCCGCACGGTGCGCGGCCCGAACAGGTCACCGGCGACCATCGACGACACCCGGCGCTCGGCGGCACGTTGCACCCCGGCGCGGGCCAGCCGGCGCACCGGCGGCACCAGCAGCAACAGCCCCACCACGCCGCTGAGCAGGCCCGGGGTGGCCAGCAGCAGCGCCCCCAGCAGCCCCACCAGGCCGTCGGTGACCTGCCGGCCCGGCGGCTGCCGGGCCTCCACCGACGAGCGGAACCCGCGCCAGGCGCGCATCCCCTCCCGGCGCAGCAGCACCAGCCCCAGCAGCGACGCCGCGAACACCAGCAGCACCGCCGAGCCGAACCCGATCATCCGGCCCACCCCGACGAAGACCGCCAGCTCCAGCACCACCGCCAGCAGCAGGGCCGGTGGCACGAACCTCAGGTATCGGCGCATCTCACCTCATCCGCGTCGCGCGGCGCCCGGTCGACGACGCCGCCGTGAACCGGACACGGGGCGGAAACCCCGCCCCTCCAGCATGACACGCCCGCGCGTCACGGCCACCGGCCCGCGACCCGTCGGCCGGGCCACGCCGCCGCCCGCCGGTCCCGCAGCCCCCACGTGGTGATCCGCCACAGCGCCTCCGCCACGATCAACGGGCTCATCTTGCTCGCGCCGCGTTCCCGTTCGGCGAACGTGATCGGCACCTCCACGATCCGCGCGCCCGCCCGGTGCGCCAGCCGCGACAGCTCCACCTGGAACGAGTAGCCCTGCGAGCAGACCGACTCCAGCTCCATCGCCGTCAGCGCCGTCGACCGGTACACCCGGTAGCCGCCGGTGGCGTCGGAGACCGGCATGCCCAGCGCCAACCGCGCGTACAGGTTGCCGCAGCGCGACAGCAGCAGCCGCCGCAGCGGCCAGTTCAGCACCCGCGCCCCGCGGGTCCACCGGGAGCCGATGACCACGTCGGCGTCGCGGGCGGCGGCCAGCAGGGCGGGCAGGTCCTCCGGGGCGTGCGAGCCGTCGGCGTCCATCTCCACCACCGCGTCGTAGCCGCGCCGGCGCGCCCAGGCGAACCCGGCCAGGTACGCCGCGCCGAGACCCCCCTTGCCGGGGCGGTGCAGCACGTTGACGTGCGGGTCGGTGGCCGCCATCGCCTCGGCCAGGGCGCCGGTGCCGTCGGGGCTGTTGTCGTCGGCGACGAGGACGTCCACCGCCGGCGCGGCAGCGCGGACCCGGGCGACGACGTCGGGAAGGTTCTCCGCCTCGTTGTAGGTGGGGATCACCACCAGCACGCGCCCCACCCCGGGGTGGCCCACCGGCACTGGCTCGCTCACCGCACCCCTTCCGCGCATCCGCCCCGGCCTCACCGGCCGGCGTCGGCCTCCCGGCGGCGCAGTCCGCCGGCGGCCACCAGGACCGCCACCGCGAGCCCGGCCAGGGCCAGCTCCGGCCACACACCCGCCCGGGAGGCCGGGGTACGCCCGTCGGCGAGCGCCATCTGACGCAGCACCACCGCGCGGGTGTTGAACCCGGTGGCGCCGCTTACCCGCCCGTCGGGGGTCACGAACCCGGACACCCCTACCGTGGAGGCCATCAACGCGCCCCGGCCGTGCTCGACGGCCCGCAGCCGCACCATCGCCAACTGCTGGCGGGCCTCGGCGACATCGAAGGTGGCGTTGTTGGTCTGCACCACCAGCAGCTGCGCCCCACCGTCGACGGTGTCGCGGACCAGGCCGTCGTAGGCGACCTCGAAGCAGATCACGTCGCCGAGCACCGCCGGCCCGGACCGGACCACGCCGGGACGCTCACCCGGCACGAAGTCGTTGCGGACGAGGTCGACCTGCTTGCTGACCATCCGGGCGATCGTGCGCAGCGGCACGTACTCGGCGAACGGGACGGGGTGCCGTTTGGTGTACAGCTGGGACAGGTCCGCCCCGGTACCCGGCCGCCACAGGATCCCCGCGTTGCGCACCTGCCCCCGGTCGGGGCCGAGCAGCACCGCGCCGACCAGGATCGGCGCGCCGATCGCGTCGGCGGCCTGCGAGATCCGCTCCCCGGCGGCGGCGTTGCGCAGCGGGTCGATGTCGGAGGAGTTCTCCGGCCACACCACCAGGTCGGGGCGGGGTCGGGTGCCCGCGTCGACCCCGGCGGCCAACTCCAGGGTGGCGTCGACGTGGTTGTTGAGCACCGCCTGACGTTGGGCGTTGAAGTCCAACCCGAGCCGCGGCACGTTGCCCTGCACGACCGCCACGGTCACGGTGCGGCCGGTGCCGGCGGCGCCGGTGGGCACGAGCAGCGCCCCGCCGGTGAGCGCAAGAGCCGACGCCACCAGCAGCGCCACCGGCGCCCAGCCGCGCCGGTCGCGGCCCGGCCAGCGCCGCCACCCGGCGGCGAGCAGCAGCCCACCGGTCAGCGCCACGGCGAACGTCACCAGCGGCGCGCCACCGAGCCAGGCCAGCCGCAGCAGCGGGGAGGTGTCCTGGCTGAACGCCAGCCGCCCCCAGGGGAACCCGCCGAACGGGGTGCGGTCGCGTAGCGCCTCCTGCGCCACCCAGAGCAGCCCGGTCACCACCGGCCATGCCCAGCGGCGCCGGTCGACCAGCGGCGACACCCACGCGGTGGCGACGCCGAGCAGCGCCAGGTAGCCGGCCTGCAGCAGCGACAGCAGCACCCACGGCAGGTAGCCGGTGTGCAGGTTGGTCCACTCCAGCATCGGCGCGAACAGCGCCACCCCGGTCAGGAAGCCCAGGCCGGCGCCGGCGCGCAGCCGCCGCCGGTGCGCCGCCGCGCCCAGCAGCGCCACCCCCACCGGGGCCAGCGGCCACACCCCGTACGGGGGGAACGCCAGCAGCATCGCCAGGCCGGCGAGCACGGCGGCGGGCACGGCCAGCCGCAGCGGCAGCGCGCGCGGTACGTCCGCGCGGCCGGCCACCTCGGCGGCCCGGGTCTCATCCCGGTCGAGCGTCGTCACCGGCACCTCACCACGATCACGCGCCGAAGGCTACCCGGCCGGCGGTGGCCGATGCCGCCGGCCGGGCCGGGTCGTGTCGTACCCGGCTGGCAGGGTGACCGGCATGACAGCGCCCTCGACCGTGACGTACGTGCTGATACCCGGCGCCGGCGGCAGCGCCGACTACTGGCACCTGCTGGTCGACGAGCTGCGCCGGCGGGGCGGGGAGGCGGTGGCGGTGGCGCTGCCCGCCGCCGACCCGCACGCCGCGCTGCCCGAGTACGCGGCCGTGGTCCGCGCCGCCGTCGACCCGCACCCGCGGGTGGTGCTGGTGGCGCAGTCGCTGGGCGCGTTCACCGCCCCGCTGGTCGCCGACCATCCGGCGGTGCGGCTGCTGGTGCTGGTCAACCCGATGGTGCCGGCGCCGGGTGAGACGCCCGGTGACTGGTGGGCGGCCACCGGCCACGGCCCGGCGCGCGCCGGGTACGCCGCCGCGCAGGGCCGCGACCCGCACGCCGGCGTCGACCTGGCGGTGGACTTCTTCCACGACGTGCCCGCCCAGGTGACCGCCCGGCTGCTCGGCGGTGGGGGCGAGGCGGAGTCGGAGGCGGTGTTCGTCCGGCCGAACCCGCTGCGCCGCTGGCCGGACGTGCCGACCCGGGTGGTGACCGGCCGCGACGACCGGTTCTTCCCGGCGGACTTCCAGCGCCGCCTGGCCGTCGAGCGGCTCGGCGTGCGCCCCGACGAGCTGCCCGGCGGGCACCTGCTGGCGCTGAGCCAGCCCTGCCGGCTGGCCGACCTGCTGCAGTCCTACGCCCGGGACAGCTGAACGGGCGGGCGGGAACAGAAATCGGGGCGCGGCATACGCCGCGCCCCGATGCTCCCAGGCCCTTCCCGGCCGGTGGGGCGAGAGTGAGGTGCGCCGACCTTCGGACCGACCGGACGCGGACTGGCTGCCCCCGCCGGGCCGTTGTCTACTGGCCGTGCCTCTCACCCTGCCCGTACACCGGTAACCGCGGCCGGTTCGCGCCGCCCCGCCGACCCCCGCCCGCTGGACCTGGCCGCCGCGACGAGTTGCACCGTGTCGCTCGGCCAGCGGACGAAGGGACGAAGCGAACAACAGCCGCTTCCCGTGGTAGGACTCAAAGACGGTACGGCTTGCACCCCCGCCGCTGTCAACCCACCCCCGGCCAGTCGTGTGTTGCGACACGGCGTGTCGCGTCGGCGCGTCTCAATCCGTGCCGAGATGCCGGCGCAGCAACGCCCGCGCCGCCCCCGGATGATCGTCGGCGAGCAGGCCGCCGGCGGCCAGCACATAGTCCACATCGACCACCGCCCGCGCCTCCCGGGGCAGCGGCCACCCGCCGGCGTGGTCGGCCAGCACCGCGGCGAGGACCCCGGCGGCGTCCGCCGCGGGCGCGTGCCGCAGCACCCCGCCGGAACCCACCATCAGCCGCACGTCGCGCAGGTCCCGGCCGGCGCGTTCCCCGGTGGCCGCGCCCCGGGCGTGCCGGCGCAGCGCCACCGTCGCGGCCAGCGCCGCGATCCGCCGGTCGGCGGCCCGCTCCGCGCCGGATTCGGCGAGGAACCCCGGGTCGGCGGCCCGCACCGCCGCCGCCCGCTGCAGAACGTCCTGCTCCCCCACCGCGAGCAGGCGTTCCTCCGCGGCGGCGCGCACCACCCCCGGCGCGCTCCACCGCATCCCCAGGTCCCCCTCGACGGTGCGGGCCCGCCACAGCGTCCCGGCGACCTCCCGGCCCGGCCCGTCGGCCCGCTCGTCCGGGGTGAGCACCGAGTACACGTCGGTGGTGGCCCCACCCACGTCCACCACCGCCAGGTCACCGCCCAGGGTGTCGGCGAGCACCTCCACCCCGGTCAGCACCGCGTCCGGGGTGGCCGCGCGCACCAGCCGCGCGAACCGGGTCCCCCGCGACAGCCGCTTGCCGCCGATGACGTGCCGCAGGAACACCTCCCGGATCGCCGCCCGCGCCGAGGCCGGGGCCAGCACCCCGATGCGCGGCAGCACGTTGTCCGCCGCCGTCACCGGCACCCCCGCCCCGGCCAGCAGCACCGACAGCTCGTCGCGGACCGCGACGTTGCCGGCCAGCACCACCGGCACCCGCCAGCGGGCCTTCGCCAACCGGGTCGCGTTGTGCGTCAACACCTCGGCGTCCCCACCGTCGGTGCCACCGACCAGCAGCACCACGTCCGGGCGGGCCGCCCGCAACGCCGCCAGCTCCGCCGCGCCGAGCCGGCCCGCGGCCACGTGCACCACGTTCGCCCCCGCCGACAACCCCACCCGGCGGCCCGCCTGCGCGGTGACCAGCGGCTCGTAACCCACCACCGCCAGGCGCAGCCCACCACCGGCCGACGAGCACACGTACCACGGCAGGTCCCGGGCATCGAGCCCGGCGGTGGCCGCGCCGACCGCGGCGTCCAGGCCGTGCAGCACGTCCGCGCCGACCGTGGTCGGCGCCGACGCCGCCGCGACCAGCGCCGCGCCGTCGAGGTCCACCACCGCGACCTTCGTGTACGTCGACCCGACGTCGGCGCAGACGGCGAGGGTCACGCCGGCGGCGGGACGACCACGGTGCCGGTCGCGGTGACCGCCACGATCGGCGTCTCGAGCACCTCCGCCGCCGACTCCGAGAGGTCCGGACGACCCCGGCACACCACCCGCGCCTCGAAGTCGATGGTGCGGCTGCGGGTGCCCACCCGGGTCACCGTCGCGGTCACCTCCAGCACGTCACCGGCCCGCATGGCGCTGCGGAACTGCACATCCGAGTACGACGCGAACAACCCCTCGTCGCCGTCGGTGCGGATGCACACCTCCGTCGCCACGTCCCCGAACAACCCCAGCGCGTACGCCCCGTCGACCAGGTTCCCCGCGTAGTGGGCGTGCGAGTACGGCACATACCGCCGGTGGGTGACGGTCAGCCCGACCCGGGAATCACTCATGCCTTCGCCTTCTTGTTCGTGATCAGCGCGTGCACCAGGTAGCTGGCCACCTCACCCGGGGTGGTGCCCCGGCCGAAGATCCGGTCCACGCCCAGCTCGCCGGTCATCGTCTCGTCGAACCGCGGCCCGCCCACGATCAGCAGCGGCCGCTTCCCCGCCGGCATCGCCTCCCGGAACGCCGCGGACATCTCCCGCGTGTTGTGCAGGTGCGCGTCGCGCTGCGTCACCACCTGTGACACCAGCACCGCGTCGGCCTTCTCCACCCGGGCCGCCTCCACCAGCTCCGGCACGCTGACCTGCGCACCCAGGTTGGTGACCTTCAGCTCCCGGTAGTACTCCAGGCCCTTCTCCCCCGCGATGCCCTTGACGTTGAGGATCGCGTCGATGCCCACGGTGTGCGCGTCCGTGCCGATGCACGCCCCCACCACCGACAGCTTGCGCCGCAACCGCTGCTTCACCACCGCGTTGACCTCCTTGGCGCTCAGCAGCGGGAAGTCCCGCTCCACCACCTGCACCGCGGACAGGTCCACCAGATGGTTCACCCGCCCGTACACCACGAAGAAGGTGAACCCGTCACTCATCGGCTTGGCGTGCACCAGCATCGCCGGGTCGATGCCCATCTTGTTGGCCAGCTGGATCGCCGCGCCCTCGGCCCGCTTGTCGTGCGGCACCGGCAACGTGAACGACACCTGCACCATGCCGTCACCGGTGGTGTCCCCGTACGGCCGGACGATCTTCTTCTCCGCCGCGGCCGTCACGCGCGGTCCCCTTCCAGGATCTCGGTGGCCGGGTTGTAGTAGTCGGCGTCGTGCGCGGCCACCCCGGCCAGGCCCTTGCCCCGGTCCGCGGGCCGCTTCATGATCCCGAACGTGCCCTCGGCGATCGCCGTCAACAGCGACTGGTCACCGATGCGCTCCAGCAGATCCAGCGCCTCACCCAGCACCCGGTTGGCGCGCTGCTGGATGAACCCGCCCGGCGCCGGCACGAAGTCCTCGTGCAGCCCACCGGCCGCGCCCAGCACGTACCGCACGTTCTGCAGGGCGATGTCCCGGTCCGACAGCCACGGCGTCACCACCGCCTCGGTCATCATTCCCACCAGCAGGATGCCCTGACCGGTCATGGCGCCCACCAGGTTGAAGAACCCGTCGAGCAGATTGCCGCGGAACACGTCCCCGGTCATGTGCTTCGTCGGCGGCATCCACTTCAACGGCGCGTCCGGGAACAACTCCCGCGCCAGCAGCGCGTGCGCCAACTCCAACCGGAACGACTCCGGCAGATCCGGGTTGATCTCGAACGCGTGCCCCAGCCCCAACTGCCAGTCGGCCAACCCCGCCTCGTGCGCGAAGAACTCGTTGAGCAGCTGCGACACCGTCACCGTGTGCGCCTCGTCCACCGCGTCGGCGGTGGTCAGGTAGTTGTCCTCACCGGTGTTGATGATGATCCCCGCCCGGGCGTGCACCTGCCGGGAGAACCGCTGGTCCACGAACGTGCGGATCGGGTTGATGTCGCGGAACAGGATCCCGTACATCGAGTCGTTGAGCATCATGTCCAGCCGCTCCAGGCCGGCCAGGGTCGCCATCTCCGGCATGCACAGACCCGACGCGTAGTTCGTCAGCCGCACGTACCGACCCAGCTCCTTCGACGTCTCGTCCAACGCCGCCCGCATCAGGCGGAAGTTCTCCTGCGTGGCGTACGTGCCGGCGAAACCCTCCCGGGTCGCGCCCTCCGGCACGTAGTCCAGCAGCGACTGCCCCGTCGACCGGATCACCGCGATGACGTCCGCGCCGGCCCGCGCCGCGGCCTGCGCCTGCGGGATGTCCTCGTAAATGTCACCGGTGGCCACGATCAGGTAGATCCACGGCCGCTGCGCCGGATCCCCGTACCGCTTCACCAGCCGGTCCCGCTCGGCGCGCCGCCGGTCGATCAACCGGACACCCGCCCCGACCGCCTTGCGGGCGGCCTTGCGGGCGGCGGTGGCCGCCCTGCCGGTCGGCTGGGTGAAGCGCACCGACCCGGCCGCCGCCTTCTGCGCCAGCAACGTCACGTCGCTGATCTGCTCCCGCGCGAGGGCGTCGAACACCGGCACCGCCACCCCGTGCCCCAACCCGACGTCGGCCACCACCGCGTCGACCAGCCGGTTCACCCACGGAATGCCGTCCGGGTCCGCGCCGGTCACCCCGGCCAGCCGCAGCACCGCCCGCTCCACCGACACCGTCGTGTGGCTACGCGCCAGATCCACCACCGGCTGCCCGGCGCGGCGCGCCAACTCCCGCGCCCGCGCCACCAGCACCGGATCCAGGCCGAGCTTGCCCGTCACGCCGTCACCCCGGCCCCACTCGCCGGGGCGACCCGCGCCCGTGCCGCCTCGATGGTTCGCTCGCTCACGCAGACCCTTCCTCATAGATGACCTCACCGCGCAGCACCGTGCGCCGGCACACCGGCAACGGCGTCGGATCCTGCGGACCCCGCAGCTCCGGGTCCTCGGCCTGCAACACCGGCAGACCCCGCTCCACCCCCGCCGGCGTCGACCACACCGCGAACGTCGCCGGCGCCCCCAACGCCAGCACACCCTCGTTGTCCAGGTGCACCGCCCGCCAGCCACCCCGGGTGTGCGCCGCGAACGCCGCCCGCGCGCTCATCCGCTGCACCGGGTTGTGGTGCGCCGCCGCCGCCCGCACCGAACCCCACGGGTCCAGCGGCGTCACCGGCGAATCCGACCCGAACGCCAACGCCACCCCGACCGCGTGCATCGCCCCCATCGGGTTCGACTCCAACGACCGGTCCAAACCCAACCGCGACTCGTACATCCGGCCCGCGCCACCCCACAACCGGTCGAACGCCGGCTGCATGCTCGCCACGATCCCGTACTCCACGAACCCGGCGATCAGCCGCTTGTTCATGATCTCCGCGTGCTCCACCCGGTGCCGCGCCGCCCGCACCCGGTCCGTGCCCAGCTTCTCCGCCGCCGCCGCGAACCCCTGCAACACCGTCGAGATCGCCGCGTCCCCGATCGCGTGGAACCCGCCCTGCATCCCGTGCGCCGCACAGTCCAGCAGGTGGTCACGCACCTCGTCCGCGGAGACGTACCCGTGCCCGCAGGCGTCCGGCTCACCATCGAGGTACGCCGACGACACGTGCGCCGTCCGCGACCCCAACGCGCCGTCGGCGTACAGGTCCCCGCCCGCCCCCACCGCACCCAACTCCCGGGCCTTCGCCGCGCCGAGCAGCTCACCCCAGTACCCGTACACCTCCGGCACCCCGTCCCCGGAGATCGCCAACAGGCCGGTGAAGTCCGACTCGTCCGACGTGCCCGGCCCGCCGCACTCGTGCACCGCGGCGATCCCCAACGACGCCGCGTGCCGCAACGCCGCCCGCTGCGCGGCCACCCGCTGCGCCGGCGACACCGAACCCAACGCCGCCTCCCGCACCACGTGGTGCGCGTCGCGACGCAACCACCCCGACGCGTCGTACCCGGCCGCCCGCGCCGCCTGCGGACACGCCGCCAGCAGCGCCGCCGACACCAGCGCCGAATGGATCGACGCCTGCGACAGGTACACCCGCCGCCCCCCGGCCGCCCGGTCCAGCGCCGCCGCGTCCGGCAGCTGCGGCACCGGCCAGTTCGACTCGTCCCACCCGTGCCCCAGCACCACCGCGTCCGGCGGCAACCCCGCCGCGAACGCCGCCACCGCCTCCAGCAGCCCCGCCGCCGACCGCACCCCGGACAGGTCCAGCCCCGACAACGCCAACCCCGTGTCCGTGGCGTGCACGTGCGCGTCCACGAACGCCGGCGTCACCAGCGCACCGTCCAGCTCCACCACCCGGTCGGCGGCCGGCGCGTCCCGGTCCGCCCCCAACCAGGCGATCCGGCCGTCGGCCACCAGCAGGGCCGTCGCGCGCGGGTCGGCCGGACAGTGCAGCACGCCGCCGCGGTACAGAGTCGAGGGGTTCGTCATGACACTCAGTCTGCCGCCAGCCGGGACTCGAACAGAGCGCGGACCCCCGGCTCCGAGCGCAGCAGACCCAGCGCCAGCTCGGCGTGACCCGGCACGTAGCCGTTGCCCACCAGCATCGTCACGTCCGCCGCCAGGCCCTCCGCGCCCAACGCCGCCGCAGCGAAGCTCGTCGCCATCGAGAAGAAGATCACCGTGCCGCCGTCCGCCGTGGCCAGCACCGCCCCGTGCTCACAACCCGGCACGTCCACGCAGACCACCGTCACGTCCGCCGGCACCCCCAGCGCCGACGTCACCGCCGTCGACAACGCCACCGGATCCCGGGCGTCGGCCAACGCGACCACCGAGGCCAGCCCGGCGCCGGTCAGCGCGTCGCGCTCCGCCGCCACCGGCACCACCCCGACGGTACGACCCGCGCCCGCCCGCCGCGCCGCCGCCAGCGACAGCGACCCGCTCTTACCCGCTCCACCGATCACCGCCACGGTCACCGGCGTCGGGTCGTTCTCGCGCTGCCTGCGCGCCACGTGCTCGGCGACGACCCGGCCGGTCAGCGCCGGCGCCCCGCACACGTCCAGCACCGCCAGGGACAGCTCCGGATGCAGGTCCGCCGGCAGCACCGCCGCGATCGACCGGGCGAACAGGATCGCGTACCCGTCGCACGGCACCTGCTCGCTGCGCCCGTCCCAGCGGGCCAGCCCGTCGAGGACGGTCAGCGGGGTCAGGGTCAGCGACACCAGCGTCGCCACCCGGTCACCGACCGTCAGCTCCAGCGGCGAGCGCCGGCCGACCTCCTCCACGGTGCCGATCAGCATGCCGCCCGACCCGGTCACCGGGTTCTGCATCTTGCCCCGGCTGGCGATGATCTCCAGCACCTCGGCGCGGACCTTCTCCCCGTCGCCGCCGTGCTTCTCCGACAACTGCCGGAAGCTCGCCGCGTCCAGGTTCAGCCGCTCGACCCGGATCCGCACCTCGTTCGGCGCGATCCGCGGGTCGGCGTCCAGCCGCCACGCCGCCTGCGGCAGCACCCCCGCCGGTTCCACAACGCGGTGCAGACCCACCGGTGACGTCACGCCGACCTCCCCTGTCAGCCGCGTGAAGCCCCGGCCTGGGCTCGCATCGCGGGAAAACTTCCGGCAGACTAATTCCTTCACCGGATATTTTCCAGTAGCCTACGGGCCGCCGATCATCTGCACCACCACGCACCGAGGAGGGGCCGTGACCCAGACCCAACCGGTTGAGACCATCCCTCAACCCCGTCACGCCCCGGTCGCGACGCCGACCGCCGGGCAGCCGTACGAATACCGCCGCAGCCCCCTGGTCGAACCCGACTGGACCCGCTTCCCCGGCTGGCGCCACGTCACCCGCGACCAGTGGGAGAACGCCCAGTGGCAGCGCGTCAACTGCGTCAAGAACATCAAGCAGCTGCGCACCGTGCTCGGTGACCTCGTCGACGAGACCTTCTACGCCGACCTGGAGGCCGACCAGAAGGCCCTGGCCACCATGTCCATGCTGGTGCCGCCGCAGATGCTCAACACCATGGTCCCGTTCGCCCCGATGACCACCGAGGCGTTCCTCGCCGACCCCGTGCGGCGCTACATGATCCCCGTCGCCTCCGACCGGCGCACCGACTGGCCGTCACACCCGTACGCCAGCCGCGACTCCCTGCACGAGCACGACATGTGGGTCGCCGAGGGCCTCACCCACCGCTACCCCACCAAGGTCCTCGCCGAGCTGCTCTCCACCTGCCCCCAGTACTGCGGGCACTGCACCCGGATGGACCTGGTCGGCAACTCCACCCCCGCCGTCGACAAGCTCAAGCTCACCCTCAAGCCCGTCGACCGCTACGACGCCCACATCGCCTACCTCAAGGCCCACCCCGGCGTCCGCGACGTCGTGGTCTCCGGCGGCGACGTGGCCAACGTGCCGTGGCGCAACCTCGAGTCGTACCTGATGCGGCTGCTGGAACTGGAGACCGTCCGCGACATCCGGCTCGCCACCAAGGCCCTGATGGGCCTGCCGCAGCACTGGCTGCAGCACGACGTCGTCGAGGGCCTGGAGCGGGTCGCCCGCACCGCCGCCCGACGCGGCGTCAACCTGGCCATCCACACCCACGTCAACCACGCCCAGTCGATCACCCCGCTGGTCGCCAAGGCCGCCCAGACCGCCCTCGACGTCGGCGTCCGCGACGTCCGCAACCAGGGCGTGCTCATGCGCGGCGTCAACGCCACCGCCCCCGACCTGCTCGACCTCTGCTTCGCCCTGCAGGGTGAGGCGGGCATCCTGCCGTACTACTTCTACATGTGCGACATGATCCCCAACGCCGAGCACTGGCGGGTCCCCGTCTGGCACGCCCAGCAGCTCCAGCACGACATCATGGGCTACCTGCCCGGCTACGCCACCCCGCGGATCGTCTGCGACGTCCCCTTCGTCGGCAAGCGCTGGGTGCACATGCTCACCGAGTACGACCGCGACCGCGGCATCTCGTACTGGACCAAGAACTACCGCACCTCCATCGAATCCGCCGACCTGGAGGCGCTCAACAAGCGCTACGCCTACTACGACCCGATCGACACCCTGCCCGAGGCCGGCCAGCAGTGGTGGACCGAGCACCGCAACGACTGACCCACCCCACCCGCCCACCCCCGGCGTCGCCCCGGCGACGACCGGGGGTGCGCCGTCTCCGCCCCCGGAGAACCCCGACCCAGCCCCCAACAGCTGACTACCCTGCACTCACATGGGACCCGCGCGGCGCGACGCCGACACCGCCGAGCGGGTCACCCCCGTCGAGATCTTCTTCGACGTCGTCTTCGTCCTCACCATCACCCAACTCGCCGACCTGCTCGAGGACCACCTCGACTGGACCGGCGTCGGCAGCACCACCCTGATCCTCGGCCTGCTCTGGTACCTCTACAGCGGCTACGCCTGGCTCAGCAACCACGTGCCACCGCGTCGGCCCGCCCACAAACTCCTCCTCTTCGCCGGGATGGCCGGCTTCCTGCTCACCGCCGTCGCCCTCCCCGACGCCTTCACCGGCAGCGGCCTGCTCTTCGCCATCGGCTACCTCGTCGTGGTCACCGTCCACACGACCCTGTTCACCCGCAGCGCCGCCCGCGCCACCGTCCGCGGCTTCGCCCCCTACAACATCGCCGCCGCCCTGCTCGTCCTCGCCGCCGGCCTGCTCTCCGGACCCGCCGTGTACGTCCTCTGGACCGCCGCCATCTTCGTCCAGAGCCTGCTGCCCTACCTGCTTCCCAGCCACTCGTGGCTCCGCGTCGCCGCCAGCTTCCGCGTCGTCCCGGCCCACCTGGTCGAACGGCACGGTCTGCTCGTCATCGTCGCCCTCGGCGAGACCGTGGTCACCATCAGCATGGGCGCGCCCCTGAACCACCTCACCCCCACGACGGTGGGCGCCATCGTGCTGGCCCTCGCCCTCCCCGCCGCGCTCTGGTGGACCTACTTCGCGGAGACCGGGGCCGCCGAAGCCGCGCTCGACCGCGCCGATCGCGGCCGGCGCAGCCGGATGTCCGCCCACGTCTACAGCCTCGCCCACTTCGCCCTGCTGCTCGGCATCATCGCCACCGCCACCGGCCTGCACGCCACCGTCGCCCATCCCGACGCCCCCACCGGCTGGCCGGCCGCGCTCGCCCTCTCCGGCGGAGTCGCCCTCTTCCTGATCGGCATCGCCGACATCCGCCGCGTCGTGCGCCACGGCCGCCCGGCCAGCCGCCTGGTCACCGCGGCCCTGGTGCTGGCCACCGTCCCGATCGGCGCCTACGTCAACACCTTCGTGCACCTGGTCGTCGTGATCGCCGCGGTGACCGCGATGCTGGTCGTCGACGGCCACCGGGCCGGGGGCCCGACGCGACCGGTCAGCCGCGCGGCGCGTACATGATCACCGCGACGCCGACCAGGCAGATCGCCGCGCCGGCCAGGTCCCACCGGTCCGGCCGGAAGCCGTCCACCACCATCGCCCACGCCAGCGACCCGGCCACGAACACACCGCCGTACGCGGCCAGGATCCGGCCGAAGTGCGGATCCGGCTGGAAGGTGGCCACGAAGCCGTAGCAGCCCAACGCGATCACCCCGGCCGCTATCCACCACAGGCCCCGGTGCTCCCGCCAGCCCTGCCAGACCAGCCAGGCTCCGCCGATCTCGGCGAGCGCCGCCAGGGCGAACAGCAGCAGGGACCGGGCGATCGTCACGCCCGCAACGCTAATCGAGCGGTCCCCGGACACCGCCGGGGACCGCTCGTGAGGTTCCTGGTCAGCGGAACGTGTCGCGCGCCCGGCGCCCGGCGTCCCTCGGGTCCCCGCCCGTCTGCCGGGCCCGGGCGGTGCTCTGGTCGGTGGCGCCCTCGCCCCGCAACGGCTCGTTGTCGGTGACGTCGCCGATCCGCTCCTTCGCGACGCCGGCGAGCTGCTGGGCCTTGTTCTTCGCCTTCTCCGTGAAGCTCATCTCGCCTCCTGCTGCTCCGGCGGGGAGCGGGACGGAGCGTCCCGCTCCCCCGGTGCGTCCCCGGGTGCCGGACCTCGAAACCGCTGCCTGTCCCGGTGACTCGCTGGCTCGTCCGTGCGCTGCCGCACACTGCGTAAGACATCCTAGGATGCAGGTGGATGGCGGTGGCTGCGGCGACGGGGACACAACCTCTAGGCCGTCCTAGGACAATAGGCGGGTCTGCCTCCGCCCGGCCGGTTAGAGCCGCCGCGCTGGTTGGCGGAGCGGGCTGTCCGCCGGTGGCGAGTGACCTCGTTGCCGACCCCCTCAATGCAGGCGCAGTCCAGCGATGAGGAACTCGACCAGACGGCGCGCGTCGTACCGGGGGTCGCTGCCCGCACCGATGCAGAGATTGCCGACGCCGCGCAGCAGCCCGTAGGCGTCGATGTCCGGGCGGATCTCCCCCGCGGCGACGGCGGCGTCGAGCAGCTGGTCACACACCGGGACGAGACGGTCGAGGAAGTAGGCGTGCAGGGTCTGGAAGGCGGCGTCGTCGGACTGCAGCGCCGCGGCGAGGCCGTGCTTGGTGACCAGGAAGTCGACGAACAGGTTGATCCACTGCACCAGGCCGGCGTGCGGTGTGCTGCTGCCGGCCAGCAGGGCCGGGCCCGCCTCCGCACAGGCCTCGATCTGGTGCCGGTAGACGGCGACGATGAGGTCGGCTCGCGTCGGGAAGTGGCGGTAGATCGTGCCCACGCCGACGCCCGCCCTGGCGGCGATGTCGCGCACGGGCACGTCGACGCCGGAGGTGACGAACGCCGCGGCGGCAGCGTCCAGCAGGGTCTTCTCGTTGCGTCGGGCGTCGGCCCGCTTGCGCGGCACCGGTCGCTCCGCGCCGCTGTCGATGTCGGCCACGGTCGGTTACCTCCACCACTCCACTTGGCATTCGGAACACTGTTCCGTATGTTGATTACCGGAACACCGCTCCGCTTGTTCAGCATAGCGATGGGGCGAGCGACCCACCAAACGTTGCATCGCTGCACGTCACCAGGAGGAACAGTCATGCAGTACCGCACCTTGGGCCGCACGGGCGTGCAGGTCAGCACCCTCGTGCTCGGCGCCATGAACTTCGGCAGGATCGGCAACACCACCCAGGAGGAAGCCACCGCCATCGTCGACGCGGCGCTCGATGCGGGGATCAACCTCATCGACACCGCCGACGCCTACAGCGGCGGCCAGTCCGAGGAGATGGTCGGCAAGGCCATCGCCGGCCGCCGCGACGACATCGTGCTGGCCACCAAGGCGACCCTGCCGATGAGCGACGAGCGCAACCGTCGGGGCGGTTCACGCCGCTGGCTGGTCACCGCGCTGGACGACAGCCTGCGCCGCCTCGGCGTCGACCACGTCGACCTCTACCAGATGCACCGGTGGGACCCCGCGACCAGCGACGAGGAGACGCTGTCGGCGCTGACCGACCTGCAGCGCGCGGGAAAGCTCCGCTACTTCGGCTCCTCGACCTTCCCGGCCTACCGCATCGTGCAGGCGCAGTGGGCCGCCCGGGAGGGGCACCTGAGCCGTTACGTGACCGAGCAGCCGAGCTACTCGATCCTGCAGCGTGGCATCGAGACCCACGTGCTGCCTGTGACGCAGGAGTACGGCATGGGCGTGCTCGCCTGGAGCCCGCTGGCATCGGGCTGGCTGTCCGGCGCGATCCGTGCCGGACAGGAGATCCGCACGAACCGCTCGGACTTCATGCAGCAGCGCTACGACACCAGCATCCCCGCCAACCGCGCCAAACTCGACGTCGTCGAGCAGCTCGCCACGGTCGCCGACGACGCCGGCCTCAGCATGATCCAGCTCGCGCTCGGCTTCGTCACCGCGCACCCGGGCGTGACCAGCGCGATCATCGGCCCCCGCACGATGGACCACCTCCGCTCGCAGCTCGCCGCCGCGGACACCGTGCTTCCCACCGACGTGCTGGACGCGATCGACGCGATCGTGGCTCCCGGCGTCGACCTCGCCGCCCACGAGAAGCACGACACCCCGCCCGCCCTGCTCGACCCGGCGCTGCGCCGCCGCTGACCACTCGGCACGTCAGCGACCAGGCGGCTGACGGGGCATGGCTCGCGCCAGCCGCCTGGCACGTCGCAGCGCCATCCAGCAGGTCCGGTGCCGCGTGGTGGCGCCGGCGCCGCTTCCGCCAACCAGCGCGGACTTCCGCGACTATCGCGGGCAGCCACAGCCGACCCGGGCCGGTCCTGGTTGACTGGGGGCATGAGCGAGATCCTCCTGGTCCGGCACGGTGAGACCACCTGGAGCGCCAGCCGCCAACACACCTCGTACACCGACCTGGCCCTGACGCCCGACGGCGAGCGGCAGGCCCGCGCCCTCGGCGCAGTGCTGGTCGGCCGACGGTTCGCCCGGGTGCTGTCCAGTCCCCGCCAGCGCGCCCGGGCCACCGCGCAGCTCGCCGGCCTCACGGTGGACGAGGTGGACGACGACCTGGCCGAGTGGAACTACGGCGAGTACGAGGGCCGGACCACCGCGGACATCCAGAAGGACGATTCGCGCTGGAACATCTGGACCGACGGGTGTCCCGGAGGGGAGACACCGGAGCAGGTCGGCGAGCGGGTCGACCGGTTGCTCGCCCGGGTCGCTCCCCTGCTCGACCACGGCAGCGTCGCCCTGGTCGGACACGCGCACAACCTGCGCGTGGTGGGCGCGCGCTGGATCGGACTGCCCCCGTCCGGCGGCGGGAAGCTCCGGCTGGACACCGCCACTGTCAGTGTGCTCGGGCACGAGCACGGGCGCCGCGTCATCCTCCGCTGGAACGGGAGCTGACCGGCCCGCTAGGCCTCACCGTTGGCGCGGGGCCGCACCCGGGTGCGCGGATCGAGGTCGATCTTCGGCGGCCGCCCCTCGTACGGGGTGGAGAGCACCACCGTGGTGCGGGTGGTGACATTGGCCGCGGTGCGGATCTCCTGGAGCACCCGCTCCAGGTCGGCCGGGCCGGCCACCCGTACCAGCAGCAGGTAGAAGTCCTCCCCCGCCACCGAGTAACAGGAGTCGATCTCGGGTAGGTGGGCCAGCCGCTCCGGCGCGTCGTCCGGCTGCGACGGGTCGAACGGGCGGATCGCCACGAACGCGGTCAGCGGCAGGTCGAGCGCCTCGAAGGAGACCCGGGCGGCGTAGCCGTTGATCACCCCGCGCTGCTCCAGCCGGCGGACCCGCTGGTGCACCGCGGAGACCGACAGTCCCACCTTCTCCGCCAGATCGGTGTACGACAGCCGACCGTCAAGGGTCAGTGCGGCGACGATGGCGCGGTCGATCTCCTCCACGGCGTGCAACCTACCGGGTCCGAGCCCGGGGTGCGACGACCGGCCGGCCGCGGTCACGCTGGGCGGGCCGTCCGGTCGCGCACCGCATCGGCCGCGTAGTTCAGCACCTCGGCCATGTCCTCCTCGTCGAGGAAGGGCAGGTCGGTGAGGATGTCGGTGACGGACATCCCCTCCGCCATCATCGCCAGCAGGGTGGCCACCGGGATCCGGGACTGCCGCACGCAGGGCGCGCCGCCCATCACCTCGGGGTCGACGGTGATCCGGGGGAAGGTCACCGGGACAGGCTAGTCCCTGGCCAGGGCCCGGGAGATCACCAGCCGCTGGATCTGGTTGGTGCCCTCGACGATCTGGAGCACCTTCGCCTCCCGCATGTACCGCTCCACCGGGTGGTCGGCGACGTATCCGGCGCCGCCGAGCACCTGCACCGCGTCGGTGGTCACCCGCATCGCCACGTCGGTGGCGAAGAGCTTCGCCTTCGCCGCCTCGATGGAGTACGGCCGGCCGGCGTCGCGCAGCCGGGCCGCGGCGAGCGTCAGCGCCCGGGCGGCCGAGATCTGCGTGGCCAGGTCGGCGAGGTTGAAGCCGAGCCCCTGGAAGTCGATGATCGCCTGGCCGAACTGCCGCCGTTCCTTCGCGTACCCGACCGCGTAGTCGAGGGCGGCCTGGGCCAGCCCGACCGCGCAGGCGGCGATGCCGAGCCGGCCGGAGTCCAGGGCCGACATGGCGATGGTGAAGCCCATGCCCTCGCCGCCGATCAGCCGGTCGGCGGGCACCCGGGCGTCGTCGAAGGCGATCTGCGCGACGGGGGAGGCGTGCAGGCCCATGGTCCGTTCGGCGGCCTGCGGGTGCAGGCCCGCGGTGTTCCGGTCGGCCAGCAGGCAGGAGATGCCCTTCGGACCGGGGCCGCCGGTGCGGCAGAAGATGTTGTAGAAGTCCGCCACCCGGGCGTGCGTGATCCACGCCTTGGTGCCGGAGACGACGTACGAGTCACCGTCGCGGACGGCCCTGGTGGTCATCGCCGCCGCGTCCGAGCCACCCTGCGGCTCGGAGAGGCAGTACGCCCCGAGCAGTTCCCCGCCGATCATCTCGGGCAGCAGCTTGCGCTGGGCGTCGTTGCCGAACTGGGCCACCGGGTAGCAGGACAGGGTGTGCACGCTGACCGCCTCGGCCACCGCGAGCCAGCGGCTGGCCAGGATCTCCAGCACCTGGAGATACACCTCGTACGGCTGGGCGGCGCCGCCGTACTCCTCGGCGTAGGGCAGGCCGAGCAGGCCGGCCCGGCCCAGGGTGCGCAGCACCTCCCGGGGGAACTCGGCGCGCTCCTCGAACCCGGCGGCCCGGGGGGCCAGCTCGCGGTCGGCGAGTTCGGTGGCGAGGTCGAGCAGGTCGTGGGCCTCGTCGGTGGGGAGGATCCGGTCGACAGTCATAGCGCGATGAGCTCCGTGGGGGTGGTGTTGAGCCGGTGCACGCCGTCCGTCGTGCAGACGACGATGTCCTCGATGCGGGCGCCGTGTCGGCCCGCGAGGTAGATGCCGGGTTCGATGGAGAAGGCCATGCCGGGCTCCAACGGCCGGGAGTTGCCGGCGACGACGTACGGCTCCTCGTGCCCGTCCAGGCCGATGCCGTGGCCGGTGCGGTGCAGGAAGGCGTCGCCGTACCCGGCGGCGGTGATCGGCTCGCGGGCGGCCGCGTCGACCGCCTCGGCGGTCACGCCGGGCCGGACCGCGGCCACGGCGGCGCGGTGCGCCGCGTGCAGCACCTGGTAGTAGTCGATGAACTCGGCCGGGGCGCACCCGCCGGCGAGGTAGGTGCGGGTCGAGTCGGAGCAGTAGCCCGAGGGCATGGTGCCGCCGATGTCGACGACGACCGGTTCGCCGGGCTGGATCGGGCGGTCCGAGGTGCCGTGGTGCGGGCTGGCGCCGTTCGGACCGGCGGCGACGATGACGAAGTCCACGGTCGCGTGGCCGGCGGCGCGGATCGCCGCGGCGATGTCGGTGGCGACCTCGGCCTCGGTCCGCCCCGGCCGCAGCCACTCACCCATCCGGGCGTGCACCGCGTCGATCGCGGCGCCCGCCTCCGCCAGCGCGGCGACCTCGGCGGGCGACTTGCGCACCCGCAACTCGCGCAGCACCTCCCCGGCCAGCCGCTGGGTCGCCCCCGGCAGCGCGGCGCGCAGCGCGAGGACCTGCTCGGCCCACATCCGATCGGCCAGCCCGACCGCCGCGACCGGTCCGCCGAGGGCGGCGGTGACCAGCGGGTACGGGTCGGTGCCGTCGGCGTGGTCGACGATGCGCACGCCGGTGGCCGGCGCCGGGGACGCCTCGGCGGCCGGCCGTTCCAGGGTGGGGACGATCAGGGTCGGCTCGCCCTCGGCGGGCAGCACCAGGCAGGTCAGCCGCTCCCCCGCGTGCGCGTCGTAGCCGGTCAGGTAGCGCAGGTCGGAACCGGGGGTGAGCAGCAGCGCGTCCAGGCCAGCGGCGGCGGTGGCGCGGCGCGCGGCGGTCACCCGGTCGGGCGGATACAGCTCGGCGGTTCCCACCCCGTCAGCTTAACGGTCGTTTGGGCGCTCCCGGGAATCGGTCGCCGGTTCGGCGTCACCCGCCCCGGGCCGGGCGCGGTGCCGTCGCTCCTGCACGGCGGCGACCAGGAGGACCACGGCGAGCAGGCCGAGCGCCGCCACCGCGGGCAGGGCCCGACCGAGCGGCAGCAGCGCCAGGATGACGCCGACGAGGGCCACCTGGGCCCGGCGCACCTGGTGCGCCGAGAACCGCAGGAAGAGCAGCCGCCCGACCAGGAACAGCGCCGTCCCGCCGTACAGGGCGGTGACGCCGGGCCAGCTCATCGACCCGGCAACCGCCGGCGCGCCGTGCTCGGCGGCGACGACGGTCAGCACCTCCTCGACGCCGAGCGCGACGTAGATGACCCCGACGACCAGCAGCAGGTGGGACAGGCTGTAGGCGTCGCTGGCGATCCGGTCCCGGCGGTCCCCCGTCGACAGGTCGAGCGTCCGCTCGGCGGCGGGCGCGACGTGGTCGAAGTAGAGCCACCACAGGCAGACGGTCACCGCCAGCCCGACCAGCGCCGCGCCGAGCACCGGCTGCCGGGTCACCGCCGATCCGGCGCAGCGCCAGCAGCAGCGGACCGCTCAGGCCTGGACCCGACGACCAGGCCTGCGGCATCACCAGGGCGGCGACGAAGAGCGCGGCCATGGCAGCCAGGACACCCGCGCGGACCACGCCGACGTCCGCGGGTGTCTGGTTGCCCAACCACGCGTACGACGACCAGGAGAACCAGAGCAGCACGAGCAGGAGCAGCCCCCGCGCCATGGACTGCGGGGACGGCGGCTGCCCCATGAACGCGATGATCCGGGTGAGCGCGAAGACGAAGACGAGGTCGAAGAAGATCTCGAAGGTGGTGGCCGGATGGTCCCGCGCCACCCGGGCCGCCGGGCCGCGCGCCGAGAACCGCACGGCGCCACCACCCGTCCGTCCCGCCGACTGGATCCGATGCTAGGGCCGGTGGCGGGGCCGGACGGGCGGGTCGGGGAAACGTCCGCCTCCCGGGGCGCGGGGGCTCCGGGAGGCGGCCGGCGGCGTCAGCTGCTCAGCCAGCGGTGGATGCAGTGCAGCAGGTCGTCGGCGTCGACCGGCTTGGTGACGTAGTCGCTGGCGCCCGAGGAGATGCTCTTCTCCCGGTCGCCGTGCATCGCCTTGGCGGTGACGGCGATGATCGGCAGCTCGGCGTAGCGGGGCATGGCCCGGATCGCCGCCGTGGCGGCGTAGCCGTCCATCTCCGGCATCATCACGTCCATCAGCACCAGATCGATGTCGTCGTGGCGCATCAGCGTCTCGATGCCCTTGCGGCCGTCCTCGGCGTAGACGACGTCGATGCCGTGCAGTTCCAGGATGTTGGTCAGCGCGAAGACGTTACGGGCGTCGTCGTCGACGACCAGGACCTTGCGCCCGGTCAGCGCCGCCGCGAACGCGTCCCCGGCCAGGGCGGCGTCGGCGGTGGGGGGCGTGAGCGGCACGACCCGTTCCGGGCTCTCCGCCGACAGGTGCAGGGCGATGCGCTCGCGCAGGTCGTCCAGGCTGCGCAGCACCTCCAGCGGCCGGTCCTTGGCGACGGCCTGGAGCAGCGTCTCCTGGCCGGCGCTCAACGGCTGCCCGTGGTAGGCCAGCACCGGCAGGCGGTGCAGGTCCGGGTGGTCGTCGAGCGCCTTGAGCAGGGCTGTCCCACCGTCGACGGACATGTCCAGGTGCAGCACCAGCAGGTGGTGCCGGTGCGCGGTGAGCGCCTCGATCGCCGACGTCGTGTCCACCGCCGTGGCCACGTCGACCGCGTGCTCCGCCGGCCCCGCCGCGACGCCCTGGGCCAGCATGGTGAGCAGGCCCTTGTCGTGTTCCTCGAGCACCAGCAGGCGGCGCTGCTCGGTACGCCGGTAGATGTCCGGCTCCGCCGACCCGGCCAGGTGACCGCCCAGCGGGCCGGCGGAGTCACCGCCGTACGGTCCGACGACGGTGGCGGGCAGGTAGAGGGTGAAGGTGCTGCCCTGGCCGAGGACGCTCTGCGCGGTGATCCGGCCGCCCAGCAGGTGGGCGATCTCGCGACTGATGGAGAGACCGAGGCCGGTGCCCCCGTACCGGCGGCTGGTGGTGCCGTCGGCCTGCTGGAAGGCGTCGAAGATGGCGGTCAGGTGCTGCTCGGCGATGCCGATGCCGGTGTCGATGACGCGGAACGCGATGACGTTCTCCGCCGGCTCGACGCCGCCGGGCAGCTCGTCCGGCCGGGCCCGCTCGATGCGCAGCTGCACCCTGCCCTGCTCGGTGAACTTGACCGCGTTGGAGACCAGGTTGCGCAGCACCTGGCGCAGCCGCTGCTCGTCGGTGTGCAGCGTGGTGGGGACGTCCGGGCCGGTGACGATGTCCAGTTCCAGCCCGCGCGGTGTGGTCAACGGGCGGAAGGTGGCGTCGACGTAGTCGCGCAGGACCGACAGGTCGAAGGTCTCCGGGTTGATGTCCATCTTCCCGGCCTCGACCTTCGACAGGTCGAGGATGTCGTTGATCAGCTGCAACAGGTCGGTGCCGGCGGAGTGGATGACCGTCGCGTACTCGACCTGCTTGCTGGTCAGGTTGCGGTTCGGGTTCTGCGCGAGCAGCTGGGCCAGGATGAGCAGCGAGTTCAGCGGGGTGCGCAGCTCGTGGCTCATGTTGGCCAGGAACTCCGACTTGTACTTCGAGGCGAGCGCGAGCTGCTGGGCGCGCGCCTCCAGCTCCTGGCGGGCCTGCTCGATCTCGGAGTTCTTCGTCTCGATGTCGTGGTTCTGCCGGGCCAGCAGCGCTGCCTTGTCCTCCAGCTCGGCGTTGGAGCGCTGCAGCTCCTCGGAGCGGGCCTGCAGCTCCTCCGACCGGGTCCGCAGCTCGGTCGCGAGGCGCTGGGACTCGGTGAGCAGGATGTCGGTACGGGCGTTGGCGACGATGGTGTTGACATTCACCCCGATGGTCTCGGTGAGCTGGTCGAGGAAGTCGCGCTGGATGTCGGTGAACCGGCTCATGCTGGCCAGCTCGATGACACCGAGCACCTGGTCCTCGAAGAGCACCGGCAGCACCACCAGGTGCAGCGGGGCGGCGGCCCCGAGGCTGGACGAGACGGTCACGTAGTCGGCCGGCACCGCGTCGACCACGATGGCCCGCTTGCTCACCGCGACCTGGCCGACGAGGGAGTCGCCGAGGGCGTAGCGGCGCCGGGTGGCGTCGTGCCCGTAACCGCCGACGACCCGCAGCGCCCTGCCCTCGGCGAGGTCGTCGACCAGCAGGAATGTGCCGAGCTGCGCGGAGACCAGGGGCGCCAGCTCGTTCATCACCAGACCGGCGACGACGTCGAGGTCGCGGTGGCCCTGCATGAGCCCGGAGATGCGGGCCAGGTTGGTCTTGAGCCAGTCCTGTTCCTGGTTGGTGCGGGTGGTCTCGCGCAGCGACTCCACCATCGAGTTGATGTTGTCCTTCAGCTCGCCGACCTCGCCCGGGGCGTCCACGGTGATGGACCGGGTCAGGTCGCCGGTGGCGACGGCGCTGGTCACCTCGGCGATCGCCCGCACCTGGCGGGTCAGGTTGCCGGCCAGCTCGTTGACGTTCTCGGTGAGCCGCTTCCAGGTGCCGGAGACGCCCTCGACCTCGGCCTGACCGCCGAGGCGGCCCTCGCTGCCCACCTCCCGGGCCACCCGGGTGACCTCGGCGGCGAAGCTGGAGAGCTGGTCGACCATCGTGTTGATGGTGGTCTTCAGTTCCAGGATCTCGCCGCGGGCGTCGACGTCGATCTTCTTGGTCAGGTCGCCCTGCGCCACCGCCGTGGTGACCTGAGCGATGTTGCGGACCTGACCGGTGAGGTTGTTCGCCATCGAGTTGACGTTGTCGGTGAGGTCCTTCCAGGTACCCGCGACGTTGGGCACCCGGGCCTGACCGCCGAGGCGTCCCTCGGTGCCCACCTCGCGCGCCACCCGGGTCACCTCGTCGGCGAAGGCGCTCAGCGTGCCGACCATCGTGTTGATGGTCTGGGCCAGGACCGCGACCTCACCCTTGGCCTCGACGGTGATCTGCCGGCTCAGGTCGCCCTGGGCGACGGCGGTGGCGACCAGCGCGATCGAGCGCACCTGGTTGGTGAGGTTGTTGGCCATCTCGTTGACGTTGTCGGTCAGGTCCTTCCAGGTGCCGCCCACGTTGGAGACCCGGGCCTGACCGCCGAGCCGTCCCTCGGTGCCCACCTCGCGGGCGACCCGGGTGACCTCGTCGGCGAACGCGGAGAGCTGGTCGACCATCGTGTTGATGGTCTCCTTCAGCGCCAGGATCTCCCCCCGCGCGTCGACCCGGATCTTCTGCGTCAGGTCGCCCTTGGCGACCGCGGTGGTGACCTCCGCGATGCTGCGCACCTGCGCGGTGAGGTTGTCGGCCATGACGTTGACCGACTCGGTGAGGTCCTTCCAGGTGCCGGAGACGCCCTTCACGTCGGCCTGGCCGCCGAGGCGGCCCTCGGTGCCCACCTCGCGGGCGACCCGGGTGACCTCGTCGGCGAACGACGACAACTGGTCCACCATCGTGTTGATGGTGCTCTTCAGCTCCAGGATCTCACCGTGCGCGGTGACGGTGATCTTCTGCGACAGGTCGCCCCGGGCCACCGCCGTGGCCACCTGGGCGATGCTGCGCACCTGGTCGGTCAGGTTGCCGGCCATCGAGTTGACCGAGTCGGTGAGGTCGCGCCAGGTGCCGGCGACCCCGCTGACCTGGGCCTGGCCGCCGAGGCGCCCATCGGTGCCGACCTCGCGGGCGACCCGGGTGACCTCGTCGGCGAACGACGACAGCTGGTCCACCATCGTGTTGATGGTGCTCTTGAGCTCCAGGATCTCGCCGCGGGCATCGACGGTGATCTTCTGCGACAGGTCGCCCCGGGCCACCGCGGTCGTGACCTGGGCGATGTTGCGGACCTGGCTGGTCAGGTTGCCGGCCATGAAGTTCACCGAGTCGGTGAGGTCGCGCCAGGTGCCGGCGACCCCGGGCACCTCGGCCTGACCGCCGAGGCGGCCCTCGCTGCCCACCTCCCGGGCGACCCGGGTGACCTCGTCGGCGAACGATGAGAGCTGGTCCACCATCGTGTTGATGGTGATCTTCAGTTCGAGGATCTCGCCGCGCACGTCGACGGTGATCTTCTGCGACAGGTCGCCCCGGGCAACCGCCGTGGCGACCTCGGCGATGTCGCGTACCTGGTCGGTGAGGTTGCCGGCCATCGCGTTGACCGAGTCGGTGAGGTCCTTCCAGGTGCCGGAGACGCCGGGCACCTCGGCCTGACCGCCGAGCTGGCCCTCGGTGCCGACCTCCCGGGCCACCCGGGTCACCTCCGAGGTGAACAGCGACAACTGGTCCACCATGCCGTTGAAGACGGTGGCGATCTCACCGAGCAGCCCGTCGGCGTCCTCGGGCAGCCGGGTGCCGAAGTCGCCGTCCCGCACCGCCGTCAGGCCCGCCAGCAACTGCCGCAGGCCCGGATCGGCCATCGGCCCGCCGGCGCTGCCCGCCGTCTCGCGTCGCCGCGGCACCGTCTGTTCGACCACCACTCGCCCCCATCGCCGAGCCACCGGGCACAGGGGAAACCCTTGCCTGGCGACAACATTAACCGCGCAAGTATGCACACTGCCCGAGCCGCCCGCACCGGACGGCAAACGGGGTTGACCTGCGTCGGCGTGGCGGGGCCGGAGTGGGCGCTGCGGCTGGTCGGGTGTGCCGCAGGTCACTGCGGCGACGAGTGGCCGCACGACCGCCGGACCAGCTCCACCATCTCGGTCACCGCGCCGGCCGGGTCGGTCACCGGGAACTGCACCGCGCGGACCACGGCGTCGGGGTCGACCAGCAGGGTGAGCCGCTTGAACCGGTCCACGCCGCCGGCCCGGAACGTCGGCAGCAGCAGTCCCGCCGCGAGCCGCCCATCCTGGTCGGACAGGAGCGGGTACGGCAGCCGGGCGTACTCGGCGAAGGCCCGCAACTGGTCGGGGCGCTGGGTGCTCACGCCCCGCACCTCGGCGCCGGCGGTCCGGATGAGCTCGTGCCGGTCGGCGTACGTGCGGGCCTCCAGCGTGCACCCGACGGCGCCGGGGATGTCCCCCCAGCCCGGCGGAAGTCCCTGGGCACCCGGGGCGAACGCGCCCGGGAAGAGGTAGAGCACCGTCCAGCGGCCCGGCACGGCCGGCGGTTCGTCGCCGCCGTCGTGCCGGGGCAGCGGGACCGTCGGCAGCCGACGGCCGACGAGCTGGCGCACCCGGCGGGCCTCGGCGGAGTCGGCGCGCGCGGTCGCGGTGAGGGCCCCGTCGCCCATCACGTGCCGGTTGCCCCAGTCCTGGAGGGCGACCAGGACCGGCAGCAGTCCCTCCCCCTTCGGGGTGAGCAGGTAGTCGTACCGCGGTGGGTGGCGCGAGTACGCCTCCCGGCGCAGCACCCCGTGCTCGACCAGCGTGGCGAGTCGTTCGGTCAGCGCCCGGCGGCTGACGCCCAGGTCGCGCTGGAGCGCGTCGAAGCGGGTGGTGCCGCCGGCGACGTCGCGCACGATCAGGAAGGTCCACCAGTCACCCAGCACGCCGAGGGCCTGGGCGATGCCGCAGTCGGCGTCGGCGAGGTCCGCCCGCCTCATCCACCCACCTCCTCGCTCGGTCCGCCGTCGACTATAGTCCGTTCCAGATTGGAACTCACTGGCTCGGGGACGGGGGTTGACGGTCATGACCGTCGAGCGGGGAGCCGGGGTGTTCTGGCGCTGGTGGGCCGCCGGCACGACCAGCCTGGTCGGGTCGGCGGTCGGCGGGGTGGCGCTGCCGCTGACCGCGCTGACCGTGCTGGACGCGACCGCCTTCGAGATGGGCCTGGTCGCCGCCGCCGGCTACGTGGCCTGGCTGGTGATCGGGCTGCCCGCCGGGGTCATCGTGCAGCGGTTGCCGCTGCGCGGCGCCCAGGTCGGCGCCGACCTGGCCCGCGCCCTCGCGGTGGCGTCCATCCCGCTGGCCTGGTGGTGGGGGTGGCTGACCGTCGCCCAACTGGTCGTGGTGGCGCTCGTGGTCAGCTTCGCCAACGTGCTCTTCGACGTCGCCAACTCCACCTTCCTGCCGGCCATCGTCGGCCGCGAGCAGCTGCACTCCCGCAACAGCCTGACCTCGGCCACCCACGCCGCCACCCAGCTCAGCGGTCCCGCGCTGGGCGGGCTCGCGGTGCAGGCGCTCGGCGCGGTGCCGACGGTGCTCATCGACGCGGCCAGCTACCTCGTCTCCGCGGCGCTGCTGCGCTCGCTGCCGGCCCGCCGCGCGGACGCCCCCGACCGGTGGCCCCCGATCCGCGAGATGATCGGCGAGGGCTGGCGGTACGTGACCCGCCACCCGGTGATGGGCCCGACCATGTGGACCGCCACCGCGGTGAACTTCGTCTGCGGGGCGCAGCTCGCGGTCTACCCGCTCTACCTCGTCCGCGAGCTGCACGCCCCGGCCGTGCTGGTCGGCGTGCTGCTCGCCGTGGAGGGCGTCGGGTCGCTGGTGGGCGCCGCGCTGACCCCCTGGATCACCGGCCGGTGGGGCACGGCCCGGTCGGTCCTGGTCGCCTGCCTGGTCTCCGTCGCCGGCGCGTTCGTCGTCCCGCTCGGGGTCGGCTGGCCGGCGTACCTGGCGTTCGCCGTCGGCAACGTGGTATTCGCCGGCAGCGTGGTGGTGCTCAGCGTGACCACCCGCACCTACCGGCAGACGGCCAGCCCACCCGAGCTGCTCTCCCGGGTGATGGCCACCGTCCGCTTCGTCTCCTGGGGCGCGATCCCCGTCGGCGGGCTGGCCGCCGGTGCTCTCGCCGGCGGCGTCGGCGCACGGGGCACCCTGTTCGTCTTCGCCGCCGCCGCGGTGTGCGCGCCGCTGGCCCTGCTCCGCTCGCCCGTACGCCGGCTGCGCGACTTCGCCGACCTGCGGGTGAACGGCGTCGATCGCCAGGAGGTCCTCAGCGCCCGGTGACAGCGGGTTGGTGCGGCGTCAGGGCAGCCGCGACCCGGCGGACCCGCTCCGGGTGGGTGAGCACGTCCACGTTGTCGACGTACTGGTCGACGGCGCCGACCGGCGGTCGCCCGCGCAGCGCCGGATCACCGATGGCGGCGCGCAACGCGGTGGCGAACCGGCCGGCGTCCAGGACCAGGAACGGGCGGCCGTGGAAGGGCCGCACCCGGGAATCGATCGGCGCGGCGAGGCGCGTGCCGTTCGTCCAGTCGGCGAGGGTCTCCAAGGCCCGGCCGAGGCCGGCCTCCCGCGCCGTCCAGCCGCCCGGCCCGAGGGCGTCGGTCAGTGCGGCCACCACCGGCGGCGCCTGCGGCAGCCGGGCGAAGGCGGTGCCGAGCCACTTGTCGTACGGGGGCCAGCGGCGGTGCAGCAGCAGCCCGAGGCGCATCAGGTCGCGGGCCAGCCCGGCGGTGACCACCCGGCTGCCCAGCTCGTCGCCGACCTCGGCGCACCGCCCGGCCAGGTGCTCGCCCTGGCCGATCCGGGTCCAGGCGGCGCTCAGCACGTGGCGCCACACGTCGTCCGGGTACCAGGCCAGCCGGGCCCGGGCGGCGCGCAGCGCCCCGCCGAGTCCGTCATGAAAGACCGCCCCGCCGGTCAGCTCGGCCAGTCGCTGGGTGGGCAGTGAGAGCCAGTCCTGCGTGGTGAGCCCGGCGGCCGGGTCGACACCGAGCCGGCCACGTAGCCAGCCGCCCAGTTCGTCCACGCCGACCCCGTGTCGGTCGCCGGCCGCGTCCACCACACCGAGGCGGGTGCCGGGGCCACCGGCGAACCGGGTCGGCCAGCCCAGGAACTGCGCCGGCAGGCCGGCGTCCAGCGCGGCGCGGACCGGCGCGACGTCGGCGACGTCGGCGACGAAGAGCTGTGCCCGCGGACCCCAGTCGTGGTCGGTGGAGCGGGGCGTGTCCAGCCCGAACAGTTCCGACCCGCCGTCGAGCAGGCCGGCTGCGTAGGCCAATCCGGGACAACGCCGCGCCAGCAGCGGAGCGAGGACCTCGTCGTGGAACCTGCGGCAGAGCGTCAGGCCGGGCAGAAACGCCATGCCGGCAGTCTGCCGGTGCGGGCCCGGGCCGGCACCCGATTACCGGCCCGCCCGCCGGTCGCCACCGATAGCCTGGAACACAGGTGGCCGGTGGGAGGTGGGGACGGTGACGCGGGAACGCGCAGCGGTACGGCGTCGCCGAATGCTCGCGGCCGGCATCCTCACCGTGATCGGGTTGGCGCTGCTCGCGTTCGGCCTCACCGTCGCCGACGGCGTCCTGGCCGGCGTGGAGGTGGTGCTGGCGATCGTGCTGCTGCTGGCCAGCTACGCCCTGCAGTACGCGGCCCGCCGCGAGACGCTCTACCGCCACGACGACAAGCGGTGAGCCACGGCGGGACGGCGCGGGCCCGGACCGGAGCCGACCAGGCCGGCGCGGCACGCCACGTTCCCAGATCGTCGTAGGGCTGTGACAGGCTGTCGGGCGTGGCACAGCGACCCCCGATCCTGCTGATCGACGCGCCGAGTCTCTACTTCCGGGCCTACTTCGGCATTCCCGAGTCGGTCGCGAAGACCGACGACGGCCAGCCGGTCAACGCCGTCCGCGGCTTCCTCGACATGCTCGCCCAACTGGTGCGCACCCGCCGCCCCGACCGGATGGTCTGCGCGCTGGACCACGACTGGCGGCCGGCCTGGCGGGTGGAGCTGCTGCCGTCGTACAAGGCGCACCGGGTGGCGCCGCAGGGCGGCGAGGTGGTGCCGGACACCCTCTCCCCGCAGGTGCCGATGATCCTGGACGTGCTGGAGGCGATCGGCATCACCGCGGTCGGCGCGACCGGCTACGAGGCCGACGACGTGCTCGGCACGCTGTCGGTGACCCAGGACGCGCCGGTGGAGGTCGTCTCCGGCGACCGCGACCTGTTCCAGCTCGTCGACGACGGGCGCGGGGTGCGGCTGCTCTACATCGGGCGGGGCGTGGCCAAGCTGGAGGACTGCGACGACACGGCGGTCCGCGCCCGCTACGGGGTGCCCGCCGACCGGTACGCGGACTTCGCCGCGCTGCGCGGCGACCCGAGCGACGGGCTGCCCGGGGTGCCGGGGGTGGGTGAGAAGACGGCCGCCCGGCTGATCGACCGGTACGGCGGCCTCGCCGGCATCCTCGCCGCGCTGGACGAGCCCGGTTCCGGCTTCGCGCCGGGGCTGCGCACCAAGCTGGACGCGGCCCGGGGCTACCTGGCCGTCGCGCCGAAGGTGGTGGAGGTGGCGCGGGACGTACCGCTGCCGGCGCTGCCCACCGCGTTGCCGACGGCGCCCGCGCAGCCGGAGCGGCTGTTGGAGCTGGCGCAGCGGTGGAACCTGGCCGGCTCCTGCCGGCGACTGGTTGACGCCCTCGCCGACCGGCCCTGACCACCGGCCCGGACGGCCGGCGGGGCGGGCCGGGACGGGCGACGGCCGCCGCGGGTTCTCAGGTGGAGAAGTGGTACGCCAGCACGCCGCGGTTGACGGCGGCGATCGCCTGCCGGGCGGTGGACCGCAGGTCGGCCGAGGCGCCCCCGGAGTCGGCGAGCTGACCGAGCAGGTCGACGACCTGCCGGGACCAGCGCACGAAGTCACCGGCGGGCATCTCCCCGTCGATCTCGTGCCCGCTGGCCAGCACCTTGGCCAGAGCCTCGCCCCGGGCCCAGCGGTAGATCGGCCAGGCGAAGCCGAGGTCCGGCTCCCGGGTGACGGTGAGACCTCGGCCGGCCTCGTCGGCCTCGATCTCCCCCCACAGCTTGAGCGTCTCGTCGACCGCGTCGGCGACCGGGCCGCGGGGCAGTCCGGCCCGCTCGTCGACGTCGCGGCGGGCCTCGAAGACCACCACCGAGACGGCGGCGGCCAGCTCGGCCGGGGAGAGCCCGTCCCAGACGCCCCGGCGCAGGCACTCGGCGACGAGCAGGTCGGCCTCGGTCCAGATCCGGCCGAGCATCCGGCCGGCGTCGGTGACCCCGCCGTCGGCGGAGAGGTAGCCCCGGGCGGTGAGCAGCGCGACGATCCGGTCGAAGGTCCGGGCCAGCGAGCCGGTCCGGCCGGCCACCCGCTGGCGCAGCTCCTCGGTGTCCTTCTCCAGCCGGCGGCTCCGCTCCGCCCAGCGGGCGTGCTCCTCCCGGTCGGGGCAGCCGTGGCAGGGGTGGTTACGCAGCTCGGTGCGGAGCTGGCTGAGCCGGTGGTCCTCGCCGGCGGCCTGCCGGGAGCGGCCGCCGCGGCGACCGCCGTGCCGGTCCAGGCCGGTGCCGCTGACCTCGGCGGCGAGGTCGCGCCGGGCGGCCGGGGACCGGTGGTTGAAGTGCTTGGGCACCCGGATGCGGGCGAGCACCTCCGCCGGGGTGGTGAAGTCGCCGGGGCTGACCCGGCCGGCCCAGCGGTCCTGGGTGAGCACCAGCGGGCGCGGCTCGCCGAAGCCGCCGGTGGCCGGGTCGAGGACGACGGCGAGCCCGGCCCGCCGGCCGGACGGCACCCGGATCACGTCGCCGACCCGCAGCCGCTCCAGGGAAGCCACCGCCGCCGCCTTGCGCTGGGTCTGCCCCTGCCGGGCGATGGCCCGCTCGCGGTCGGCGATCGCCACCCGCAGCGCGAAGTACTCGTCGAAGTCGCCGTGGTGGCAGGCGGCCTCCACCCCGTACGCCTCGATGGTCTCGGTGTTGCGCTGTACCTGCCGGGCCAGGCCGACCACCGACCGGTCCGCCTGGAACTGCGCGAACGACGACTCCAGCAGCGCCCGGGCGGGCTCCGCGCCCACCGTGCCGACCAGGTTGACGGCCATGTTGTACGACGGCCGGAAGCTGGAGCGCAGCGGGTACGTCCGGGTGGAGGCGAGCCCGGCGACGTGCCGCGGGTCGGTCTCCGGGGACCACACCACGACGGCGTGCCCCTCGACGTCGATGCCGCGCCGGCCGGCCCGGCCGGTGAGCTGCGTGTACTCCCCCGGCGTCAGGTCGACGTGCGCCTCGCCGTTGAACTTGACCAGCCGTTCCAGCACCACGCAGCGGGCCGGCATGTTGATGCCCAGCGCGAGGGTCTCGGTGGCGAAGACCGCCTTGACCAGACCGCGGACGAACAGCTCCTCGACGACCTCCTTGAACACCGGCAGCATGCCGGCGTGGTGCGCGGCCAGGCCGCGCTCCAGCCCGTCCAGCCACTCCCAGTAACCCAGCACCGTCAGGTCCTCGCCGGGGATGGCGGTGACCCGGGACTCGACCACCCGGCGGATCTCGGCGCGCTCCTCGGGCGAGGTGAGGCGCAGCCCGGCGGCGAGGCACTGCTGCACGGCGGCGGCGCAGCCGGCGCGACTGAAGATGAAGAGGATCGCCGGGAGCAGCCCCTCGCGGTCGAGCCGGTCGACGATGTCCGGACGCATCGGACCGCGCCAGCGGGGACCGCGCCGACCGGCGCCGGGACCGGCGCTGCGGCCCTCGCCCAGCTCCAGGCGGCGGACCGTGTCGCGGGTGTAGCGCAGCAGCTCCGGGTGCACGTCGTGCTTGCGGGCCGCGTCCGCGTCGTGGAACAGGTCGAACATCCGCTTGCCGACCAGCATGTGCTGCCACAGCGGCACCGGCCGGTGCTCGCTGACCACCACCGCGGTCTCGCCGCGCACGGTGACCAGCCAGTCGGCGAACTCCTCGGCGTTGGAGACGGTGGCCGACAGCGAGACCAGGGTGACCGAGGCGGGCAGGTGGATGATCACCTCTTCCCAGACCCCGCCGCGGAACCGGTCGGCGAGGTAGTGCACCTCGTCCATCACCACGTAGGCCAGGCCTTCCAGGGTGGCCGAGCCGGCGTAGAGCATGTTGCGCAGCACCTCGGTGGTCATCACCACCACGGGGGCGTCGCCGTTGATCGCGTTGTCGCCGGTGAGCAGGCCGACCTGCTCGGCGCCGTACCGGTCGACGAGGTCGTGGTACTTCTGGTTGGACAGCGCCTTGATCGGCGTGGTGTAGAAGCACTTGCGCCGGGCGGGCGGCGGCCCGCCGCCGTCGGCCGCCGCCGGCCGCGCGGGCGTTCCCCGCAGGGCCAGGTGTACGGCGAACTCGCCGACCACGGTCTTGCCGGCGCCGGTGGGAGCGCAGACGAGTACGCCGCTTCCCCGTTCCAGCGCCTGACACGCCTCGCGCTGGAAGTCGTCGAGATCGAACCCCAGATCGAGGGCGAACTCGTCCAGCGCCGGGAACTGGGAGGCCTGCGCGGCCCGGCGGCGCGCCGCGGCGTACCGCTCGGCGGGGCTCGACATGTCCTCAAGATTAGTGCGTACTCCGCACGGCTACCTGCCAAGGCCGTCCGCCGGGGTGGTCGGTGGGGGTCGGTAGGGTGCACGACGTGCCGGATCATGCCCAACCGCCCCATGTCCCGAGCGGCGCCGACGACGCCGTCCGCCCGGGTCCGCCCCGCCGCGCCGTGGAGGCGGTCCTGTTCGACTTCCACGGCACCCTGGCCCAGGTGGAGGAGCCCCACGAGTGGGCATGCCAGGCGGCTGCCGCCTGCGGGGTGACGTTGGAGCGGATGCGGGCCACCGCGCTGGCCGACCGGCTGCTCACCGCGGGTCGGGCGGGCGGGCCGCTGCCGGCGCGGGTGCCGCCGCGGCTGGCCGAGCTCTGGGCCGACCGGGACCTCTACCCGTACGCGCACCGGGGCGCCTACACCGGGCTGGCCGAGACGGTGGACGCCGGCATCGAGGGCTTCGCCGAGGCGCTCTACGAGCGGCTGCTGGTCCCGGAGGGCTGGGTGCCCTATCCGGGCGTCGAGGCCACCCTGGGCGCTCTGCACAAGGCGGGGGTGAAGGTGGCGGTGGTGAGCAACATCGGCTTCGACATCCGGCCGCTCTTCGCCGCCTGGGGCCTCGACGGGCTGGTCGACGCGTACGCCCTGTCGTACGAGGTGGGGCGCTGCAAGCCGGACCCGGGGATCTTCCTGCGCGCCTGCGGAATGCTGGGCGTGGACCCGGAGCGGACGCTGATGGTGGGCGACACCCCGGCCGACGCCGGCGCGGTCAACGCCGGCTGCGCCGTGCTGGTGCTGCCCTGCGCCGATCCGGGCCGGGAGAACGGCCTCGGTGCGGTGCTCGACCTGGCGCTGCGCGACTGACCTGCGGCGATGCATCAGCGCTAACAGGATCTTGATAATCGCGTTAGGACCGGCCGCTAACACCGAGGGGTTATCGTCGCTATCGTGACCGAGACGTCGGCCCGGGACCGGATCGTGCGGGCCGCCGCCGCGCTGCTCGCCGCGGGCGGCCGGGCGACGGTCTCCACCCGCGCGGTGAGTCGCGCCGCCGGGGTGCAGGCCCCCACCATCTACCGCCAGTTCGGCGACATGCGAGGTCTGCTCGACGCCGCCGCCAGCTACGGCTTCGCCGCGCACCTGCACGCGCAGGCCGCCCGCGAGCCCGCCGACGACCCGGTGGACGACCTGCGCCGCGGCTGGGACATGCACGTCGGGTTCGGCGTCGCCAACCCGGCCTTCCACACCCTGATGTACGGCGACCCGCGCCCCGGCGCGCGCCCCACCGCCGCCCGGGTGGCCGCCGACATCTTCCGCCAGCTCGTCGTGCGGGTGGCCGAGGCGGGGCGGCTGCGCGTCGACGTGGACCGGGCGGCCGAGATGGTCCACGCGGCCAGCTGCGGTGTCACTCTCACCCTGATCCAGGGCGGCGACCCGGGCCTGTCGGTCGCCACCCGGGAGGCGGTCGTCACGGCGATCTGCGCCGACAGCCCCGCCGCCCGCGCCGTCCGCCCACCCGACCGGCCGGTACGCCACGCCGTCGCGCTGCGGGCGGCGCTGCCACAACTGGCCGGCGACCTCACCCCGGCCGAGCGGGCGCTGCTCGCCGAGTGGCTGGACCGGCTCGCCGGCGCCGACCGGCCAGCGTGACCCCTGCGTCCCGGCGGCATGGCGGCATCCAGGCACGCCGGCAACCGCCGGGTCAGCCTGACGGCCGCACGCATGATCCGCCCCGTTCCGGCGACATGGCGGTGTCCGCGAGGGCGGGAAACCGCCACGTCGGCGAGACGGTGAGGCGGCCGGACGGCGGCGAGACTCGCTCCGTTCCGGCGAGATGGCGGTGTGCGAGGGGGCCGGCGACCGCCAGGTCGGCCACCTGGTGAGCCGGCGAGTGCGGCGGCCGGTGTGGGGGCCTGCACGTGGCGGGCCACCGGCTGCGGGCCGGCCCGGTGGGCGCACTAGCGTCCCGGGGATGGACTCCCGCGCCCGCTCGTCGACGCCCGCCCGCATCCTGCGCCGCTGGGGAACCGGCCAGGTGGGGGCGGTCGGGCTGGTGCTCGGCGGCGCGCTGTCGGTGCACTTCGGCTCGGCGGTCGCCGCGCTGCTCTTCCCCCGGGCCGGGGTGGCCGGCACGGTCACGCTGCGGCTGGCCATCGGCGCGCTGCTCATGCTGCTGGTGTGCCGGCCCCGGCTGCGGGGCTACGGCCGGGGCGACTGGGCGTCGGTGGTCCTGTTCGGGCTCGCTCTGGCCGGCATGAACTCGGTGTTCTACCAGGCCATCGAGCGGATCCCGCTGGGGCCTGCGGTGACCCTGGAGGTGCTCGGGCCGCTCACCCTGTCGGTGCTGACCGCCCACCGGTGGACCGCGTGGTGCTGGGCCGGTCTGGCGCTGGCCGGGGTGGCGCTGCTCGGCCAGGGTGGGTTCGACCGGCTGAACCCGGTCGGTGCCGGTCTGGCGCTGGGCGCGGGGGCGCTCTGGGCGGCGTACATCGTCTGCTCGGCCCGGGTCGGCGGCCGGTTCCCCCGGGCCGACGGGCTGGCCCTGGCCATGACGGTGGCGGCCGTGCTCACCCTGCCGTTCGGGCTGGCCGACGCCGGGACGCGGCTGTGGCACCCGGGCGTGCTGGCGCTCGGCGCCGGGCTGGCGCTGCTCGCCTCGGTGCTGCCCTACACCCTCGAACTGCTGGCGCTGCGCCGGCTGGCCACCTCGACCTTCGCGGTGCTGATGAGCCTCGGCCCGGCGCTCGCCGCGCTCGCCGGCTGGCTGGTCCTCGGGCAGGACCTGCACCTGACGGAGGTGCTCGCCATCGCCCTGGTGGTCGCGGCCAGCATCGGAGCCGTGCGGGCCGGCGCGCCGCGCACCGCCGATCGACCCGAGCACTCCCAGGCCGCACCGGCCGGCCCGGCGGCGACCGGCACGGACGACCAGCTCAGCGCAGCAACCGCACCGCCCCCGGCACGGCGGTGATCCGCACCGGCAGGTCGAGGGAGCGTTCCCCGTCGGCGTACGTGGTGATGCCCTCGGCAGCCAGCTCCACTACGCGGGCCCGGTAGCTGCGCACGAGCGGGTGCGTCACGTGGGTGCCCTGGTAGATGCGCGGCTTGACCCGCATCAGGGTGCGCCGGTCGAACCGCCCGCCGACCACCACGTCCAGCAGCCCGTCGGTGGGGTCGGCGTCCGGGCAGATCCGCATCCCGCCGCCGTAGCTGGCGCCGTTGCCGACCGCCACCAGCACCGCGTCCAGCTCGTGCACCTCGCCGTCCAGGCGCAGCGTGTAGCGGCGCGGGCGCAGCCGGGCCAGCTCGATCAGGATCGCCAGGTCGTAGCGGCGGGGGCCGCGCGGCCAGCGCATCCGGTTGGCCCGCTCGTTGACGATCGCGTCGAAGCCCGCCGCGAGCACCGCCCCGTACCAGCGGTCGCCGCCGTCCGCTCCGGTCATCCGGGCCAGGTCTACCCGCCGGGTGCGCCCCTCGCACAGCGCGGCGGCGATCACCTCGACGGCGGCCAGCGGGTCGGCCGGGAAGCCACTGTCGACCGCGAAGTCGTTGCCGGTGCCGGCCGGCACCGGGCCGAACGGCACCGCCGTACCCGCGACGGCCTGCAACGCCCGGTGGACGGTGCCGTCGCCACCGACCGCGATCAGCGCGCCCGCGCCGCCGGCGACCGCGGCGTGGCACGCCACCTCCGCCTCGGCCGGGGTACCCGCCGTCAGGAGTTCGACCGGGCGGCCGGCGGTGGCCAGCCGCTCCAGCACGGCGGGCAGCAGGCCACGGTGCCGGCCCCGGCCCGCGGTGGGGTTGGCGAGCACGGCCACGGGGCCGGTCGGAAAGTGATCGTCTGCGGTCACGGCGAGCACCGTACGGTACGGCGGACGCCGCCCACCAGGGGCGGCGTCGTCACCGGCGGTAGTGACGGTCAGAAGGTGATGCGGACCTTCAGCGCGGTGCGCTCGTCCATCGCCCGGTAGCCGTCGGGCACCCCGTCGAGGGTGACGGTCCGATCGAAGACCGGCGACGGGTCGATGGTGCCGTCGAGCACGTCGGCGAGCAGCTCCGGGATGTAGGCGCGGGCCGGGGCGACCCCGCCGCCGAGGGCGACGTTGCGGCCGAACATCTGGCGGATGTCCACGCCGGCGCTGCCCCCGTGCGGCACCCCGACGTAGCCGACCGCGCCACCGTCGCGGGCGATGGAGATCGCCGTACGCATGGACTCCTCGGTGCCGACGGCCTCCAGCACGGCGTGCGCGCCGTGGCCCTTGGTCAGCTCCCGGACGGCGGCGACCGCCGCGTCGCCGCGCTCGGCGACCACGTCGGTGGCGCCGAACGCCCGGGCGATGTCGGTGCGGGCGGTGTGCCGGCCCAGCGCGATGATCTGCTCGGCGCCGAGCCGCCGGGCGGCCAGCACCCCGCAGAGCCCCACCGCGCCGTCGCCGACGACCGCGACGGTGACGCCGGGGCGGACCCGGGCGGCGAGCGCCGCGTGGTGGCCGGTGGACATCACGTCCGAGAGCGCCAGCAGCGCGGTGAGCAGCCGCTCGTCGCCGGCGGCCTCGGCGGGGAGCTTCACCAGCGTGCCGTCGGCGTACGGGACGCGGACGGCCTCGCCCTGCCCGCCGTCGGAGCCGGGCTCGCCCCAGAACCCGCTGTGCGGGCAGGAGGTGGGCAGGCCCTCGCGGCAGAAGTCGCAGACCCCGTCGGACCAGACGAACGGCGCCACCACCAGATCGCCGGCGCGCACCGAGGTGACGTCGGCGCCGGTGGCCTCCACCACGCCCAGGAACTCGTGGCCGATGCGCTGCCCCGGCTGACGGCTGGCCACCCCCCGGTACGCCCACAGGTCGCTGCCGCAGATGCAGGCGGTGACCACCCGGACGACCGCGTCGGTGGGATGGCGCACGGCGGCGTCGGGAACCTCCTCGACACGGATGTCGTTCGGGCCGTGGATCACGGTGGCGCGCATGTGGACCGTCCTTCGGTGGATCGACAGTGATCGGGACAGCCGCTCCGGGGCTGGGCGGCGGCGAGCCCGGGACGACGGTAGACCGGCACCGGGGGCGTGCCCAACGCGGCGCGGGCGGGGTGGCGGGCCTCACCCCCTACCCACCGGGACGTGTCTGCCCCGGACGGGCGGAAAAGGGCGGGCACCGGCGGAACCGGTCCCGATACGCTGCGGCCCGCCGCCGGGCATCGGCGGCGTCACGGGGAGGAACGCCAGTGCCGAGCTTCGCCATCCGCACCGCCGACCTGCGCGCGGTCAACTCGATGACCAAGTACCCGTCGATCCCGACGTACCACGCGCTCGACCCCAGGGACGGGGGCCTGCGCGAGGAGGTCGTGGAGTTCACCGGGCCGGTGACCCTGACCGAGAAGGTGGACGGCACGAACAGCCGGATCATCCTCACCCCGGACGGGCGGTACCTGATCGGCAGCCGCGAGGAACTGCTGCACGCCCGCGGCGACCTGATCGCCAACCCGGCGCTGGGCATCGTCGATGCGCTGCGCCGGCTGGCCGAGCAGCTGTGCACGGACGCCCCCGCCGACCGGTTCACCGTGTACTACCTGGAGGTGTACGGCGGCAAGGTGACCGGCGCGTCGAAGCACTACACCGACAGCCGCCGGATCGGCCACCGGCTCTTCGACATCGCCGAGTTCGACGGGTACGCCGACCTGCTGGCCCGGTCGCCGGAGCAGCTCGCCGCCTGGCGCGACGGCGGCGGCCAGCGCTGGCTGGACGAGCGGGAGCTGCTCGCGCGGGCCGAGGCGTACGGGTTGGCGACGGTTCCCCGACTGGCCACGGTGGATGCCGCCGAGCTGCCCCGCGACCTGGACAAGACGTACGCGTTCCTGACCGACCAGCTGCCGCACACGCTGGTGGCGCTCGACGGCGTACCCGGCCGGTCCGAGGGTCTGGTGCTGCGCGACGCCCGCCGGTCGGTGATCGCCAAGGCGCGCTTCCAGGACTACGAACGGTCCCGTCGCCGCCGCTCCGGCGGCCGCTGACCCCGCCCCCGGCGCCGGCCCGCTCCCCCGGCCCTCTGCCGGCCACTCGGCCCGGCGAGCGCGCTCGCCCGCTGCGGTGATCAAGAAGTTTGCGTCAGGTCCGGGGCTGATTCCGACGCACACGTCTTGATCACCACGGGGACGGCGGGAGCGCCGGGGGTGGGGAGGTGACGGGGGGGTGAGTGTCTGATTGCTGATCGCGGTCGGCGAAGGTGGCGCTTAACGTGACCGCCGGAGCGCGCGGCGACCTGACAGGCCGGGAGGCACGATCACCGATGAACCCGACCAGGCAGGTCTCGGGCGGCGGGACGGAGGAGGACCTCGTCCGGCTGGCGATCCGGGCGGTGGCCCCCGAGGAGGAGCCGCTGTTGGTATTCCTGCAACCGGCGTACCGGCGTCGCCCCGACCGCTGGCGCGACGACCCCCGCGACCTGGTGCGGGTGGGCGGCGGTGAGGCCGGCGGCGGCGGATTCCACGAGACCGTCGAGCCGCTGCTGCCGTACGTCATGGTGCTGACCGGCGTCGCGCTCACCGCGCTGCGCGACGCGGCACAGGGCCACGCCACCGACGCGGTACGCGGCGGCCTGCGCCGGCTCGGCCGGCGGTGGCGGGCCCGCCGCTCGGGCGCCGATGCACCGGCGCTGCCGGCGGTGCGGCTGCGCCCCGGTCAGGTGCTGCGCATCGAGGAAGCGGTCACCGCCGCCGCCCGCGACCCGCGCTGGGCGCTCAGCGAGGACCAGGTCGCGCTGCTGCGCGCCGCGGTGCGGGACGCGTTCGTCGCACGGTTCGGAGTGGACGGCGGGAACGCCGACGGTGGGTGAGGCGACGTCGCACCGCGCCGGCCACGCCGCGGTGACCCCGCCACTGCCCTCGCCGGCCCTGGGCCGTTTCGTCGCCGTGGTGACCGCCGTTGTCGGGACGAGCATGTTCGGCTGGCAGACGGTGCTCATCGACGCGGCGCTCACCCGGGAACGGGCCGAGTGCGTCAGCGGGCTGCGCCGGTTTCCACCACCCATCGACGTGCGGGCCGGCACGGTCAACGAGGAGTCGGCCGCGGCGGTGCAACGGTGCCTCGGCACCCTGCACGCCGACGTGGTGCGCCAGATGCTCGTCGGGCTGGCGGTGCTGGCGGCCGTGACGGCGGCGATCTACCTGGCCGCGCCGTGGTGCGAACGCCGGTTGCGTGACCTGCGCCGGCTGGACCGGATGCCGGGCACCGAGGTGTTACGGGCGGACCTGGCCGCCCTGGTCCGCGAGGCGGGCCTGCGTCGGCCGCCGACGTTCGTGGTGTCGAGGTCGGCACGGGTCAGCGGCAACACCTTCGGCACGGTCGGAGTCCGGTACGTCCGGCTCGACCTGGGGCTCGTGCACGCCCACCGGACGGCGCCCGGCGTGTTCCGGGCGGTCGTCCAGCACGAACTCGCCCACCTGCGCAACGCGGACGTGGACCTGACCCGGCTGACGATCGCGTTGGCGTGGGCCTTCCCGCTCGGCGTGCTCGCCCCGGTCGCGGTCAACTACGCCGGCGCCGTACCGGCCGCGCACCTGCTCGGCGACGCCTGGCGGTTGGCGGTGTTCGCGTTGGTGGTGCAGGTGTCGGCGTGGTCGGTGCTGCGGGCCCGGGAGTTCGCCGCGGACGCCCGGCTGACCGGGGTGGATGCCGCGACCGCCCGGGCGATGCTCGCGGCCGACCGCACCCGCGCCGGGCGCTGGTCCCGCCTCGCCGCGGTGTTCCGGTTCCAGCCGTTGGCCGGGGCCCGCGCCGACGAGCTGGCCCGGCCGGCGCGCCGGGTCGCCGCCCGCCCGGTCGAGGCGTTGGGCGCCGGCCTGGCGGCCGGGATCGCCGCACCGCCGCTGCTGGACCTGATGTCGCAACTGCCGCGCACCCTGGGCGGCCCCGACCCGCTCACCGGCGGCGCGTTCCTCGCCGGCCTGCTGCTCGGCGCGCCGCTGGCCCTGGTCACCACCGGCGCGCTGTGGCGGTCGGCCTGGTGGGCGCGGCACGGCGGCGGCGCGGCGTCCCGGGGTGGCCTGTTCGGCGCGGCACTCGCCGTCGGGCTGCTCGTCGGCCGCCGGCTGGCCTGGTCGGCCGGGTACGCCAGCGACCGGCCGGCCTGGTGGGTCGAGCTGACCTGGGCCGGGCTCGGGATCGCCGGTGGCGTCCTGCTCGGCCGCTGGGTGGCCCTCGGCGCTCGCGCGCACCTGCGCCGGGTCGCCGTGGACGACGCGACCCGCACCCGCCGGGCGTGGGCCGGCGCCGCCGTGGCCACGACCGTGCTGACCGCCGCCTTCGTGGCGTCGTTCCTGGTCCTGGACGCGTGGTCGGCGGACTCCGAGGTGAGCATGCCGCGGGTGCTCGCGGCGCGGGAGGGCCACCCCGACCAGGTCACCGCGCTCACCCTGCTGGACACCCTCGGCTGGTACGTCCGCGTGCTGGCCGACCAGGCGCCGTACCTGCTCGCGCTGCCGCTCGCCGCCGCGCTGTACCCGGTCCTGGCGAACCGGCCCGCCACCCGGCGGGCGATCCGACTCGGCCTGGTGGCGGGGGTCGTCGGTGCGGCGGCGCTGCCGCTGGTGGTGGCCGGCGTCGCGGTCGCGGTCCGGGACCCGGGCCTCGGGCCGGCGGCGCTGCGAGGGCTGGTCGACGGTCACACCCTGCTGCCGGTGACGCTGGTGGAGATGACCGTGGCGGTCGCGGCCGTGGCCGGCCGGCGGCTGTCGGTCTGGCACGCGCTGCTCGCCGCCGGCACGGCGGGGCTGCTGCTGGCGCCGGCGCTGGTGGCCGTGACGGCGACGCTGCCCTGCCTCGACACCGCCGCCGACCTCGGCTGTGTCCGGCCTCCCGAGCAGGTTCTCGTCGTCCGGGCGGTCAGTCACGCCCTCCTCGTCGCACCGGTGTTCGCGACGCTCGCCGCGGCGCTCGGCGCCGCGGTGACGGCGGCGCTCGCCGTGGCAGTGCGCGCCCGGCACCGGCGCTGGCTGCTGGCCGGTGCCGCCGTCGTGGTGCTGCTCGGCGCGTCCGGGGCGGTGGCCGGCGTGCATCGGGAGTCGGATCGTGCGGCGGTGACCGGACAGGACGGCTGCCTGGTCGGGGTGTGGCGGCTCACCGCCGGCCGCTACCACGTGCCGGTCGCCGCCGACTCGCCGCTGGGCACGCTGGCCGGGCTGCGACAGGACGCGAGCGTGGATCTCGCCAGCGGCCCGGAGACCGGCTTCGCCAGCGCTTACCGGGTGGACGGCACCGCGACGGACCTGTTCGACCTGACCGTGGCGGAGGGCTCCCTCAACGGGCACACCGTGCGCAACGTCCGGCGGGGCATGCAGACGTACCGGTGGACCGCCGGGGCCGGGCGGTACCGGCAGCGCGACGGGGTGACCGCGGGCGACGTGAACCTGCTGCGGGTCGACGGCCAGGAGTTGGACATCAGGTCGGTGATGGCGAACTCGGAGGGCTCGTACCACTGCGCCGGCGACCGGCTGGTGATCCGGCTGGCGGCCGACGACGGGTCGTGGGGCGAGGAGACCTTCGTCCGCAGCCGGGCCTGACGGGGCCGGGACATCGCGACATTTACATTTAACAAAGTTAACTGATAACCTCCGGCGCATCGACGAGGAGGTATGTCATGCGACTCCGACCCGCACTCACCGCTCTGGCCGCCGGCGTGGCGCTGGCCACGGCCGCCGCCGCCCTGCCGCCGACGCAGGGGCTCGCCGCGGCGATCACCGACGTCGCGGCCGTCGCCTGCACCGCGCCCGCCTGGGCCGAGGGCACCACCTACCCGGCGGGCAGCCAGGTCAGCTACGCGGGCCGGCGCTACGAGGCCCTGGTGACCCACACGCCACCGCCGGGCGCCGGCTGGAACCCGGCCGCCGCGCCGTCGCTGTGGCGGGACCTCGGCGCCTGTGACGGCGGCGGCACGCCCACGCCCACGCCCACCCGTACCTCGTCGCCCACGCCGACGCCGACCGCGACGCCGACCGCCACCCCGCCGCCGGGCACACCGACCTGCGCGGCCAAGCCCCGGCCGGCGGGCAAGGTGCTGCAGGGCTACTGGGAGAACTGGGACGGCGCCGCCAACGGCGTCCACCCGCCGCTGGGCTGGATCCCGATCACCGACCAGCGGATCACCGGCCACGGCTACAACGTGGTCAACGCCGCCTTCCCGGTGATCCGCGCCGACGGCACGGCGCTCTGGGAGGACGGCATGGACGCCACCGTCAAGGTGCCCACCCCCGCCGAGATGTGCCAGGCGAAGGCGGCCGGCCTGACCATCCTGCTGTCGATCGGCGGCGCCACCGCCGGCATCGACCTGAACTCGACGGCGGTCGCCGACCGGTTCGTCGCCACGGTGGTGCCGATCCTGAAGAGGTACAACTTCGACGGCATCGACATCGACATCGAGACCGGCCTGACCGGCAGCGGCGACATCAACCGGCTCTCCCCCTCGCAGGCGAACCTGATCCGGATCATCGACGGGGTGCTGGCCCAGATGCCGGCCGGCTTCGGCCTCACCATGGCCCCGGAGACCGCGTACGTCACCGGCGGCAGCGTCACCTACGGCTCGATCTGGGGGGCCTACCTGCCGATCATCAAGCGGTACGCCGACAACGGCCGGCTCTGGTGGCTGAACATGCAGTACTACAACGGCAGCATGTACGGCTGCTCCGGCGACTCCTACCCGGCGGGCACCGTGCAGGGCTTCACCACGCAGACCGACTGCCTCCACACCGGACTGGTCGTCCAGGGCACCACCATCCGCGTCCCGTACGACAAGCAGGTCCCCGGCCTGCCGGCGCAGCCCGGCGCCGGCGGCGGACACCTGCCGCCGTCGTCGGTGGCGCAGGCGTGGAACACCTACCGCGGCGGGCTGAAAGGGCTGATGACCTGGTCGCTGAACTGGGACGGCGCCAAGGGCTGGACCTTCGGCGACAACGTCCGGTCCCTGCAGGGCCGCTGAAGGTCGGCTCCCCGGCCCCGCGCCCCCCGCTCGCCGGGGCGCGGGGCCGGCCTGCGCCTGCGGTGGTCGGCAGCCGGGGGCCGCGCCGGACACTTCGACGCATCGACATGTTGCGGGGATGTTGCGGACGCCTCTAGGCTGCCATGGGAGCGCTCCCGAGCCTCGTCCGGGCATCGAGGCGACACCGGGCACCGCCGGCGACCGCTGGGTGATGTGTGGGCACCACAGCCATCCGGTCCACGGCCGGCCCGGGCACCACCACCTCGCACCCGACCCCCGCAGAGATTGAGACGTCCCATGCAGAAGATCCCCCGCCCGACGCGGCGGCACCTGCTCGCCGCCGGTGCCGCGGCCGCACTGACCATCGGCGCGTCGGCGTTCCTGCCGGTCGCCAACGCGATGGCGGCACCCGGCTGCGCCGTCACCTACACCACCAGCTCCTGGACCGGCGGGTTCACCGCCAACATCACGATCAAGAACCTCGGGGACGCGGTCAACGGCTGGACCCTCGGCTTCAGCTTCCCGGACGCCGGGCAGCGGGTGGGGCAGGGCTGGTCGGCGACGTACCAGCAGAGCGGCCAGTCCGTCACCGCGCAGAGCCTGAGCTGGAACGGCTCCCTGGCCAGTGGGGCGTCCACCACCATCGGCTTCAACGGCACCTGGACCGGCAGCAACCCGGCGCCCACGTCGTTCACCCTCAACGGCACGGTCTGCACCGGCGCGACGCGCCCCACCACCCCGCCGCCGACCGCCACGCCGCCCCCGACCACCCCACCGCCGACCACGCCCCCGCCGACGACGCCGCCGGCCACCGGCCAGACGCCGGTGGCGGTCAACGGTCAGCTCCGGGTCTGCGGGGTGAACCTGTGCAACCAGTACGGCCGGCCGATCCAGCTACGCGGCATGAGCACCCACGGCCTGCAGTGGTTCGCCCAGTGCTACAACGACGCGTCCCTCGACGCGCTCGCCACCGACTGGCGCGCCGACCTGCTGCGGATCTCGATGTACGTGCAGGAGGGCGGCTACGAGACCAACCCGAGCGGCTTCACCGACCGGGTCAACACGCTGGTCGACGAGGCCGGTGAGCGGGGCCTGTACGCGCTGATCGACTTCCACACGCTGACCCCCGGCGACCCGATGTACAACCTGGACCGGGGCAAGACCTTCTTCGCCGCCGTCTCGGCCCGCAACGCCAACCGCAACAACGTCATCTACGAGATCGCCAACGAGCCCAACGGGGTCAGCTGGCAGACCATCAAGAACTACGCCGACCAGGTCATCCCGGTGATCCGGGCCAACGACCCGGACGCGATCGTGGTCGTCGGCACCCGGGGCTGGTCCTCGCTGGGCGTGTCGGAGGGCGGCAACTCCACCGAGGTGATCAGCAACCCGGTGAACGCCGGCAACGTCATGTACGCGTTCCACTTCTACGCCGCCTCGCACCGGGACAACTACCGGGCCGAGGTCGAGCGGGCCGCCGCCCGGCTGCCGCTGTTCGTCACCGAGTTCGGCACGGTCACCTACACCGGCGGCGGGGCCGTCGACGCGGGCAGCAGCACGGCCTGGCTGGACCTGCTGGACCGGCTGAAGATCAGCTACGCCAACTGGACGTACTCCGACGCCGACGAGGGCAGCGCCGCCTTCAAGCCGGGCACCTGCTACGGCGGCACGTACGCCGGCACCGGCGTGCTCACCGAGTCCGGCGTCTTCATGCGCAACCGGATCCGTACCCCGGACACCTTCCCCACCAGCTGACCGGAAGCGACACCGCGCGGCGCCCGTCCCGGTCGGGGCGGGCGCCGTGCGGTCCCGCCCGCCGGCCGGGTCGCGGGGCGGCCCGCCCCGCGACCCGGCGGAGCCGTCAGGCGACCGCTACCGCGGCGGCCCGCCCGGCCGTCCGCCCGGAGAAGAGGCAACCACCGAGGAAGGTGCCCTCCAGGGCGTTGTAGCCGTGCATGCCGCCGCCACCGAACCCGGCGACCTCGCCGGCGGCGTACACCCCGCCGAGCGGTTCGCCGTCCGGGCGCAGCACCCGGCCGGAGAGGTCGGTGTGCAGCCCGCCGAGGGTCTTGCGGGTCAGCACGTGCAGCTGGACGGCGATCAACGGGCCCGCCGCCGGATCGAGCAGGCGGTGCGGCGTGGCGACCCGGATCAGCCGGTCGCCCCGGTACCGGCGGGCGCCCCGGACGGCGTGCAGCTGGGCGTCCTTGCCGTACGGGTGCGCGACGTCGCGGTCGCGCGCCTCGACCAGCCGGCGCAGCGGCGTGACGTCCAACTGCGGGCCGCCCGTCTCGGCCGCCAACGCGTTCATCCCGTCGACCAGCTCCTCCAGGGTGTCGGCGACCACGAAGTCGGCGCCGTGGCGCTTGAACGCCTCCACCGGGCCGGGCGCGCCGGGACGGACCCGTTGCAGGACCTGCCGGACACTGCGGTTGGTCAGGTCCGGGTTCTGCTCGGAGCCCGACAGCGCGAACTCCTTCTCGATGATCTTCTGGGTGAGCAGGAACCAGCTGTAGTCGTGCCCCGTGCCGCGCAGGTGCCGCAGGGTGGCGAGGGTGTCGAAGCCGGGGAACAGCGGCGCGGGCAGCCGCCGGCCGGTCGCGTCGAGCCACAGCGACGACGGGCCGGGCAGGATCCGGATGCCGTGGTCCGGCCAGACCGGGTCCCAGTTGCGCAGGCCCTCGGTGTAGTGCCACATCCGGTCCGGGTTGATCACCTGCCCGCCGGCGGCCTCGGTGATGCCCAGCATCCGGCCGTCGACGTAGGCGGGCACCCCGGCGACCATCCGGGTCGGCGGCGTGCCGAGCCGCGCCGGCCAGGCCCGCCGGACGAGGTCGTGGTTGCCGCCGATGCCGCCCGAGGTGATGATCACGGCCTGCGCGCCGTACGCGAAGTCGCCGACCGCCACCCGGGAGGTGCTGCGGCCGCGCGGGGCGTCGTCGGGTTCGAGGACGGTCCCGCGTACCCCGGTGACCACGCCGCCTGTGGTGACGAGTTCGTCGACCCGGTGCCGGAACAGCAGTCGTACCCGGCCTTCGTCGGCGGCCTGCTGGACCCGCCGGGCGAACGGCTCGACCAGCCCCGGGCCGGTGCCCCAGGTGACGTGGAACCGGGGTACGGAGTTGCCGTGGCCGTCGGCCGCGCCCCCGCCCCGCTCGGCCCAGCTGACCACCGGGAAGACCCGGTGGTCCATCCCCCGCAGCCAGGCCCGCTTCTCCCCGGCCGCGAAGTGCACGTACGCCTCGGCCCACCGGCGCGGCCAGTGGTCCTCGGGTCGGTCGAAGGCCGCGCTGCCCGTCCAGTCCTGCCAGGCCAGCTCGACCGAGTCGCGGATGCCCATCCGCCGCTGCTCGGGCGAGTCCACCAGGAACAGGCCGCCGAACGACCAGAACGCCTGCCCGCCGAGGTTCTGCGCGGGCTCCTGGTCGAGCAGCAGCACCCGCCGACCCGCGTCGGCGGCCTCGGCGGCGGCGACCAGGCCGGCCAGCCCGGCGCCGATCACGATGACATCCGTATCCATGCCACCGACGCTACGTACGAGGTTGCCAAGATGGTGGCGGTCCACGCGCAAGATCCAGTGTAGGTTTTGTAACCCGGATGACAAAAGTGAGGGGCCGAAGCGTGTCCGACGCGCTCATCGACATCGAGCCGGGGCTCGCCGCGCTCCCGCCGACGGTCGGCGAGCACCTCCGCGGGCTGCGGGCACCCCTGCACGGGCGGATCCTCGCGACGGTCCGCGCGGCCATGCGGGCGCAGGGCCGGTCGCTGACCGGCGGGCAGGGGCAGGGCCTCACCCTCGGCGTCGAGACCGCCGTCGACGCGTTCGTCGAGGCGGTCGCCGATCCGGGCCGCGACCTCGCCGCCACCCGGGCGGTGTTCCACGCCCTCGGCCGCACCGAGTACCGGGAGGGCCACCGGGTGGACGCGCTGCGCACCGTCCTCACCCTCGGCGCCCGGGACATCTGGGCCTTCCTCGTGGAGAACGCCGGCCCGGCCGGCCCGGCGCCGGGCGACCTGTACGTCATCGCCGGTGCGCTGTTCGGCTTGGCCGACGCCCTCGCCGGCGCGGCGGCGGAGGGATTCCTCGACGAGCAGCGCGACGCCGCGCAGGACTGGGCGACCACCCGCCGCCGGCTGATCACCCTGCTGGTGCAGCCCGAGGCCCCGGCCGAGAGCGCGCTGCACGCGGCGGCCGACGCGGCCCGCTGGCCGCTGCCCCGCAGCGTCGCCGTGGTCAGCGTCGACGGCAGCGACGCCGAGCACCTGGCGCGGTCCATCGGCGGGGGCGCCATCGCCACCGTCATCGACGACGCGGTACGGCTCGTCCTGCCCGACCCGGGCACGCCCGGACGGCTGGCCAGCGCCCGGCAGGCGCTGTCCGGCCGGCGGGCGGCGCTCGGCCCAACCGTCGAGCTGGGCCGGGCCCGGCTGTCGTACCGGCTCTCCCGACGCGCGCTGGCCCTGCAACACGACGGCGTGCTCCCACCGGGGCCGCTCGGTTGCGACGAGCACCTGCTGACCCTGCTGATGGCCTGGGAGCCGGGCCTCGCCGACCGGCTGGGCGCGGTCGAGCTGGCCGCGTTGGACGGCATCCGGCCCGCCGCCCGGCAGGCGCTGGCCGAGACGCTGCACAGCTGGCTGCGCCGGCAGGGGCAGGTGGTCGCCGTCGCCGAGGAGCTGCACACCCACCCGCAGACCGTGCGGTACCGGATGCGCCGGCTGCGTGAGCTGTTCGGCCCGGCGCTGGACGATCCCGACGCCCGGCTCGCCCTGCAACTCGCCCTCCGGCACCGGCTGAGCCGGCCGGCCGGCACCGGGGGATCCGGGACCCGTCCGCGTTGAACCGTACGGCCGTCCGATCCGAACCACTGATCGTGCGTACCCGAACCGCCGCGCTGCTGGGGCTGCTGCTCGCCCTGCTGTCCGTACCGCTGACGCCGCCCGTCCCCGCCGCCGCGCACGCCGTGCTGGTCGCCAGCAGTCCGGTCCGCGACGCGGTGATCGGTTCGCCGCCGCGGGAGGTCGTGGTGACCTTCAGCGAGCCGGTGGCCCCCGTCGCGGGGCGGGTGCAGGTCCTCGGCCCGGACGGGCGGAAGGTCCACACGGGTGAGCCGGTGGTGCGCGGCGGCACCCTGCGCATCCCGGTCCGGGTGCCCGACCGGCCGCTCGGCACCTACCTGGTCAGCTACCGGGTGATCTCGGCCGACAGCCATCCGGTGGCCGGCAGCTTCACGTACTCCGCCGGCGCCCCGTCGGCGACTCCCCCGCCGCCCGACGGTCGGACCCGGACCAGCGGCGCGCTGGCGCCGGCCGCCCGGTACGTCGGCTACCTGGGGCTGGTGCTGGCCGTCGGTCCGGTGCTGCTGGCCGTCGGGATGTGGCCGCGCCGGCGCTCCCGCCGCCCGGCCGTGACGGCCGCCTGGGCGGGGCTCGGCCTGGTCGTGGTGGCCACCGCCGGGCAGTGGGTGGCACAGGCCGCGGACATGGTGGGCGCGCCGGTCGGTGAGCTGTCCCCGGCCGACCTGCGGGCGGTGGCCGCCAGCGCCGTCGGCCCGGTGCTGGGGGCCCGGCTGGCCCTGGTCGGCGTGGCCGCGGCGCTGCTGCCCGCCGTGGTGGCCGGCCGGTCGGGTCGGGGGCGGCGGGCCGCGCTGGCGGGAGTCGGCGTCGCGGCGCTGACCACCTGGCCGTTGGCCGGGCACCCGGTGGCCGCGCCGCTGCCGCCGGTCAGTGTCGCCGTCGGCGTGGTGCACCTGGCCGCGATGGCGGTCTGGGCGGGCGGGCTGCTCACCCTGGTGGCGTTCCTGCTGCCCGGCCTGCACGAGCGGGTGCGCGCCCGGGTCCTGCCCGCCTGGTCCCGGCTGGCCACCCTCGCGGTGTGCTGGCTGCTCGCCAGTGGCGTCGCCCAGGCCGCGGTCGAGCTCGGCCGGCCCGCCGCGCTGCTCGACACGCCGTACGGGCGGTTGCTGTGCGGCAAGGTCGCCCTGCTCGCCGGGGTGCTGGCGGTCGCCGCCGGGCAGCGACGCCTGGTCCGCCGGGGGCTGGCGGCGGGCCGGCCGGGCCGGGTCAGCCGGGCGGCGGGGGTCGAGCTGGTCGCCACCGCGCTGGTGCTGGCCCTCAGCGCCGTGCTGGTGCAGACGCCGCCGGGCCGCACGGCCGGTACCGAGGCCGCCCGAGCCAGCCGCGAGGGCGTCGCCCAGACGCTGACCAGCGGCCTGTACACCTTGCAGTTCGACGTCTACCCGGTGCGGGTCGGGCGACCGAACTCGCTGCACGCCTACGTCTACACCCCGCAGGGCCAGGCGCTGCCGGTCGTGGAGTGGACGGTCAGTCTGGCCCTGCCGGCGGCCGGCGTGGAGCCGGTCCGGGTGCCGGTCGACACGCCGGAACCGCACCACGCCAGCGCGGAGGTCACCTTCCCGGTCCGGGGCGAGTGGACGCTGCGGTTCACCGCCCGGACCAGCGACGTCGACCAGGCCACCGTCACCGCCACCGTGCCCGTCGGCTGAGGTACCGCCGGGTCCGCGGGCGAGCCCCTCTTGACACACCGGCGCGGGTGCCCGGCGCCGCCGAACAGTTGCCCCGCCCCGGTCGGCGCGCGGCCCGCACCCGACGCGCCGACCGGGTGTCCCGGTGGCGGCGTCCGCCGGTCAGTCGACGGCCGCGCCCGTGTGCCAGGTCGCCGAGTCGAAGTCGGCGTACCCGCCGTCGGCGCCGATGTCCTGCACCCAGAGGCCGGCGAACGCCCCGGTGAAGCCCCAGCCCGTGGGCTCGCCGTCCACCGCGCGGGCGGCGTGCTCGTCGGAGAGGATGGTGGCGTCGAGCACCGGTGACAGGGGCCGCCACCCGTCGCCGAGGTCGTAGGAGAACCGCAGGGCCGGCCCGTCGAAGACCACCCGCAGCCCGATCCGCGCGCGCCGTCCCAGCCGCACGGTCGCCTCCGGGTACGCCGTGCGCCGGCCGGAGTCGCAGCTGAGCACCTCCAGCACCGGCTCCCCCGCGTCGTCCAGGCTGACGTAGGCGTAGTGCCAGTTGCGGCTGTTGTAGTAGCCGGTGATCCCGGCCAGCTGGCGAAAGGTCTCCGGCCGGAACTCCAGCACGGTGGACAGCGCGCTGCGCGGGTCGGTGACCCGGCGGGCGACCAGGCTGGGCCGGTGCCGCCCGACCGGTGACTGGCCACCGACGATCCGCAGGTGGGAGGGGCGCGCGGCGAGGTCGGCCCAGTCCGGGGTGGCCGGACGGCGCAGGGTCGACCAGGCCGGCCCGAGGGTGGGGGCGTCGAAGTCGTCGGTCGCGGGCTCCGCCGGCCACGGCGCGGGCGGCAGGTCGGGGGCGGCCACCACGTCGGCCGGTACGCCCCCGCGCACCCGGGGCCACCCGTCGGCGGTCCACTCGACCGGTTGCAGGGCGGTCTCCCGGCCCAGCACGCAGTTGCCCAGCGGGGTGTAGGGGCGGCCGGTGAGGTGGGCCAGGTACCACCGGCCGTCGCCGGTCTCGACCAGGCTGCCGTGGCCGGCCTTCTGCAACCGCAGCTCGGGCCGGCCGTACGAGCTGATCAGCGGGCCCGCCGGGTCCGGCCGGTACGGGCCGAACAGCGACCGGGAGCGGGCCACCGTCGCCTGGTGCTCCCAGCTGGTGCCGCCCTCGGCGGTGAGCAGGTAGTACCAGCCGTCGCGGCGGTAGAGGTGCGGCCCCTCGGTGACCCCGGCGGTGGTGCCCTCGAAGATCAGCCGGGGCGGGCCGACGAGCCGCCCGGCCACCGGGTCGTACCGCTGGATCTCGATGCCGCCGAACGAGTCGCGCCCGGGACGCCAGTCCGCGCGCATGGCCAGCAGCCAGGTGCTGCCGTCGTCGTCGTGGAAGAGCGACGGGTCGAAGCCGTGGGCGTGCACGGGCACCGGGTCCGACCAGGGGCCGGTGATGTCGGGCGCGGTGACCACGTAGTTCTGCGGGTCCCAGTAGCCGCCGGCGAAGCTGGCCACGTCGGTGTAGACGAGGTGGAACCGCCCGTGCGCGTACGACAGGCAGGGCGCCCAGACGCCGCACGAGTCGCCGACGCCGGTGAGGTCGAGCAGGCGGCGCTCGGTGAGGATGCCGCCGAGCGATCGCCAGTGGACCAGGTCGCGGGAGTGGTGCAGCCGCACCCCCGGGTACCACTCGAACGTCGAGGTGGCGAGGTAGTAGTCCTCCCCCACCCGCAGGATGGACGGGTCGGGGTGGAAGCCCGGCAGCACCGGGTTGTGGATCACACGGGTGGTGGTGGGCGTGGTTACCCCGCTGGTCATGAAGAGGTCTCCTCGTGGGGGGCGGGTCACTTGCCGAAGCCGGCGGTGAGGCCGCCGAGCAGGTGACGCCGGCCGAACAGGTAGAGGGTGAGCACCGGCAGCGCGGAGAACACCACCAGCGCCATCAGGCCGGGCACGTCGGTGCCGAACTGGTTCTGGAAGTTCCACAGCCCGAGCGGCAGCACCCGCTGCTCGGGGCTCTGGGTGAGCACGAGGGGGAAGAGGAAGCCGTTCCAGGCGCCCAGCCCGCTGAAGATGCCGATGCTGACCAGGCCGGGCCGGGCCAGCGGCACCACGAGCCGGGTGAAGGTGCGCGCCGAGCCCGCCCCGTCGACCGTCATCGCCTCGTACAGCTCGTCGGGGATGTCGCGCAGTGTGCTGGTGAGCACGACGACCGACATCGGCAGGGAGAACGCCACGGTGGGCAGGATGACGGCCAGCAGCGAGTCGTAGAGCTGGAGCCGGGTGATGATCAGGTAGATCGGGACGACCACGGCCTGGGCGGGGATGGCCAGGCCGAGCAGGAAGAGCGAGAACCCGACCCGCACGGCCCGACTCGTGCCGCGCACGATCGCGTACGCCGCGGGCAGCGCGAGGGCCAGCACCAGCACGATCGTCGCGGCGGTCACCACCGCGCTGTTGAGCAGCAGGCGGGCGAAACCCGACCCCAGCACCCGGCCGTAGTTGTCGAGGGTCAGCGTCCCGGGCAGGGCGAGAGCGCCGTCGTTGAGGTAGCCGTCGGGAGTGCGCAGGCTGGTGACCACGATGTAGTAGAGCGGCAGCACCACCACGAGCAGCCAGAGTGTCGCGCCGACCCCGGCCGGCAGGTTCACCGGCCCGCGGGCCGGCGCCCGGCCCGCGGCAGGCGGCTTGTCGGCGCGTACCCCCGTCGTGGCCGACGCGGGCGTGCCGCGCGTCGGCGGCGGCGCCACGGACTGCGGGTGTCTCACAGGCCCTCCCGGTCACTGGCCATCCGGTGGTAACCGGTGGCCCGGACGATCAGCACCGACAGCACGGTGCCGACGGCCACCAGCAGCACCGACAGCGTGCTGGCGTAGCCCATGTCGAAGCCGACGAAGCCCTTGATGTACATGTGCAGCGGCAGCACCCGGGTCTCGGTGCCCGGCCCGCCCCCGGTGAGCAGCAGGATCGTCTCGAAGTAGGTGAGCGACCCGACGATCATCAGCACCGAGGAGGCGACGATCGTGTGGCGCAGCAGCGGCAGGGTGATCGAGCGGAACTGGCGTACCCGGTCGGCGCCGTCGATGGCGGCGGCCTCGTAGAGGCTCGCCGGGATCTGCCGGACGGCGGCCTGGTAGATCAGCGTGTGGAACGGGACGAACTGCCAGGCGATGACGAGGGCGACCACGTACAGCGCGCGGTCCGGGTCGCCGATCAGGTTCCCGTCGGGCGCGCCCAGCCAGGGCCCCAGCGTCGCCGCGGCGCCGAAGTTGGGGTCCAGCAGGGACAGCCAGGCCAGCGCGATCGCGGCGGTGGACAGCAACAGGGGCAGGAAGAAGGCCGCCGAGAGGATCGCCCGGTTGCGCTGCGGCGCCGCCGCCCAGACGCCCAGCAGCAACGCCAGCGGGGTCTGCACCACCCAGCACAGCGCCGTCAGCAGCAGCGTGGTCCCGATGCCGTGGGTCAGGTCGGCGTCGTCGCCCAGCGCCCGCCAGTTGTCCAGGCCCGTCCACACCGGATCGCCGAGCCCGTTCCAGCGGGTCAGGCTGAGGTAGGCCACGACCAGGATCGGCGCCAGCCCGAAGGCGGTGAAGAACAGCCCGGCGGGAACCGCCCAGAGCGCCCCCGGCCGGCCGTGCCGGCGCCGGTCCGCCGGGGCCCGGCCGAGGGCCGGCACGGCCGCGGTCACCGCGCCTTGCCCATCGCGGCGACGAAGTCGGCCGGGGTGAGCTGGGCGAGGAAGAGCTTCTGCAGGTTGGTCAGCAGCTCGCTGCCGACCGAGGGCGGCAGCGCCTGGTCCCAGGACTGGGTGAACGACGACGCGCCGGACACCAGCTGGTAGGTGAAGGTGGTGAACTCGGCGCCCGGGGTGCCGGCCAGCTTGGTCTCCACGCCCTTGACCGCCGGCACCTGCCCGGCGGCGATCAGCCCCTGGACGTACGACTCGGAGGTCAGGGTCCGCTTCAGGAAGTCGACCGCCGTGTCGGCGTGCTTGGAGCTGGCCGACACCGAGTAGTAGTTGCTCGGGTTGCCGACCACCGCCGTCGGGTCGCCAGCGCCGTCGGCGACCGTCGGGAAGGGCAGCCAGCCCAGCTTGCCGTCCTTGACGAAGGCCGGGTTGCTGGTCAGCTGGGTGGAGTACTCCCAGCTGCCCATGAGGAACATGGCCGCCTTGCCGGTGGCGAAGAGCTTCGAGGCGCCGGAGTTGTCGTAGTTGATCGAGGCGAAGCTCGCGCCGAACGCGCCCCGCTTCGCCAGCTCCTGGCACATCGTGGCGGCGCGCACCACCGCCGGGTCCGACCAGGCGCCGACCGCCCCGGCCGCGATCGCGGCGAACTTGTCGGGCCCGCCCACCCGGTCCAGCAGGTACTCCAGGTACATCAGTTCGGTCCAGCCCTGCGAGCCGGGCAGCGCGATCGGGGTGACCCCCTTGGCCTTCAGCGCGTCGACCACGGCCAGCAGCTGGTCGTACGTCTTCGGCGGCTCGAGCCCGGCGGCGGCGAAGACGCCCTGGTGGTAGTAGAGGATCACCGGCTGGATCCCGTTCATCGGCAGGGCGTACTGCCGGCCGTCGACCTGCCCCACCGACAGCACGCTCGGCAGGAACGCGGTGGACAGGTCGGCCGTCCGGTCGGTCAGGTCGACCACCTGGCCGGCCTTGACGAACTGGGCGAGGTTGCCGCCGCCCCAGTTGAAGAAGACGTCCGGCGCCTGCGGCGACCCCATCGCCACCTGGAGCTTCTGCTTGTAGGCGTCGTTGACGTACGTGGTGAACTGGATCTTGTTCTCGGCACCCGAGTTATAGGCGTCGATGGCGGACTTGAGGACCTTATGGTATTCGGCGTCCTGCAGAGCCCAGAGCTGAAGCTGGCCACCCCCGCCCGGTCCGGAGTTGCCGCACGTGGCGAGCGAGCCTAGCACGCCGGTGCTGAGCAGGGCTGCGGCCGTACCACCCAGGAAATCGCGCCGACGCATGGCCGATCACCGTCCTCTCCACGACCCGGCCGCGCCCGACCGGATGCCTCGATAAGTTTCGGGAAAGTTTCGATTTCGAGGCAGACTAGGCAGCGCCGCGAGATCGGGTCAAGGGGTCGCCGTCGATGGAACGGCAGCGGAATCTAACGGATCGGACACGCCGGTGCGCAGTTTTCGAAACTTTCGGGATACGATCGAGGGCAGGGCACATCGATCGGCGAGGAGAGTGGCATGCCGGAGACGCGGGCGACCCTGTCGGAGATCGCGGCCGCCGCGGGCGTGTCCGTGCCCACCGTCTCCAAGGTGCTCAACGGCCGGCCGGACGTCGCGCCCACCACCCGGCAGAAGGTGCAGGACCTGCTCGACCGGCGCGGCTACACCGCCCGGCGGGCCACCTCCTCCGGTGGCGCCGGCCTCATCGACCTGGTCTTCCGCGACCTCGGCAGCCCCTGGGCGATGCAGATCCTCGACGGCGTCGAGGAGCTGGCCTACCGGGCCGGCATGGGGGTGGTGGTCTCCGCCGTGCACGGTCGACACCGCACCCGCCCCGACCGGCGCTGGATCGAGCAGCTCTCGGCCCGCCGCTGCGACGGGGTGCTGCTGGTGCTCTCCGACCTCTCCCCCAGCCAGCAGAGCCAACTCGACGAGCTGGGCATCCCGGTGGTCATCATCGACCCGGCCGGGCAGCCCGGCGCGGGCATCCCGTCCGTCGGCGCGACGAACTGGGCCGGTGGCGTCGCCGCCACCGAGCACCTGCTGGGCCTCGGCCACGACCGGATCGCCGTGATCGGCGGCCAGCCCACCGTGCCGTGCAGCCGGGCCCGCGTCGACGGCTACCGGGCCGCGATGAACGCGGCGGGCCGCAAGATTCCCGCCGGTTACGTCCGGCACGGCGACTTCAACGCGCCGTCCGGATACCGGGAGATCAACGCCCTGCTCGACCTCTCCCGCCCGCCCACCGCCGTCTTCGCCTGCGCCGACCAGATGGCCCTCGGCGCCTACGAGGCGCTCTACGAGCGCGGCGCGCGGGTTCCCGACGACGTGAGCATCGTCGGCTTCGACGACCTGGACGCCGCCCGCTGGTCGGCCCCGCCGCTGACCACCGTCCGCCAGCCGCTGACCGAGATGGCCGGGATGGCGACCCGGATGCTGCTCGCGCTGATCGCCGGCGAGGAACTGGACAGCCACCGCATCGAGCTGGCCACCCCGCTGATCGTCCGGCAGAGCACCCGCCGGCCGGCCTGAGCGCAGCCCCACTTCCCGGGTCCGCGGGCCCGCTCCGTCGCGGCTGCTCCCGGCCGTGCCCGCGGAATTGCCGCCACGGATCGGCGCGCGGATTGAACGACCGGCGCCCCGGCACCGTACGACCGGGTGAAGGGAGCTGCTCATGAAGCGCATCACCCCGTTGCTGACCCTGCTGACCGGGGCCGGGACGGCCGCCGTGCTGTTCGCGATGAGCGCCCAGGCGGCGCCGCGTACGGTCCAGCCGACGGCCGCCGCCACCCCCTCGGCCAGCGCCACGGCGCCGCCCGACGCGCCCCCGACACCACCGGCCGCCCCGACCGGGCAACCGCCCGCGCAGCCGTCCGAGCAGCGCGGCCGCCCCGGCGCTCCGAGCACCGCCCCGGCCGCTCCCACCGCCCCGGCCGCGCCGGTCACCGCGAACTGGACCGGCCGGCTCGACAGTGGCGCCACCATCGCCATCACCGCCACCAAGGGCACGGCGGTGGCCTACGTCTGCGACGGCCGCCGGCTGGAGATCTGGCTGCGGGGCACCGCCGCGGACGGCCGGCTGAAGCTGACCGGCAAGAAGGGCGCCACCCTCACCGGCACGATCGGCGACGGCGACGTCACCGGCGAACTGGTCGTCCGCGACCAGCGGTGGACGTTCACCGCCAAGGCGGCCGCCACGCCCGCGCCCGTGCTCTACCGGGCCACCGCGCAGGCGCGCCGGGCCGGCGTCGACGGCGGCTGGATCATGCTGCCGGACGGCTCCCAGATCGGCGTGCTCACCCGTGACGGCTCCCCGGCGCCGGCCCCGCCGCTCGACCCGGCGTTCGGCACCACCATCGTCGACGGCAGCACCGTCACCGCCGAGCCGGTGACCGGCGTCCCGGAGACGGCGGAGTGAGGCTCGGTCCCCGGCACGGCGTCGAGGCGGACTCCGCCGACGACACCACGCCGGTCGTGCAGGTACGGTTCGACCCGGCTCCCGCGCCGGACCGGCCCGCCACGTTCGGCGCGCCCGGGGCGTCGCTGGTCGTTCCGCTGCTGGTCGGCGCGGCCGTCGCGGTCGCCACGGGCGTCTACGGTCGGCTGCACACCCCGACCGGGATCGCCGTCAACCTGGCCGGCTTCTCCGGCCCGCAAGCGGTGAAGGTGTGGCTGGGCAGCGGCGCGGCGTTCTTCGCCGTCCTCCAGTTGCTCTCCGCGCTGGCCATGTGGGGCCGGCTGGGCGGGTTCGCCCCGTCCTGGGCGGGCACCGCGCACCGCTGGTCGGGGCGGATCGCGTTCCTGCTGACCGTGCCGGTGGCGGTGCACTGCCTCTACGCGCTCGGCTTCGCCGACCACGACGCCCGCACCCTGCTGCACTCGCTGCTCGGCTGCCTGTTCTTCGGCGCCTTCACCACCAAGATGCTCGCCCTGCCCCGGCCGGGCCTGGCCGGCTGGGTGCTGCCGGTGATCGGCGGAGTGGTCTTCACCGTCCTGATGGGCATCTGGCTGACCTCGTCGCTGTGGTACTTCACCACGGTCGGCGTCGGCACCTGAGGTACGAGAGGAAGGCGAGGACATGGTCGACGACCGCGATCCCGGCTGCCCGTCCCGGCGGGCGATGCTGGCCGGGGCCGGCGCGGCGGGCCTCACCGCCCTGCTGACCGGCTGCCAGACGTACGGCGAGGCCGCCGCCCCGGCCGGCGAGGCGACCGGCGCGGCGGGCGGAGCGGCGAAGCCGCTGGCCACGGTGGCGGACATCCCCGTCGGCGGCGGAAGGATCTTCGCCGCCCAGGGGGTGGTGGTCACCCAGCCCACCGAGGGCACCATCAAGGCGTTCTCCGCGAAGTGCACCCACCAGGGCTGCACCGTCACCGCCGTCCGCGACCGCACCATCGTCTGCGGGTGCCACAACAGCATCTTCGACATCGCCGACGGCTCGGTGCGCGGCGGACCGGCCGGTCAGCCGCTGCCGGAGGCGGCCGTCTCGGTCGAGGGGAACAGCATCCGGCTGGCCTGACCGGCGGGACGGACCACGCGCTCAGGTGCCGGGGGTGACCGCCCGCAGCCGGTGCTGGGCCAGCACCGCGTGGCCGACCGGGATCAGGTCGTCCCGCCGCCCGCGCGGTAGCCCGCGGGCACTCCCGGGCGGCCGGCCTGGCGGGCACGTCCGGGCGGGACGGTCGGGGTCGCCGCGACCGGAGGGGACGGTAGAGTGGACCACCGCAGCCGACGCCCCACCAGGCGTCGCGAGCGAGCGTCAAGCAGCGGCGCTGGTCCCCGGTCCGCCCCCGCGGAGCCGCACTCGCGGCCGACGGGAGTGGGTCGTTCCCATCATGCGCTGCCCCGGCTCCGCCGGAACGATTGCGCCGGTTCGCAAGGACGTCAGACGCCATGCCGCAGTCCCCCCTCGACCTGACCGAGGCCTTCATCCAGCTGGGCACGATCCGCCACGACGAGACGGGCCTGGACGCCATCCTGACCCGGATCGCCCAGGTCGCCCGGGACGGCATCCCGGGGGCCGCCGAGGTGTCGGTGACGCTGGTGCACGGCACCGAGGCCACCACCGCCGCCTACACCGGCGAGCTGGCGCTGCGCCTCGACGAGTGGCAGTACGAGCAGGGTCGGGGCCCGTGCCTGGACGCGGCGACGACCGGCACGGTGATGATCGTGGCGGACATGGCGACCGAGAGCCGGTGGCCGGAGTGGGCGCGGCGGGCGCGCGAGGCCGGCGCGGGCAGCTCGATGTCGATCGGCCTACCCATCCAGGAGGCGGTGGTCGGGGCGTTGAACGTCTACGGCACCCGGCCGGGTGCGTTCGACGAGGTGGCGGAGGCCGCGCAGACCTTCGCCGACCACGCCGCGGTCGCCCTGGCCAACGCCCACCTCTACGACAGCACCGCGAACCTCGCCCAGCAGATGCAGTCGGCGATGCACAGCCGGGCGGTCATCGAGCAGGCGAAGGGGATCATCATGGGGCAGCGGCGGTGCTCGGCGGACGAGGCGTTCGCGATCCTGGCGAAGGTGTCGCAGAACTCCAACCGCAAGGTGCGTGAGGTGGCCGAGTCGTTGGTGCGTCAGGTCACCACGGGAGACGCCACGCCCCGGCCGGCGACCCGCCCGGAGGGCTGAGTCACCGCTCAGCCGGTCGTCCCTCGGCCCGCGTCACGAGCGCCGCGGCGACGTCGCGTACCTTGCGGTTGGTGTCCTGGGACAGCTTCGACAGGATCGCGAACGCCTCGTCGGCCGAGCACCGCCGCTCGCCCATGATGATGCCCTTGGCCTGCTCGATGACCGCCCGGCTCTCCATCGCCGCGCGCATCTGCTCGGCCAGGGTTGCGGCGTTCTCGTACAGGTGGGCGTTGGACAGGGCCACGGCGGCGTACGCGGCGAAGGTCTTCGCCAACTCCTGTGCGTCCGGGTCGAAGGCGCGGGTCGCCAGCCCGTAGACGTTGAGGGTGCCCACCACCGCCTCCTGGATGGGCAGCCCGATCGACAGCGAGCTGCCGACACCGGCGTCCCGGGCCCGCCCGGCCCAGACCGGCCACCGGTCCTCGTCGGCGGTGTCCGGCACGGAGATCGCGTCGCCGCTGACCGAGGCGTCCAGGCACGGGCCCCGGCCCTGCTCGTACTGGAACTCGTCGAGTTCGAGGGCAAGTTGGCCCGTGGTGGCCACGCTCTCGGCGGTGGTGCCCCGCAAGAGCGTCACGGAGACCTCGGCGGCGCCGGGGATGCTGCGCCGGGCCAGCCCGGCGACGGAGCGCAGCACCTCGTCGACGCCGGCCTCGTCGAGCCGGATCCGACCGAGCTCGGCCAGGGCGTCCTGCGGGGACAGCGGAGTCTGTGCCATGGAACTGGTCCTTCACGACGGGGCGTACCCCACGGGTGCGGCGGGCGGACGCCGCGCCGGTCTTCGTCGGACCGTCCCCGGACCGCGGGCGGCGGCCGTGTGCCCGGGGCTGCGGGTGGCCGGCCCCGCACCGGGGCGGCGTGGCACCTCGCACCCTACCCGCCGCGCGGGCGCCCCGTCGCCCGAGCCGGCGGAGCCACCGGGCGGCGTCGCCCACCGTGACGTGTGGAAATCGGCCGGCAGGAGTAGCGTCGGAGCCGGGTCGAGACACGCGCCCAGGACCGGCACCGCACCGCGGTGCCGTGATGTCCGATCAATCCCGCGAGGGGGCGCGATGTCCACGGAACTGCCGTACGACCGAGCCCGGCGCGCGGACGGCGACGTCCCCGCGCCCGAGGCGCCGGTGATGTCACTCGACTGGGAGCACGAGGGACCGCTGACGGTGGTGTCGGTCCACGGTGAGGTGGACATGAGCAACGCGCACCTGCTCGTCGATCTCGTGGCGGAGCTCGCCGGCCGCCCCGCCCCCCGGGTCGTCGTGGACCTGTCCGAGGTCCGCTTCGTCGACCTGCACGCGGTACGCGCCCTCGTCGAGGCGGATCGCCTGCTGCGCGAGGCGGCGGGCGGCCTGGCGCTGCGTCGACCGCCCCGCTGCGTCTCCCGCCTGCTGCACCTCACCGCGACGGCGCACCTGTTCGGGATGGACGAGGATCCGGTGCCCGGCGACGCGCCGTGGGCCCGGTCGGCCGCCACCGGCGACCACGTCCCGCCGAGGCGAGCCACCGGCGCCCTGTCGGCGCCCCAGTCCCGGATGGACGCCGGCCGGCCGCCCCTGCCCAGCGCCCGGCAGGTGTCGGCCTGACCAGCGGCACAGAAACCTGCATGCCGCGCCGCGCGCTCTCTGTCACCGCACCGGTGCTTTCGGTAGAGTCCCCGGTGCCGGCCCTCGGGGACGGCTGAGGTCGGGGGTGCGGCGATGGGCGTGCGGAGCGGGCGGCTGGGCCCTCTCGCGCTGCGCCTCGGGCTCATGCTCGGTGCCGCCGCCTGCGCCTGGATCGGCTACGAGGCGGGCGACGACCGGTCCGCGCGCGCCGCTGATGCGCTACCCGTCGTCACGGTGGACACGGTCGTCGGAGGCGTGACCGACCTGCTCCAGGCCACCCTCACCCCGGTGGTGATCCCGCCCTCGGTCCCGGCCGACACCCTGGATCCCCCGCGCCCGCCCGGGTCCGTCGACGAGGGCGGCCACACGGGGGGCATGGCGCCGTCCCGGGCCGGGTCGTCCCCGACAACCGACACCCGCGAGGCGACGGCGGCACCGAAACGCCGGACGCCCCCGCCCGCCGGCCGACCGACCCGAGCCGTCCCGCCGCGCCCAGAGGCGCCGGGGACCGTGGCCGCGCGCACGAGCCGGCCGCCGCGCGACCGGGTGGCGACGCCGTCGGCCACCGCCGTCGACCGGGTCACCACCCCCGTCGTGGGCGCGCTGCCGGCCGTGCTCGACCCGGTGGCCGGCCCCGTCCTCGGCGTCCTGCCGCCCGTGCTCGACCCGGTCGCCGGCCCCGTTCTCGGCGCCCTGGCCCCGGTGGTCGACCCGGTCGCCGGTCCCATCGTCGGCGGCCTGGCCCCCGTGGTCGACCCACTGCTGCGCGGGCTCCACCCGGTGCTCAGGCCGCTGGAGCCCGTACTCAAACCGCTGGAGCCGGTGCTACGGCCGCTGGAGCCGGTGCTACGGCCGCTGGAGCCGGTGCTGGGGGCGCTGCGTCCGGCCGAGGTCGCCCCGCCCGTCGAGCGGGCGCCCGGGGCGGGCGGCACGGCCGAACCGGCGCCCGGGGTGACCGGCACCGCCGGGCGACCACCCGGTGCCACCACGACCGCCCCGCCGACACCACCCGCCGCGATGCCGCCCACCGGCGAAGCCCGAACCGGCGCGGCCCTGGCCGGCCCGGCACCGACGAGGGCGGTCGCGTGGTCGCCGGCGGGAGCCGGGGACGATCCCGTCCGCCACCCGGTCCGACCTGACCTCATCCCGCACCACGGCGCGCCCGCCACCGACACCGGCGGCGTGGGATCAGCCGGGGGCGTCCACCCGCCTGCCGCCGACGCTTCGACGGTCGCCTGGACGCCGCCCGCCACCGGGCTGCGGCTCTGCCGGCCGGACGCTCCCGCGCCGCTGCCGTCCCGCTGTCCCCGGCCCGGGAGCAGACCCGCCTGACGGCGTCCGCCGACGCGACGTGGGAGTCCACCTCGTCGTTGGCGGCGCCGCCATCGCCTCGGATCGGGTCCGACCGCGACGGCCGCCGCCACCGGAGTTCCCGCCGTCGCCCCCGGCCGCGCGTCCCTGTCTCCCACCGCTCCGGCGTCCGCCGGACTGACGGCCCTGCGCGGGCCTTGCGTCGCCGACCACACCGGCGCCCGGTGTCACCGGACCACCGGCCGGTCGACCACGCCTGCCGTACCCCGATCATGATTTTGATCAGGAGTCACACCATGAGCTACCCCATGCCCGTCGCCCGCGCCCGCTGGTGCGACGTGAACCGGATCGTCGACCTTGTCACCGCGAGCGTCGCCCCCACCGTGGTCGGTGCCTGGCTGGTCCCCGACGAGCGGCGCAGGCCGCTCGTGCTGGCCGAGGTGGCCCGGATCTGGACCGAACACGCGCTGCTGGTCGGCGACGTGTTCCTGCTGCCCGCCGGCACGGCCGCCGCCGTCTGGTTCCACCGCTACCGCCCCATCCCGTCGCCCGCCCGCTACGAGGAACGGCTCGCGCTGGCCTGCGGCGAGGATCACGAACGCTTCCTCCTTCTCGAACAGGCCCTGGCCGCGCACCGCCCCACCGAGGCGCACCACCACCTCGCGATCCTGGCGGTGCCGGCCGGCCCGGACCGTGCCGCGCGGGCCGACGCCGTCCTCACCGGCAGTCAGCGGTGGATGGACACGATCGGCCTGCCGACGTACGCGGAAGCCTTCAGCGACGGCCACCGCGCCCTGCATGGTCGGCACGGGTACGTCGAACGCGACAGCTTCCCCCTGCTGAACGGGATGCTGGTGCACTCGATGTGGCGTCCGGCGTCGCAGCCGGGGCGCCGGGGCGCCAACGTCGCCCGCTGGCCGACCGCGCGACCACCCCGACCCGAGCAGAACCGGGCGCGGGAGTGGGTCCCGAGGTGACCGGGCGCGCCACCGCACCATCCCGGGCGCGTCGATGAACCGGGGCGGCCCCGAGGCCGCCCCGGCCTCCCGTCGTCGCTCGGCGGAGCAGCGGTGGACCTCGTCCAGGGGTTCAACCGAGCGGCCGCCGAACCTGGTCGACTTCCTCTCTTAAGCCGACGACCGCGTCATCATGCAGCGGGTCTTCGGCGGGTCCGCCTTCATCCACCGGACCCTGCGCGACCACCTGGCCGAGGTCGGCCGCGCCTTCCAGCGGGCCCGGTGACGGTCAGTCGCGTACGCCGCCCGAGGCGAGCAGCCGGGCGATCGGCAGGGTCGCCGCGCCCAACGCCACCGCGTCCACCCCCAGCCGACCGAGCTGGATCGACGCCTGCTCGTACGGCTGGCGCAGCGCCTGCCGGCCGGCGGCCGCCCGGATGGCCGGCAGCAGGTCGCCGAGGGCCATGGCGGCCCAGCCGCCGAGCACCAACCGCTCCGGGTTGAACAGGTTGATCAGGTTGGCCACCCCGGCGCCCAGGTAGCCGGCGGTCTCGTCGAGCACCCGCCGGGCGGTGGCCGAGGTGGCCGCCGCGTCGACCAGCGCGGCGAGCTGGGACTCCTCGTCGTCGCCGGGCACCGGCCGGCCCCGACGGGCCTCCCGGTAACGGTCGATGATCGCCTCCGCCCCGACGTACGCCTCCAGGCAGCCCCGGGCGCCGCAGCGACAGGCCCGGCCGCCGTACATCAGGGTGGTGTGCCCCCACTCGCCAGCGCTGCTGGACGCTCCCCGATAGGTGATCCCGTTGGTCACCACGGCCGCGCCGACGCCGGAGCCGACGAGCGCGAACACGGCGTGTCGGGCGCCCCGGCCGGCGCCGAACCACATCTCCGCCTGGCCGAGGGTCTTGGCCCCGTTGTCGAGGTGCAGCGGCAGGTCGGTGCCGTCGGCGATCAGTCGTTGCAGCGGGACCCGGTCCCACCCGAGCGCCTGGGCGTGCACGACCGCCTGGGCGCCCTGCTCGACCACTCCGGAGACGCCGATGCCGACGCCGAGCACGTCGGCCGCCGCGACCCCCGCCCGGGTGGTCACCGCCTCGATGCCGGCCAGCACGTGACCGGCCACCGCGGCCGGCTCGGTGCGGGCCGGGTCCAGCGGGTACTCGCTGCTGGCCAGCAGCGTCATCGCCAGGTCGAAGAGCTCGACGCGGACCCGGGTCTCCCCCACGTCGACGCCGATCACGGCGGCGAATCCCGGCGCGACCCGGAGCATCATGCTCGGCCGCCCCCCGTCCGAGGAGGCGGCGCCCGCCTCGACGACCAGCCCCTCGTCGATCAGGTCACCGACGACGTTGCTCACCGCGGGCTGGCTCAGCCCGCTGCTGCGTACCAGGTCCTGCCGGGTCAGCGGGCCGTCGAGGAACACCTTCGTGAGCAGGGTGGACCGGTTGCGCAGCCGGAGTCCCCGGTTCGTCGCTCGCACCAGCTCCACTCCCCACCCCGCATCCTCCTCGGCCGCCCGGGCGACTGTACGTCGCCATGCTTGACGGCCCTGGAGAGGCGTACCCGGCCGGGCTGGAGGAGCTGCTGGTCGCGGTCAGCGAGGAGTACGCCCCGGCGCGGATCATGGTCACCGAGAGCGGCGCGGCCTGGCCGGACCGGGTGACCGCGCGGCGGCGCGCGAGCGCGGCGTGCCGCTGGACGGCTGCTTCGTCTGGTCCCTGCTGAACAACTTCGAGTCGGCGTACGGCAAGCGCTTCGGTCTGGCGCACGTCGGGGCCGGGCCCTACGAGCCACGCCGGCTGGGAACGGGTGCGGGCCTCCGCCGCGTGAACCCGCCGAGCGTCACCCAGCACGCCGCCAACTCGGCGAGCCTGGGTGGTCACAGCACTGACCGACACACGTCGGGTCATCCGAGCCACCGGTCGAACCAGGCGCGGGTACGGCGGAGCACGTCGAGTTGGTGGCTGCGTTCGCGGATCGAGTGGTTCTCCCGGGGATAGACGACGTACTCGTGCTCGACTCCGAACCTGCGTAGCGCGCGGTGGAAGAACTCCGCCTGCGACACCGGGACGTTCGTGTCGTTCTCGCCGTGCAGGATCAGCACCGGCGTGCGGATCTTGGCGGCGTACGAGATCGGGCTGAGCCGGTCGTGACGGTGTGGACCCGTTCCTTCCCAGCCGCTGCTACCACCGAGGGCCGACTCGAACCGGCCCAGTTCTCCGGTGGCGGCGAGCATTCCCCAGTCGCTGATGCCGGCGCCCATCACGGCGGCCTTGAACCGGTCGGTCTGCCCGACCGCCCAGGCGGCCATGAACCCGCCGTGGCTCCAGCCGCCGATGCCGAGCCGGTCCGGGTCCGCGACGCCGTCGGCGATGAGCAGGTCGATGCCGGCGCAGATGTCGGTCCACTCATCGAGGCCGACCGCACCGGCGACGCGCACGGCGAAGTCGTGGCCGTGCCCTTGGCCGCCGCGCGGGTTCGGCAGAAACACGGCGTAGCCGGCGGTCGCCAGCCACTGGCCGGACGGGTCCCAGCCGAGCATGAGGCGGTCGGCGTGCCGGTGGTACGGGCCGCCGTGGACGAGTGTCACCAGTGGAAAGGGCCCGTCCTCGTGGGACCGGCCCGCGGGCAGGATCAGCAGGCCGTCGAGGGCCAGCCCGTCGGACGCCGCGTATGACAGGCGTTCCTGGACACCCCAGGGGATGTCGTGGAGTTCGGGCCTGAGATCGGTCAGCCGCGTCAGCGGCTCGCCCGTGGGGCCGGCGTGGACGTTCCCGGGCTGGTAGGACGTGCTGACGACCGCCGCGACGACGGCACCGTGCCGGTTCGTGGTCAGCGACGTCGCGAGGCCGTCGACCCGGGACACCTCGACGAGGGTGGGCCCGGCTGGATCGAGCCGGTGGATCGCGGTGTCGAGCCCGTCGGCAACCAGCACCAGCGGCAGACCGGCGTCGACCTGGACCAGGTTGCTCGGGCAGGCGGTCGTGCCGGCGGTCAGGTTTCGGTGCTCGCCCACCGGCCCGCGCACGGGCACGGCGACATCGAGTACCGCGTGTCCGCCCACCAGAGCGGGCGGAGTCGTCGCGACGTATGCCAGGTGCCAGCCATCGTCGGCGGGCCACCAGACGAGCGACGACCCACCCGGCGCAGCCGGGCCGAGGTCCCGCGTCACGCCGCTGTCCGGGTCGAGCAGGTGGAGCCCGGGCTCCACCAGACCCGGGTCCACGTCCGGGGTCGACCAGGTCAGTACCGCCAGCACTCCATCGTCGGGCCGCTGGGCCACCTCGACGACATGGCGATCGCCGAACGTGTCCGGCGTCCGAACCTCCCGGCTCCGTACGTCGAGCAGCCGTAGCCGGTCCGGGAGTACGCGTTCACCCCACACCCGAGCGTCGTCACGCTCCCGGTCCCGACGTTCGTCCTCGGCGGACGGTTCATCGGCTGCGATGATCACGACAAGGCCCGGGTCGGCCAGCGGGAGGTGACCGGACACCCCACCGGCCCAGGACGTGACCGCCTCCACGACACCGTCGACCAGCCCCACCCGGTGCAGTTGCGCCGCGCGACGCTCGGCCCGGTCGGAGAGAAAGTAGATCGACAGCGAATCCGCAGCCCACCGCGGCGCTGAATCGTACGCCTCACCCGAGGTCAATCGTCGGGGCAACCCGGTCCCGTCGACGGCGGCGACCCAGAGGTCGCTGACCGGGTGAACACCAGCCCGCCCGACCGGGGCGACCACGAAGGCGACCCACCTGCCGTCCGGCGACAGCGCCAACGCCTGCGGAACCCGACCGTCAACCACCAACTCGGCGGAGAGCTGCGCACGGGCCATCGACAGGCAATCCCAGGAGGAGACGACCTCGCCGCGGTGGGTCACCGCAGCCCGGCGGCGATGGCGTCGACGAGCAGCGCGCCCACGATCCGCGTCAGGGTGGCCTGCGCCGCCTCGACGTCCAGGCCCATCGCGTCGCGCATCATCGACCAGGCCGACCAGGTGCTCGCCACGGTCAGCGCGTCGAGCAGCTGCTCGCGTCCCGGCCCGGCGTGCGCCAGCTCCGGGCCGAAGACCGTCTCGATCTCGCCGCGTACCCGGTCGATGTTGCCCTCGCGATTGCGGCGCAGCTGCGGCGAGAACGGCTCGCGCAGCGCCGAGGCGCGGGCCGAGGGCGCCAGCACCTCCAGCATCCGGGCGCGCTGGGCGCTGAACTCCCCGATCCGCCGGGTGAGCGGCAGCTCCGGCGAGATCGGCCGGACCATCGACTCCTGCCGCTCGCTGACCCGCCGGCCGGTCGCGGCGAACAGGGTCTCCATGTCCTTGAAGTTGGTCCACAAGGTACGCAGCGACACCCCCGCGCGTTCCGCGATGCGCTCCCCGGTGGGCCGGAGGTCCCCCTCGTCGATCAGCGCCAGGTGTGCGTCGACGATGGCGGTGCGGGTACGCTCGGCGCGCGCCGACCGCCCGTCCACCCGCGCCGGCCCGTCCGCGGCCACGTCGATCATGTGATCGTCCCCTGTCCGTTGCGGAGAAATCTGCACCGGAAGTGTATCGACATCCGCCAAACCAGGCTCAGACGGCGTACCCATCCCCCGATCCGATGCCCCGCAGCGCGACAATCCGCACCCTACGTGCGACCTGTCGCGCACCGGATACGGCCGCGAACGGGTTCCCCGCACAGTCCGGGCCGCCACCGTTAGGTGGCGGCCCGGGCCGGACCGGCGCGGTGGCCGGTGGCGTCGCGGATCAGGTCGTCGGGATCGCGTCCGCCGGCGGCGCGGCCGGCGCACCGCTCAGCTCGGTGACGGCGCCGTCACCGTCGTCCGTGGTGTAGGTCGGGCCGAAGTACGCCTGGACGCCGTTCTGCACCTTGTTCATCCGGACGCCGCTGTAGCCGGCGTGGACGTCCTTGCTGTACCGGAACGGGGTCAGGCCCGGCCCGGTGAAGCCCCCCTTGCGCACCGCCTCGACCAGCTTCTCGCGGGTCAGGTCCTTGCCGGCCGCGAGCAGCGCCTGCACGAAGGTGTACGCCATCGAGTAGCCGTAGACGGCGTTGCCGTCGATCGGGTTGGCGGCGTTGTACTGCTGGTGGATCTTGGTGTACGCCTGGATCCACGGGTCGCTCGGGTCGTTCGCCATCGGCAGGTAGTTGTCGGCGATCATCCCCTCGAGGATCACCTTCTTGTCGCCGAGCTGGCCGGAGAGCGTGGTGTAGTCGGCGCCGACGTTGGACACCACCCACTGCGCCCGGAACCCCTGCCCGGCGGCCTGGCCCATGGCCAGCGCGGTGAAGCCCGGGATGCTCGCCGAGATCACCACCTGGCAGCCGGCCGCCTTCAGCGCGCCGATCGCCGGGCCGACCTGCGGGTTGGTGGGGGTGTAGGTCTGCTTGGCGACCACCGGCCCGAGGATCTTCTCCACCCCGGCGAGGGAGTCGCGGCCGAAGTCGTCGTTCTGCCCGAAGTGGCACACCTTCTGGCCGGAGAACTGCTGCTTGACGAAGGTGGCGAGGATCTTGCCCTCGACGGTGTAGTCGGGCTGCCAACCGAAGGTGGTCGGGTACTTCTCGGGCTGGTTCCAGTTGCGGCTGCCGGAGGAGACGAAGAGGTCGGGCACCTTCTGCGTCTTGACGAACTCCAGCACGTTGGTGTGGGTGGGGGTGCCGAGGCCGCCGAGGAGCGCGAAGACCTTGTCGTCGAGGACGAGCTTGCGGACGACGTTGTCGGCGTTCGCCGGGTTGTAGCCGTCGTCCATCACCTTGTAGACGATCTTCCGGCCGTTGACGCCGCCCTTGCTGTTGACGTGCTCGAAGTACGCCTTGGTGGCGGCGGAGATCTTCGAGTAGCCGGCCGCGGCGGGACCGGTGAGTGGCTGGTGGGTGCCGATCACGACCTCGGTGTCGGTGACGCCCGGGACGTTCTCGGCCGCCTGCTGCTCGTCGTTGGCGCAGGCCGACGCGCCGACCAGCAGCGCGAGGCCGGCAGCGGCCGCGAGTACGCGGCGGGTGTTGAGATGCATTGGTTCTCCATTCCGGTGCGGGTGCGAGACGGGGTGGGTGGAACCGGGTGAGTCAGGGGTGCGGGGTCCGGCGGCCCGGCCGGAGGCGTGCGGTGAGCGTGCGGGTGGCGCCCTGGAGGCCGCCCGGGGCCGCGAGCATGACGACGATGAGGATCAGGCCGAACACGGCGAGCGCCAGGTTGCCCTCCAGCCGCTGGGCGAGGCCCGCCGGCAGCGTGAAGGTGTCGGTGACGAGGCTCGGCAGGTCCTGCAGGGCCACCAGCAGGACCGCTCCCCAGACCGCGCCGGCGAGGCTGCCCAGCCCACCGATCACGATGGCCATCAGCAGGAACAGCGACAGGTCGAGGGAGAACTTGCCGGGGGCCACGGTGGCGGTCAGCACCGCGTACACGCCCCCGCCCAGGCCGGCGCAGGCGGCGCTCACCACGAAGGCGAGCACCTGGTTGCGGGCGACGTGGATGCCGGCGAGCCGGGCGGCCACCTCGTCGTCGCGGACCGCGCGCAGCGACCGGCCGAACCGGCTGCGCACCAGGTTCGCCATGAGCAGCATGGTGGTGAGCGCGGCGAGCAGCGCGATCCAGGCCAGCCACCGTTCCGGCTGGAAGTACGCGCCGAGGAACGCCGGCGGCGTCTCCGCCGGGAAGCGCAGCCCCTGCTCGCCGTTGAAGACGCCGGTGAAGATCGTGGCGATCGCCGGAACCAGGGTGGCGACGGTGAGGGTCACGCCGGCCAGGTACGGCCCGCGCAGCCGGGCGGCGGCCAGCCCGATGACCAGCCCGGCCGCCGCGGTCACCGCGACCGCGGCCAGCAGGGACAGCGGCAGGATCCACCGGCCCTGCACCGTGCGCGCCTCGAAGGCCCGCTGGACCAGCGCGACGGTGTACGCGCCGGTCGCCATCAGGGCACCGTGCCCGAGCGAGAGCTGGCCGTTGAGGCCGACCAGGACGGTGTAGCCGGCCGTGACGCAGAGGAACGCGCAGACCCGGGCCACCTGGAGGTTCTGGTACGGCGGCAACTGGTTGGTCAGCAGCACGACGAGCGTGCCGGCGAGCACGACCGGGACCAGGTGGCGCAGCAGCGTCGAGCCGCCCGCCTTCGTGGCGTCCGGCGGCCCGGGAAGCAGCCGGCGCAGCGATGACGGCCGGCCGGGTGGCGGTTCGGCCGTGGACACGTCGGGCTGGGTGGTGGTCACACGTGCCTCGCTCTCGCGCTGGAGAAGAGCCCGCCGGGGCGGACCAGCAGGACCGCCAGCAGCAGGACGAGGACGGCCAGCGGCGTGGTGTCCGGGCCGAGGTAGCCGGTGACGTAGGACAGGATCACGCCGACCAGCAGGCCGCCGACCACCGCCCCGGCCGGGCTGTCCAGGCCACCGACGACGGCGGCGGTGAACGCGACGACGAAGACCAGGTCCATCGCGTGCGGGTGCAGCCCAAGCCCGGTGGGGATGACCAGCATGCCGGCGAGGGCGCCGACGGCGGCGGCCAGCGCCCAGCCGACCGTGAGCATCCGGTTGACGTTCACCCCGAGCAGCCGGGACACCTCGGGAGCGAAGGCGGAGGCCCGCATCCGCAGGCCGATCGGCGTACGGGTGAACAGCAGCGCGAGCAGCACCACGACCACCAGGACGGCGCCGAGGACCCACAGGTCGTACGGGGACAGCGCGGCGATCCCGCCGATCGACAGGGCGTCGGTGTCGAACGGCGCGGCCGCCGGCCGGTACTCGTTGCCGAAGACCATGCCGAGCACCGCCTGGATCAGCAGCACCAGGCCGAGCGCGACGATGACGTCGTTGAGCGGATTGGCGTGGCCGACGAAGCGCATCAGCACCCGCTCGACGAGCGCACCCAGCGCCAGGCCGGCGAGGACGGCCGCGCCGAGGCCGAGCCAGTACGAACCGGTGGCCGAGGCGACCGCGTAGCCGACGTAGGCCGTCGCCACCGCCATCGCGCCCTGCGCGAAGTTGACCAGACGGGCGGCCCGCCAGATGAGCACCAGGGCGAGGGCGAACGCCGCGTAGACGGCGCCGGTGGACAGTCCGTCGAAGGTGAGGAACAAGAACCGGTCCAAGCGCGGATCCTTCCTACGGGTGGGTGGTCAGAACCCGAGGTACGCGTGACGTAGCGTCTCGTCCTCGCGCAGCTGTGCCGCCGGGGTGGCCATGACGACGCGGCCCAGGGACATGACGACGCCCTGGTCGGCGACGGAGAGGGCGCTGCGCACGTTCTGCTCGACGAGCAGGACGGTCAGCCCGGTGTCGTCGCAGAGCCGGCGCAGCAGTGCCATGATCTGCGCGGTGACCCGGGGTGCCAGGCCGAGCGACGGCTCGTCGAGCAGCAGCAGCCGGGGCCGGGCGATCAGCGCCCGGCCGAGGGCGAGCATCTGCCGCTCCCCGCCGGAGAGCTGGTGCCCGGCGTGCCGTCGCCGCCGGGCCAGCGGCTCGAACAGCTCGTACACCTCGTCCTGGGCGCGCCGGGCGTCGGCGCGGTCGCGGCGCCACAGCCCGCCGAGGCGCAGGTTCTCCTCGACGGTCAGCTCGGCGACGATGCCGCGGCCCTCCGGCACGTGCGCCAGGCCGCGGCGCACCAGCGCCTCGACGCGGACGCCGCGCAGGTCCGCACCGTCGAACCGGACCTGGCCGGCGGTGGGACGCAGCAGGCCGGACAGGGTACGCAGCAGGGTGGTCTTGCCGGCGCCGTTGGCGCCCAGGACGGCGGCGATGGTCCCGGTCGGCACCTCGAAGGTGACCTCGCGCAGCACCGGCACCGGTCCGTAGCCGGAGCTGAGCCCGTCGACGGCCAGGATGGCGCTCACGGCGCGACCACCGGACCGGCGCCGGTGCCGGTGACCCCGGCCGGGACGTCGGCGCCGAGGTAGGCCTCGGTCACCAGCGGGTCGTCGCGGACCTGCTCCGGGGTGCCGGCGGCGATGACCTTGCCGAAGTCCAGCACCACGATCTCGTGGCAGACCGACATGACCAGGTCCATGTGGTGCTCGACGAGCATGATCGAGCAGGCGGCGTCGGCCCGGTCGGGCAGCGCGGTGATCAGCTCGGCCAGCTCGCCGATGTCCTCGGCGCCGAGCCCGCCGGCCGGCTCGTCGAGCAGCAGCAGGCGGGGTCGGGCGATCAGGGCGCGGGCGAGGGCGACCCGCTTGCGCACCGCGTACGGCAGGGTGCCGGGCGCGGCCGCGGCGTGCCGCGCGACGCCCAGCTCGGTGAGCAGGTCGAGGGCCGCCTCGCGCAGCCGCCGTTCGTCGCGGTCGCTGCGGGGCAGGCCGAACAGGGCGGTGGTGAAGGCGGCCCGGGCGGCGTGGCTGGCGCCGGCCATGACGTTCTCGACGACGGTGAGGCCGGGGAAGAGGCCGACGCCCTGCAACGTGCGGGCGATGCCGAGGCGGGTGAGTCGGTGCGGACGCGGCCGGAACGGCCGGCCGTCGAGGGTGAGCGAGCCGCTGGTCGGCGGGACGAAGCCGCAGACCACGTTGAACAGGGTGGTCTTCCCGGCGCCGTTCGGGCCGATCACGCCGACGATCCGGCCGGGCGGCACCCGCAGGGAGACGCCGTCCAGCGCGACCAGGCCGCCGAACCGGACGCCGACGTCGCGCAGGACCAGGTCGGTGCCGCCGGCGGGAGTGTCGGTGGGTGGTGGGCTCATCTTCACCTCTTACGGGACGCGGCGACGGGGGAAAGCGCGGTGCGACTCGGGCGAAGCATCGGGGGTTATTACACCGGGAGTGTACTTTTAGCACGGACACCGTCAATGGCTCGTTACGACGCTGTGATCTGGTCGCGTCGTACCAGGACAATGCGGTCGACCCGGATCGTTGCCGAGCCGGGTGGCGGCAGCTATTGCACTTGCTGTGCAGGGGTTTCCAGCAGGTCCTGCTTCAGTTCCCGCTTGAGGAGCTTGCCGGTCGGGCCCTTCGGCAGTTCGGCGACGATGCGGACCTGCCGCGGGTACTTGTACGCGGCGAGCCGCTCCCGGCAGTACGCCACCAGCTCGTCCGGCGTCACCTCGGCGTCCGGCGTGACGCTGAGCACCGCCACGACCTCCTCGCCCAGCTTGGCATCGGGGCGGCCGAGCACCGCCGCCTCGACGACCGCCGGGTGGGCGTACAGGACCTCCTCGACCTCCCGGGGGTAGACGTTGTACCCACCCCGGATGATCATGTCTTTCTTGCGGTCGACGATGAACAGGTAGCCGTCGGCGTCGGCGTACGCCAGGTCCCCGGTGTGGAACCAGCCGCCACGGAACGCCTCGGCGGTCGCCTCGGGGTTCTTGTAGTAGCCCTTCATCACGTTGTGGCCGCGGACCACGATCTCGCCGACGTGCTCCGGCCCGGGCGGCAGCGGCCGGTCGGCGTCGTCGACGATGCGGGTCTCCACGCCCCAGATCGGCTTGCCGATGGAGAGCACCTTGCGCTGCTCGGCGCTGATGTTGAACGTGGTCGTGCTGGCCGTCTCCGACAGCCCGTACCCCTCCAGGATCACCACGCCCGGGAACCGCTCCTCGAAGGACCGGATCACCTCGCCGGGGATCGCCGCGCCACCGGATACGCCGACCCGCAGCGAGGAGAGGTCCCGACCGGTGAGGTCGGCCTGCAACAGGGCGAAGTACATGGTGGGTACGCCGGAGAAGATCGTGCACCGGTGCCGCTCGATGGCGTCGACCACCGGCCCCACCTCGAAGCGCGGCACGAGCACGATGGTGCCGCCGTAGCGCACGGCCACGTTGAGCACGCTGGAGAGACCGAAGACGTGGAACAGCGGCAGAACGGCCAGGCCGATGTCGTCGTCACGGAAGCCGAACAGGTCGCCGCCGACGGTGCAGTTCATGTAGAGCTGGAAGTGGGTCAGCTCGGCGCCCTTGGGCCGGCCGGTGGTGCCGCTGGTGTAGAGCAGCACGGCCGTGTCGTCGGCGTCCGTCGGCACGATCTCGCCGGTGTCCTCGGCCGCGTACAACTCGTCGAAGTGCCGGGTGCCGTCGGGTCGCCGGTCACTGCCCGGCAGGTTGACCACGTACGTCGTCACGCCGTCGACCTCGGCCGCCCCCTTGGCCGCCTCCTGCGCGAACAGCTCGAAGGTGATGAAGACCTTGGTGTCGGAGTCCGCCAGGTGGTACGCGACCTCGCCGGCGCGCAGCAGCGGGTTGAGCGGCACCATGACCAGGCCCGCCTTGAGCACGGCGAAGTAGGCGAAGAGGAACTGCGGCACGTTCGGCAGCTGCACCGCCACCTTGTCGCCCCGGCGCAGGCCCAGCCCGAGCAGGGCGGTGGCGACCCGCCCGGAGATCTCGTCCACCTGCCGGTAGCTGAAGGTCAGGGCGTCGAGGTGGCAGAGCGGCTTGTCGGGATGCGCCCGGCGGGGCTCCCGGAGGATGGTCGCGAGGTTGAAGCTCATCGGTGCTCCTCCTGTGCGGCGAGTCGCGGAACATCGAGCAACGTGGCAGCCGGTCTACGCCCTCCGCCCTCGGGCGTCAAGGCATGACGAGGCCGCCGTCGACCGGCACGGTCACTCCGGTCACGTACGACGAGGCGTCGCTGGCCAGCCAGATCAGCGTGGCGGCGAGCTCCTCGTGCTCGCCGAGCCGCCCGGCCGGGGCGAGCGCCTTGACCATCTCGAAGGTGCCCGGCTCGAGCTGGTCGCTCATCTCCGAGGCGAAGAAGCCGGGGGCGATGCAGTTGACCCGGATGCCCTTGCGGCCGGTCCACTGTGCCGCCAGGTCGCGGGTCAGGCCGATGACACCGGCCTTGCTGGCGGCGTACGCGGCCTGCGGGATGCCGCCCGGGCGCAGGCCGATGACGCTGGAGATGTTGACGATGGCGCCGCCGCCGGTGGCCGCCCGGGCGAACGCCTGGGCCATCCAGTAGCTGCCCATCAGGTTGACGTCGACCACCGAGCGGAACTGCTCCGGGGTCTCCCGGGAGGCGGGCACGGCGCTGCCGACCCCGGCGTTGTTGACGAGCACGTCGACCCGACCGAAGGCCTCGATGGCGGTGGCGACCAGCGCCTGGCAGTCCTCCGGCCGGCTGACGTCGGTGGCGCGGGCCGCGTACCGCCGGCCGGCGGCCTCGACCAGCGCGCCCGTCTCCGGCAGGCGCTCGACGCGGCGGGCGCCGAGCACGACGTCGGCACCGGCCTCGGCGAGCGCGCGGGCGAACGACACCCCCAGGCCGGAGGAGGCGCCGGTGACGACGGCGACCTTCCCGTCGAGGCGGAACCGGTCCATCACGCTCACCCTGGGGCTCCTCACGGTCACGGTGCTCTGGACGCCATACCGACCAGCCGGTATGTTCGGCGTCCGGCGACGGTAGCGAGCCGCCGACACAGCCGTCAATGGGGAGACAGCCATGGACTTCGAACCGAGCGCACGGTCCGCCGAGTACCTCAAGCGGCTCCAGGAGTTCATGGACGACCACGTCTACCCCGCCGAACCGGTCTACGCGGCCCAGCGTGCCGAGCTCACCGAGGCCGGCCGCCGCCACCACCTGCCCGCGGTCGTCGAGGAACTCAAGGCCGAGGCGCGCCGCCGGGGGCTGTGGAACCTGTTCCTGCCCGACATCTCCGGACTGACCAACCTGGAGTACGCCCCCCTCGCGGAGCTGACCGGCCGCTCCATCGAGCTCGCCCCGGAGGCCGTCAACTGCGCCGCCCCGGACACCGGCAACATGGAGATCCTGCACATGTTCGGCACGGACGAGCAGCAGGAGCGCTGGCTGCGCCCGCTGCTCGACGGCGAGATCCGGTCGGCCTTCGCGATGACCGAGCCGGATGTGGCCTCCAGCGACGCCACCAACGTCCGCACCCGCATCGAGCGCGACGGCGACTCGTACGTCATCAACGGCCGCAAGTGGTGGACCACCGGCATCGCCGACCCGCGCTGTGCCGTCATGATCGTGATGGGCAAGACCGACCCGTCGGCCGACACCCACCGGCAGCAGTCGATGATCCTGGTCCCGGTGGACACCCCCGGCGTCGAGGTGGTGCGCTCGCTGCCCGTCTTCGGCTACCACGACCAGCACGGCCACGGCGAGGTCGTCTTCACCGACGTCCGAGTCCCGGCGTCGCACCTGCTCGGCGAGGAGGGCGGCGGCTTCGCCCTCGCCCAGGCCCGGCTCGGCCCCGGCCGCATCCACCACTGCATGCGCGCCATCGGCCTGGCCGAGCGGGCGCTGAGCCTGCTGGTCCGCCGCGCCACCACCCGGGTCGCCTTCGGTCAGGAGCTGGCCCGCCAGGGCGTGGTGCAGCAGCAGATCGCCGAGTCGCGGATGGCGATCGAGCAGGCGCGGCTGCTCACCCTCAAGGCGGCCTGGATGATCGACCGGTACGGCGCCAAGGCCGCCCGCACCGAGATCGCCGCGATCAAGGTGATCGCGCCCCGGGTCGCGCTGGAGGTGCTCGACCGGGCCATCCAGGTGCACGGCGGGGCCGGCGTCTCCGACGACTTCCCGCTGGCGGCGATGTACGCGGGCGCCCGTACCCTGCGCATCGCCGACGGCCCCGACGAGGTGCACGTACGCGACGTGGCCCGCCGGGAGATCCGCCGCCAGCTGGAGTCGCGGTGACCGTGGCGATCGAGGCGGCCGTCAGCCCCGAGCGGCGGCGGGCGCCCCGCGGGTCGGCCCGGCAGAGCATCGTCGCGGCCGCCACCGAGCTGTTCGCCCGGCGCGGCTACGAGGCGACGAGCGTCCAGGAGATCGTGGCGGCGGCGGAGGTGACCAAGGGGGCGCTGTACCACTGGTTCGGGTCGAAGTCCGAGCTGCTGACCAGCATCTACCGGGAACTGCTCGCCGAGCAGACCCGGCGGCTGGCCGAGATCGCGGCCGGCGACGGGCCGGTCGGGGAGCGGCTGCGCGCCGCGGGCCTCGACGTGGTCGAGCACACCGCCGAACACCTGGCCGAGCTGACCGTCTGGGCCCGCTCGGCGCACCTGCTCGACGACGAGCACGCCGAGGCGACCCGCCGGGAGCGCCGGCGCTACCACGACCTGTTCCGCGACCTCGTGCACGAGGCCCAGTTGGCCGGCGTGGTCCGCACCGACGTCTCCGCCACCGTGGTCACCCACACGTTCCTCAGCGCCCTGGGCAACATCCACACCTGGTTCCACCCGGACGGGCCGCTGACCTTCACCGAGGTCGGCCACCAGCTCGTCGCGCTGTTCGTCGACGGCGTGCGCGCCCCGGCGGAGTCCGCGCGAACCGGGAACGCGGCGCGGGGCTGACGCCGGGCCAGGTCAGATGTTCGCCGAGTCGGCCGGCACGTCGGCCGGCAGCGACGGCGAACCCGCCGGCTGGTCGCCACCCGGGCAGGCCAACCCCAGCGTGTACGCGGTCATCGACAGCGACCCGTACGCGTACCCGTCCACCAGCACCTCGGGCCGGGTTCTGGTCGCACCGGCGATGCCGGCGAGATAGAGCAGCGGGATGAAGTGGTCCGGCGTCGGCACCGCCGACCCGAAGTCGCGGTGGGCGTCCAGCCGGGCCGCCTCGCTGGGCTCGTTTCGCATCACCTCGCGGGCCGCGTCGTCGAAGCGCCGCGCCCAGTCGAAGCCCTGGTCGACCCGCTGCGGATCCACCCCGCCCAGGTTGTGCACCACGTTGCCGCTGGCCACGATGAGCACCCCGCGCTCGCGCAGCGGCGCGAGCTGGGCGCCCAGCCCCAGGTGATAGTCCAGCCCCTTGAACGCGTTGATGCTCAGCTGCACCACCGGGATGTCCGCCGCCGGGAAGGCGTGGGTCAGCACCGACCAGGTGCCGTGGTCGATGCCCCACGAGTCCACGTCGGCGCCCACCCAGGTGGGATGCACCAGGTCACTGACCTCCTCGGCCAGCTCGGGCAGGCCCGGCGCCGGGTACTCGACGTCGAAGAGCTGCGGGGGGAAGCCGTAGAAGTCGTGGATCGTGCGCGGCCGGGGCATCGCGGTGACGGCCGTCGCGCCGATGTACCAGTGCGCCGAGATCACCAGGATCGCCCGGGGGCGCGGCACCGCCCGCCCGAACGCCCGCCAGGCCGAGGTGTACCGGTTGACCGCCAGGGCGTTCATCGGGTTGCCGTGGCCGAAGAAGGCGGCCGGCATCGTGCCGGGGCTGGTCTGACCACTCATGCCGCTCCCTCCGGTCGTGGTCCGAGGGTAATCCGGCGCGGTCGGCGTAGCGGCGGATCGGGCGCGGAACGCGCCGTCAGGCGACGAGGTAGGCCGACGGCACCGCGTCGGTCAGCCACACCCCGTTCGCGCTGCGGTAGAAGACGTGCCCGTCGCGGGTCATCGCCGCCGCGTCGACGGTGAGCACCACCACCGCCCCGCTGCGGCGGGCACCGACCCGCCGGGCCGTCGCCACGTCCGGCGAGAGGTGTACGTGGTGCCGCCCACCCCGGTGCAGGCCGGTGGCCCGGATCGAGTCGAGCGCGGCCGCGCCGGTGCCGTGGTAGAGGCGCTCCGGCGGCGCGGTGGGCGCCAACTGGAGGTCGACCGGGATGGAGTGCCCCTGGCTGGCCCGGATCCGGTCCACCCCGTCGGCGCCCCGCTCGACGGCGAAGCGCTGCTTGTCGTTACCGGCCACGACGGCGTCGAGGTCGGCGCGGTCGATCCGCAGGGCGGCGAGCAGGTCGTCCACGATGACCCAACCGGCCCGGTCCGGGGCCAGGCCGAACTTCCCGGGCTGGTGGCGCAGTGCCAGTGACATCCGCTTGCTCAGCCGCACCAGCGCCCGATCGTCCATCGCACCATTGTCGGCCACGGCCGGACGCGGTGGACGACGGGATACCGCCGGCCCCGGACGCGCCGGGGCGGGGCCCCACCACGGCGCCCGGGGCGAGGTCGCTGCCCGCTACGGGTCCCGCCGGCTGAACCGGGTCGCCGCCGGGCCGTCGAGCCGGCCGGACGGGAGCCGGCGCCCGCAGACCACCAGCAGCAGATCCTGGGCGAGCCCGCGCACGGGTGGACCCTCGCCGTGGCACCAGTCGAGGTCGGTCGCTTGGAGCTGGACGCCGGTCAGGTCGGTGCCGAAGAACGCCACGTTGCGTGGCGACATCCCGGTCAGCACCATGGCGATCCGGTCCGGCGGGACGCGGCGGTCCAGCCCGAGGCCGACGGTGATGTCCAGGCCGTGGATGACGTCGTGCGAGAGCGCCCCGCGCACGCCCCCGCCCGGCGGCGTCCACCGGTGCTCGACGTTGTCCCGCAGCGCCGCGAGCAACTGCGCGGGCGACAACGCGGCGGCGTCGCGGCGGGCCGTGCGGTCGGCCATCCGGTTGACGTTCCCGCGCGCCCTGGCCAACTCCATCACGGTCCGCCCGAGCGAGGTCCGGAACGGCATCGTGGTGTGTGCGACGACCTCCCGCACCCGCCACCCCTCGCACAGCGTCGGCGCGTCCCACCGGTCGGCGGGCAGCGCCGCCAGCAGGTCGACCAGTTCCGCCCGTTCCGCCACCACCGCGGCGCGGACTTCGTCGTCGGTCATCCGGATTCCTCCCGTCCAGTGCGGGGCACCCTTCGCCGGGGCCCTCACAGCTGATACGGGCCGGACCCGCGAAACTCATCGGTCGGTGGGCGTATGGTCGCCGGGTGCGGGAGGAAGCGGTCGCCGAGGACGTCCCGGTCGAGCTGCTGCGCACCGAGCTGACCGGCTTCTGCTACCGGATGCTCGGCTCCGGCTTCGAGGCCGAGGACGCCGTGCAGGAGACGTTGACCCGCATCTGGCGGGCCGCCGACCGCTACGACCCGGCCCGCGGGTCGCTGCGGACCTGGGCCTACCGGATCGCGACGAACGTCTGCCTGGACATGCTGCGCGGCGCGCAACGCCGGGCCCGGGCGATGGACCTCGGCCCGGCCGCCGAGGCCGGTGCGGCGCTCGGGGCCCCGGCGCCGGAGCACGTGTGGATCCAGCCGGTCCCGGACGACCGGGTGCTGCCCGGGTACGGCGACCCGGCGGAGCACGCGCTGCGGCGGGAGAGCATCCGGCTGGCGTTCGTGGCCGCCCTGCAACACCTGCCGCCCCGCCAGCGGGCCGTGCTGATCCTGCGCGACGTGCTCTGCTGGCGGGCCGACGAGGTGGCGCACCTGCTGGAGGCGAGCGTCGCGTCGGTGAACAGCGCGCTCCAGCGGGCCCGGTCCACCCTGCGCACGGTCGCCCCGGACCCCGGGGAGCGGGTCCGGCCCGCCGACGCGGCCCAGCGCGAGCTGCTGACCCGGTACTGCGCCGCGTTCGAACGCCACGACGTACCAGCCCTGGTGGCGCTGCTGCACGCCGACGCGACCATGTCGATGCCGCCGTTTCGCTGGTGGCTGCGCGGCCGGGACGCGATCGCGCAGGCGCTGTCCGATCCGGCGGCGTCGTGCGCGGGCGCGCGGCTGGTGCCCACCGCGGCGAACGGCGCGCCGGCGTACTGGCAGACCCGACCGGGGCCCGACGGCGTCCACCGGCCCTTCGGGCTGGTCATCCTGGACCTGACCGGCGACCGGGTGCGGGGCATCACCACCTACCTCGACGCGGACCGGCTGCTGCCGCTGTTCGGCCCGCCGGCCCGCTCGACCGGTCCGGCGCCGGCAGCCTGACGCCCCGGGCCCGGCCCGGGAACTGGCGGGGTCACGTGGAGCGGACGGACGGTGCGAGTCGGGTACCGGCCGCGTAACCGGCATATCCGATGAGATACTGCCACGCCTGGTCGCGCGTGCTCACCGCCGGCACCCCCGACACGACGTGGCTCATCGCCTCCACCGGCGGTCGTGCCTTGTCATGCGGCCGACTTCGCCTCGTCGGGTAGTTCGACGCTCTGCTGCCCGACCGCTGCGGCGGCCCGGCGGACCGCGAGGGTCTCCCGGATCCGCCGCCGGGCCGATCGACATTGTTGCTCATCGCGGTAGCTGCGACGAACTGGCCCGAAAATCATGTCCGACTCCTGATCGACACGGGGCGCGGTGGGCATCTGGATGTGCGGAACGGTACGGAAGCCACGGGTCCGGCGGTACGGAGATCCCGCTCGCAGGACTGCCGGAGCCCAGCCCACGTCGACCCTCGGCTTTACTTGCTTGACGAAGCAAAATTAGCCGTAGGTTGGCTGATCGACCAAGCATTACCCGTATGGCTACGGTCACAGAGCGTGGCGTCCGGATGGTGTGGGGCCGGGGCGGCAGTGCCACTCCGGCCCCACGACGAGCCGTGCCTACCGTACGGTCAGCGGCACCTCGATCTTGTCGATGTCCGGTGAGTAGACCGGCGTCGTGCTGTCGATCTCGATCGTGTTGGCGCCGGCACGCAACTGCATCGCTACGGTCAGGGTAGCCGGGATGTCCCAACCACCGCTGGGCGGGAAGGCCAGGGTGACGGCATTCTGGCCGTTGGCCGAGACGGTCGCCGAGCGCGGGTCGTTCGTGGTGTAGCGGATGTTCACCTGGTAGGTGCCCGTCTTCGGCACGGTGACGCCGTTGATGCGCAGGGCGCCGCCGTTGTAGAGGTTGCCGACCTTCGCGCCGCCGGAGCAGTTGGCGCAGCCGCCGACCGAGGCGCCCCGCACGAGGGTGTTCGTGCTGGCCTCCGCCTCGTAGCTGGCCACCTTGGGGGCAACACCCGTCGGGGTGACCTTGAACAGCCGGGAACCGTGCGACGGTAGGGTCGCCGAGATCGCGCCGTTGTGCACGCCCAGTTCTTCGCTCCGCCACACGTCACGGACGGTGGCGGTGCCGCCGAAGCCGAAGCTGCTCCAGTTGGCGGTGACCTGGGCCGGGAGGCTGCCCATGTTGAACAGCGCGACGGTGTACGAGTTGTCGGCGTTCTTCATTCCCCAGACCTGCGCGGGGCCGGTCGGGGTAACCGGCCGGGCCGGGATGCCCTGCTGGTCGATCGCGATCACCTCGCGGTTGGTGAGCAGGGAGAGGCCGTACGCGTCGAGCTTGGTGAGGTCGTCCCCGATGTAGAGCGGGGCCGCCGAGATGGCCCACAGCGTCATGTAGCTCTGCCGCTCGTCCTCGGTGAGGCCGTCCATCTCGCCGTTGCCGACATTGAGGGAGTCGAGGTTGTTCCAGCCGCCGGGGCCAGCCCAGGGCGTCCAGCCGGGTACGTTGTCCCACCGGACCTTCACGGAGTTGTTCCAGGTCACCAGCGTGTCGCAGTAGCACTCCACGTCGGTGTCGATCCGCCAGCCGTTGGAGTACCGCTTCCAGTCGGCGGCGTGGTTGCGATCGAGCGACCAGGACAGGAGAAACTCGATCGGGCGTCCGGTCCTGGCGATGGCCGCATGCCAGGCGGCGACGTCCGCGACGTTGTTGTAGTTGTCGCCGCTGCGGAACGAGCCCGGCCCGACGCCGTCGAACTTGAGGAAGTCATAGCCCCAGTCGGCGATCAGCTGTGCCTGCGAGTCGACATACTTCTGCGCGCAGGGCTTCGAGAAATCGATCTTGTACGCCCCGTCCCAGCCGTTGGTCGTCCGCAGGTCCGGGTAGACGATGTCGGCGGTGGTGCAGCCGGGAGCGTTCCAGATCGGCACCGTGCCGCCGCCATACAGGGGCTTGTTCAGCCCGACGGTGAGGTAGATGCCGGCTTTGAGGCCCTTGGCGTGGACGGCGTCGGCGACGTACTTCATGCCGTGCGGGAACCGTTCGGGCGAGGCGATCTCGCGCCCGTACCCGTCGGAGTTGATCTCCCATTGGTAGTTGGTGGACCAGCCGGCGTCGATGTTGACGTACTCGTAGCCGTAGGGCTTGAGCTTCGTGGCGAGCACGTCGGCCTGCTGGAGGACGTTGGCCTCGTTCAGCCAGCTCGCGGGGCCGTTCGGGTTGACCCCCGGGTATTTGGTGGCCTGCAGGCTCCAACTGCTCCACCCCAGGTAGGGGCGGGCCGCGACGCCCTGCTCCGCCGCCTCGGCGGCCGCCTTCTGCGCGGCCGCCCGGTCGGCGGGCGACGGGTCCTTCGTGGTGGCGCCGGCCCCCGCGCTGTTCGGCGCTGGGCTCGGCTTCGGACCGGGTGCGGCGGCCCGCGTCTTCGCGCCGGGTGCGGCAGCCTGCGCCGGGATCGCGCCCGCGCCGATGGCCACCGCGAGGGTGGCGGCGAGCGCCACGCCGGTGCGGACCCGGCTCTCGCGCCGGATGGGCGGTTCGACTCGCTGCGCGGTGGTGCGTAACGGTGACTTCACAGTCACACCTCCTGGTTGTGGGGGGCCGAGGGTGGTGCCTGTTGCGATATGGCCGGCCGGGGGCCGGATTGACGCCGATGGTTCAGGGAACGACGAGCGACTGGATGCTCACGGCAGCCGCTCCGCGCGCCCACTCCTCGAAGGGCAGCGGGCGGATGGAGAGCGGGCACTGGGCGGCGGCACCGAACGCCTGGCGCTCGAAGCCGGTGCGGATGTGCGCCTCGAACAGGTCGTAGGCGGCCAGCCCCTCGCCGGACACGACGATCCGGGCGGGGCCGACCAGGTTCGCCACGGCCGCGATGCCGGAGCCGATGGCGCTGCCGGCACGGGCGAAGACGGCACCGACCCGCTCGTCACCGGCGCGGGCCAGGGCCACCGCGGCGTCAATGGTGAGTTCGGGCCGACCGGTGCGTTCCCGGGCCTGCCGGACGATGGCCTGGGTGCCGGCGATGGCCTCCACGCAGCCGCGACCACCGCAGTGGCAACTGGGGCCGTTGGCGTCGACGGCGAGGTGACCGATCTCGCCGGCGACGCCGTGCGAGCCGGAGACCAGCCGGCCGTGGACGACCAGGCCGCAGCCGATGCCCGTGCCAACGGTGACGAGGGCGAAGGACTCGGCGCCCACCCCCTCGCCGAACCAGTGCTCCGCGGCGGTGAGCGCCTTCACGTCGTTCTCCACCGTGGCGGCGAGCCCGGTGATCCGGGCCGCGCGTTGGCCGAGCGGGACGTTGCGCCACCGCAGGAACGGCGAGTACCGGACCAGCCCGGTGGTGCGATCCACGTCGCCGGAGATGGCGAGTCCCAGCCGGCGGGTGCGGACCCGGTAGTCGCCGGGGCCGTCGAGCAGCCCGTCGACGAGCTGGCCGAGGTCGGTGAGGACGGCCTCGACGTCGGGGGCGGTCAGCGGCCGGCGGGCCGTGGCCCGTACCGTCGCACGGAGGTCGCAGACGACGCCGATGAGTTCATCGGCGGTGATCTTCACCCCGACGAAGAACTCGCGGTCCGCGCGTACGGCCAGTGGACTGGCCGGGCGTCCGGCGCCCGGACCGGTGCGTTCGGTCGCGGCCAGCTCATGCAGGTAACCCGTGTCGATGAGCGGGCGCGCGGCCTTGGTGACGGCGGCGGAGGACAGCCCGAGCCGGCGCGCGAGACTGACCCGGCTCAATGGACCTTCGGTCAGTACGGCGGTGAACACCGCCGTTGCCGCCGGGGCGACGGCGAGCGAGGCCACGCCGCTCTCGGGAAACATAGCCGAAACCTAGGTTCATTAATTAACTTCGTCAAGTATTGATTTCGGTTCAGCACGAGTCCTACGCTCAGCCAGCCCGTCACGCGCGCTCACCGGGGACGACACCGTGCGGCACGTCCATTCCGGAGCCGCGCCGGGCTGACCAGGGCGGTGCAGGTTGCCGAGCGGACGTACCGGCAGCGAGCAGCAAGAAAGGCAATCCCCGTGGCCCTGTTCGACCTGCCCCTCGCCGAGCTGCGCGCCTACCGCCCGCAACGCGCCGAGCCGGACGACTTCGCGGCGTTCTGGCACGCCACGCTCTCCGCAGCGGCCGAGCACGACCTGGCGACGGAGTTCACCCCGTACGACGCCCTGCTACCCCGGGTGGCCATCCACGACGTACGGTTCAGCGGCTCCGGCGGGCAGCGGGTAGCCGGCTGGTTCCTCACCCCGGCGGACGTGGCCGGGCCACTGCCGTGCGTCGTGCAGTTCATCGGCTACGGCGCCGGCCGGGGCCGGCCCCACGAGTGGCTGCTGTGGCCGGCGGCCGGGTACGCGGTGTTCGTCATGGACTCCCGCGGCCAGGGCGACGGCGACACCGTGGATCTGCCGGGCAGCGACTCGCCGCAGCACGGCGGCGTGCTGACCCGCGGCGTGCTGGACCCCGAGCAGTACTACTACCGCCGGTTGTTCACCGACGCGGTGCGGGCGGTGGACGCGGCGGCCAGCCATCCGGAGGTGGACGACAGCCGGATCATCGTCGCCGGTGCCAGCCAGGGCGGCGGGATCGCGCAGGCGGTGGCCGGCCTGCACTCCCGGATACGAGGCGCGCTCATCGACCTGCCGTTCCTGACCCACGTCCGGCGGGCCACCGAGATCACCGACACGCACCCGTACCAGGAGCTGGCCGACTTCTGCGCGACGAACCGCGACCGGATCGAGCAGGTCTTCCATACGCTGAGCTACTTCGACGGCGTGCACTTCGCGGCGCGGGCCACCGCACCGGCGCTCTACTCGGTCGCGCTGATGGACGACGTATGTCCACCGTCCACGGTGTTCGCCGCGTACAACCACTACGCCGGCCCGAAGGAGCTGCAGATCTGGCCGTACAACGGGCACGAGGGCGGGGCGACGTTCCAGCCACCGATCCAACTGCGCTGGCTGCGCGACCTGTTGGCGGCCTGAGCCCTCGATCGCCGGCGCCGGCCGCTCAGCTGTGCCGTGCCGGGAGCCGCAGACCGGCCATGCCGCCGTCGACGGCGAGAGAGGTCCCGGTGACAGCTCCTGCGGCGGGTGAGGCGAGGTACACCACTGCCGCCGCGACCTCCGCGGCGCTGACCAGGCGGCCGGTCGGCTGACGCGCGGCGAGCAGCCGCCGCTCCGCGGCCGGGTCGTCGGCGCCGGCGAGCAGCCGGGTGACCCAGGGGGTGTCCACCGTGCCGGGCGCCACGCCGTTCACCCGTACGCCGTCGCCGATCAGATCTGCGGCCATGGCCAGGGTGAGGGCGTGCACGGCGCCCTTGGACGCGGAGTACAGCGCCCGGCGGGGTAGGCCGGCGGTCGCCGCGATGGAGGACACGTTGACGATGGCCGCCGCCGGTGACCGGCGAAGGTGGGGCAGCGCGACTGCGCTGGTGCGGGCCACACCGGCGACGTTCACGTCCAGCACGCGGGCCCACTGGGCGTCGTCGTTGTCCTCGACGGCGCCGACCGCCGAGATGCCGGCGTTGTTGACGAGGATGTCCAGCCGGCCGAAGGCGTCCACTGCGGCGGCGATGCCGGCCGCCAGGGAGGCGCGGTCCGCCACGTCGGCCCGCACGGCGCGGACCGCCGGTCCGGACGGCGCACCTGACGGGTCCAGGTCCAGCACGACCACCCGGGCCCTCGCGGCGAGCAGCGCATCGGTGCAGGCGCGGCCGATCCCCGAACCACCCCCGGTCACCACGGCGACCAGTCCGTCACATGTCATGAACGTCTCCTTCTCATCTGAGCAGTCGTCGGAGCCGCTGCACCGCCGCGGTGAGGCGGTCACGGTCCAGCCGGTCGAGGTGGTGGTCCGGCAGGGTGTCCGCGCCGGGCGGTCGGACCGCCGGCCGGCCAGTGGCGAGGTCGATCAGGCCCACGCGGGTCCGTCCGGGTAGGCGTACCGGGCGAGGCTGTCGGCGTGCATCTCGGCGGAGAAGCCGGGTGCGGTCGGCGCGTGGTAGTGGCCGGCGCGCACCACCACCGGGGTGCGGAAGTGCTCGTGCAGGTGACCGACGTGCTCGATGACCCGGTCGTCGGTGCTGCCGGAGACGGCCACGAAGTCGAACATCGAGAGGTGCTGCACCAGTTCACACAGGCCGACTCCCCCGGCGTGCGGGCAGACCGGTACGCCGTACTTCGCGGCCAGCAGCAGGATCGCCACGTTCTCGTTCACCCCGCCCACCCGGGCGGCGTCGATCTGCACCACGTCCACCGCCCCGGCCTGGAGCAGTTGCTTGAACACCACCCGGTTCTGCACGTGCTCGCCGGTGGCCACCCGGATGGCCCCGCCCGACGGCGCGGCGGTGGCGAGCGCGGCCCGGATCGCGGCGTGCCCGAGCACGTCGTCGGGGCTCGTGGGCTCCTCGATCCACCAGGGGTCGTAGGGCGCCAGGTCGCGCATCCACGCGATCGCGTCGGGCACGTCCCATCGCTGGTTGGCGTCCACGGCGATGCGGATGTCCGGCCCGACCGCCGCCCGGGCCGCCCGGAGCCGTCGGAGGTCGTCGGCCCGGTCGGCGCCCACCTTGAGCTTGATCTGGGTGAACCCGTCGGCGACGGCCTGCTTGGCCAGCCGTACCACCTTGTCGTCGTCGTAGCCGAGCCAGCCCGGCGAGGTGGTGTACGCGGGGTAGCCGCGCTCGGTCAGGACCGCCGCGCGGCCGGCTCGGCCCGGTTCGGCGGCGCGCAGCATCCGCAGGGCCTCCGCCGGGGTCAGGGCGTCGGTCAGATACCGCCAGTCGACCAGGTCGACGATCTGCTCGGGGCTGAGCTCGGCCAGGTACCGCCAGACGGGCTTGCCGGCCCGCTTGGCGACCAGGTCCCACATGGCGTTGATGACCGCGCCGGCGGCGAGGTGCACCACTCCCTTCTCGGGGCCCAGCCAGCGCAACTGCGAGTCGTGGGTGAGGGAGCGGGCGAACGCGCCCAGGTCGACGGTGTCCGGGTCCAGGCCCACCACGAACGGGACGAGGGCGTCGATCGCCGTCCGGCAGATGTCGTTGCCGCGGCCGATGGTGAAGGTGAAGCCGTGGCCGTCCGGGCCGTCGTCGGTGCGCAGCACCAGGTACGCCGCCGAGTAGTCGGGATCGGGGTTCATCGCGTCGGATCCGTGGAGCTCCCGTGAGGTGGGGAACCGGACGTCGTACGTGTCGACGCGGGTGATCCGGGCCATCAGGCGCTCCTCATCGTGCTGCGCTGCCGGCCCAGACCGCCGATCTCGACCTCCATGACATCCCCGGGCGACAGGTACGGGAACCGGCCGGACAGTGCCACCCCCTGCGGCGTTCCGGTGTTGATCACGTCCCCCGGGTCGAGCACGGTGTACTGGGACAGGTGCCAGACCAGGTACGCGATGTCGAAGATCATGTCTTTGGTGGTGGAGTCCTGGCGGGGCTCGCCGTTGACCCAGGAACGCAGGCGCAACGCCTGCGGGTCGGGCACCTCGTCGGTGGTGACCAGCCAGGGTCCGAGCGGCTGGAAGGTCTCGCACGACTTGCCCTTGGACCACTGCCCGCCCGAGGCGGTGAGCTGGAAGTCGCGTTCGGAGACGTCGTTGGAGAGCACGTAACCGGCGACGTGGGCCAGCGCCTCGTCGGGCGAGGACAGGTAGCGGGCCCGACGGCCGATCACCACGGCCAGTTCGACCTCCCAGTCGGTCTTCGTCGACCCCCGTGGAATCAGCACGTCGTCGTACGGGCCGACCACCGTGTTGGGGGCCTTGTAGAACACGATCGGCAGCTCGGGTGGCACCGAGCCGGATTCCGCGGCGTGGGCCGCGTAGTTCTGTCCGACGCAGAGGATCGCGCCGGGGCGAGCGATCGGGGGGCCGATCCGCTGGCCGGTGACGTCGATCTCCGGAAGGTCGGTGGCTTCGCGGGCCCGCCGCAGTCCGTCGCCGGCGAGAAAGGTCGCGTCGATGTCGGCCGTCAGCGGCGACAGGTCGACGTAATGACCGTCGTCGTACCGTACGGGCCGTTCCTGACCCACCGGCCCGACGCGCATGAGTCTCACGAACCAACCTCCAGTGCGTAGGTGCGAATCGCGGTGCCGGCCCTGACCGCCGACCGCTCGCGCGGCGACAGCTCCGCCAGGCAGGCGTCGAGCGCCGCCAGGGCACCCGCGTACGTGGTGACCAGCTCGCACACCGGCCAGTCGGAGCCGAGCATCAGCCGCTCGGGGCCGAAGAGCTCCAGCGCGGTGTCGACGTAGGGCCGGATGGTGTCCGGGCCGGACCCGGGCCCGGTCTCGGTGAGCAGGCCGGACAGCTTGGCGGCGACGTTGTGGCAGGCGGCCAGCGGGGCGATGGCCGCCCGCCAGCGGGCGTGGGCGCCCGCGGCGATCGGTGGCTTGCCGAGGTGGTCCAGGACGAAGGTGGTGCCCGGGGTGGCCCTGGCCGCCTCGGCGCAGGCCGGCAGTTGTCCGGTGTGGACGATGAGGTCGACGGTCAGTCCGGCGGCGCCGACGGCGGCGAGGGCGGCCCGGACGTCGCGGCGGGCCAGATGGTCCGGGTCGGTGACCGCCTGCACCTGGTCGCGGACGCCGACGAGTTTTGCGCCGCCCGGCAGGGCGCGGTAGCCGGTCAGGGTGGCGGTGAGGTCGGGGTCGGTCAGGGACGCCCAACCGACGACGCCGGCGATCCGCGGCGTGCCGGCGGCGAGGGCCAGGAACTCGGCGGTCTCGGCGCTGTCGCAGCGGCCCGCCTCGACCAGGACGGTCGCCGTCACGCCCGCCTCGGCCAGGCTGGGCGTCAGGTCGCCGAGGGTGTAGTCGCGGCGCAGCGGCTCCAGCCCGGGTGCCGCGAGCCAGGGGTAGTCGGCGGTCCACACATGGTGGTGGGCATCGACGATCACGGTGTCGGCACCTCCTCTGCCAGCAGTCCCTCGGCCTTCAGGTCGGCCCACAGCGCACCCGGGACGTCCCACTGGAACATCGCGACGTTGTCGGCGACCTGCCCCGGGTCGCGGGCGCCGATCACGACGCTGGTGACGGCCGGGTGTCCGAGCGGGAACTGGATGGCCGCGGCCCGCAGCGGCACCCCGTGCCGGTCGCACACCGCCCGGATGGCGGCGGCCCGGTCCAGGACGGTGTCGTCGGCCGGGGCGTAGTCGTAGTGAGCGCCCGGGCGCGGGTCGGCCAGGAGACCGGAGTTGTAGACGCCCGCGGCGAGGACGCCGACGCCCCGCCGCGCGCACAGCGGCAGCAGCTCCGCCAGGCCGGACTGGTCGAGAAGCGTGTACCGACCGGCGAGCATGACGCAGTCGAAGTCGCCATCCCGGACCAGCGTGACGAGGCCAGCAGCCTGATTCATGCCGGCGCTGACCGCACCGATCTCACCGGCGGCGCGCAGCTCGGCGAGAGCCGGGTAGGCGCCGGTCATCGCCTCGGCGAGGTGGTCGTCCGGGTCGTGGAGGTGCGCGATGTCGATCCGGCCGAGTCCCAGCCGTTCCAGGCTCTCGGCGTGGGAGCGGCGGACCCCGGCGGCGGAGAAGTCGAAGACCGGGGCGAGGTCGGTCGACTCGGCCCAGAACTCCTGCCGGTCGCGGCCGTCGGGCACGAGCAGGCGACCGACCTTGGTGGAGAGGGTGAACTCGTCGCGCGGTCGGCCGGCGAGCACCGCCCCGGCCCGGCGCTCCGACAGCCCGCACCCGTACAGCGGGGCGGTGTCGAAGTAGCGCAGTCCGAGGTCCCAGGCCGCCTCCACGGTGGCCCGGGCGACGTCGTCGCCGACGGCGGTGAACAGCCCGCCGATCGGCGCCAGCCCGAGCCCCAACCGGGTCACCGTCAGGCCGGTGCGCCCCAGGGGAACCTTCTCGGTTGCCTTCACGCGCCGACCTCCCCGCGATGCTATTTCCTATAGGATATTGCTCGGATAGTGTGTCTACTCTGTCCGAACCGAGCCAGTCAAGGGGGCGCGAGGAAGCGATGACGCACCAGACCGGAGGCCGCATCCGCCCCGCCCGGCGGCTCACCCTCTCCGAGGACGTCTACGAGGCTGTCAAGGGGCTGATCATGGACCACACGCTGCCTCCGGGCGAGCGGGTGACCATCGACGTGCTCGCCCGGCAGCTCGACGTCTCCCCCACCCCCGTCCGGGAGGCCCTGGCCCGCCTCGAGTCCGACGGGCTGGTCCGCAAGCGGCCGCTGTCCGGATACACCACGACCCCGCTGTTGAGCAGGGCCGAGTTCGACGATCTGTTCGACATGCGCATCCTGCTCGAGGGCGCGGCGGCCGGCCGCGCGGCGGTGCACGCGGCCGCCGCGGACCGCGAGCGGATCGGCACGGAGGCCGGGGCGACGGTCGGCGTGGAGGCGGGCGAGGACTACCGCCGCCACGCCGCCTTCACCGCCCTCGACGCACGGTTCCACGACCTCGTCGCGGAGGCTGCCGGCAGTCCCCTGCTGCGCGACGCGATCACCCGCCTGCACGCGCACCTGCATCTGCACCGCCTCTACTTCCCCGCCGCGACCGCGTCGGAGACGGCCGCCGAGCACCAGCGCATCGCCGCCGCCATCGCCGCTGGCGACCCCGAGGGCGCCACCGAGGCGATGCGGGCCCACCTGACCTCGGCCCGCGAGCGCCACCTGCCCGCGTTCCACCGGCTGCCGGCGTCGGGCGCTGGCAGCGCGCCCTGACCACCCCCCGAACGTCCCGAGGACCCGCCGTGCGCATCGCCCTCTTCATCACCTGCGTCAACGACCTCGCCTATCCGCAGACCGGCATCGCGGTCACCCGCATCCTGCGGCGGCTCGGTCACACCGTCGAGTTCCCCGTCACGCAGACCTGCTGCGGTCAGCTGCACGCCAACACCGGGTACCGCGACGAGGCGGTGCCGATGGTCCGCGGCTTCGCCGACACCTTCGACGGCTACGACGCCGTCGTCGCGCCGTCCGCCTCGTGCACCGCCATGATCCGCGAGCAGTACCCACGCCTGCACCCGGCCGCGGCCTCCGTCGCCGGCCGCACCTACGAACTGTCCGAGCTGCTGGTGGACGTCCTCGGCGTCACCGATGTCGGCGCCGCGTTCGCACAGCCGGTCACCTACCATCCGACCTGCCACGGCCTGCGGATGCTGCGGCTGGGCGACAAACCGCTCACCCTGTTGCGCCACGTCCGGCAGATCCGCCTCGTCGAGCTCGACGACGCCACCGAATGCTGCGGCTTCGGCGGCACCTTCGCGCTGAAGAACGCTGCGGTGTCCACCGCGATGCTGGCCGACAAGTGCGCCCGGGTACGCGAGACGGGTGCGGCGGTGCTCGCGGCGGCGGACAACTCGTGCCTGGCCCACATCGGCGGCGGCCTGGAGCGCGCCCGCTCCGGCGTCCGGGCGATGCACTACGCCGAGATCCTCGCCATGACGGGAGACGACGCGTGAGCCACCACGCCGCCCCCGCCGGAGTTCCGGCCACCGGCGGGGGCCGCATCCGCACCCCGCTGCCGTTCCCGACAGCCGCCCGAAGCGCGGTCGCCGACGACCAGCTGCGCGCCAACCTGCACCGGGCCACCCGCACGATCCGCGGCAAACGGGCCCGCGTCGTCGACGAGGTCCCGGACTGGGCGGCGTTGCGCGACGCCGGGGCGGCGATCAAGGCGGATGTCCAGCGGCGGCTGCCCGAGCTGCTGGAACGGTTCGAGGCGGCGGCCACGGCCGCCGGCGCCCGGGTGCACTGGGCCCGGGACGCGGCCGAGGCGTGCCGGATCGTGGTCGAGTTGACCCGCGCGGCGGGCGCCGACGAGGTGGTGAAGGTCAAGTCCATGGCCACCCAGGAGATCGAGCTCAACGACGCCCTGGCGGCGGCCGGCATCGCCGCCCACGAGACCGACCTCGCCGAGCTGATCGTGCAGCTCGGCGACGACACCCCCTCGCACATCCTGGTGCCCGCGATCCACTACAACCGGGAGCAGATCCGGGACATCTTCCGCCGCCGGATGGCCGACGCCCCTGCCGACCTCGGCGCGGAGCCGCGGGAGCTGGCCGAAGCGGCCCGCCAGCACCTGCGGCGCCGGTTCCTGGAGGCGAAGGTCGCGGTGTCCGGGGCGAACTTCGCGGTCGCCGACACGGGCACGCTGGTGGTGGTGGAGTCCGAAGGCAACGGGCGGATGTGCCTCACCCTGCCGCAGACCCTGATCAGCGTCGTCGGGGTGGAGAAGCTGGTGCCGAGCTTCGCCGACCTGGAGGTCTTCCTGCAACTGCTTCCGCGCTCCTCGACCGGGGAGCGGATGAACCCCTACACGTCGATGTGGACGGGGGTCACGCCGGGCGACGGCCCGCAGGAGGTGCACGTGGTGCTCGTCGACAACGGACGTTCGGCGGTGCTGGCGGATCCGGTCGGCCGGTCGGCGCTGTCCTGCATCCGCTGCTCCGCCTGCCTCAACGTCTGCCCGGTCTACGAGCGGGCCGGTGGGCACGCGTACGGGTCGGTGTATCCGGGGCCGATCGGGGCGATCCTCTCGCCGCAGTTGACCGGGGTCGCCGACAACGCCTCGCTGCCGTACGCGTCCACGCTCTGCGGCGCCTGCGCCGACGTCTGCCCAGTCAAGATCGACATACCGGAGATCCTCGTCCACCTGCGCCAACAGGCACCGCACGCGGCGGCGGAACGGACGGCGATGCGTACCCTGTCGTGGATCATGCGCAGCCCACGACGGTGGGCCCTCGCCTTGCGGGTTGCCCGCCGCGCCGCCGGCCCCCTGGGCAGCTGGCGGCAGCGGCGAGCCGGGGCCCGCACCCTGCGCAGGCTGCCGTGGCCGGCGTCGGCCTGGACGCGGTCGCGCGACGCACCGCTGCCCGCGCCGCAGACCTTCCGGGAATGGTGGGAGAAACAGTGAACGCCCGAAACGAGATCCTCGCCCGCCTGCGGGCAGCGCTGGTCGACGCGCCGGCGCCGGTCGACGTGCCGCGCCACTATCGCCGCGTCGCCGAGTCCGTCGATCTGATCGAGCTGTTCGTCGACCGGCTGGTGGACTATCGCGCGGTGGTCCACCACGGTCTCGATGCCCTTCCGCGTGTGCTGGCCGGCGTCGACCGACTCGCGGTGCCCGACGACATCCCCGGGCACTGGCTGACCGGCTTCGCCGGGCAGGTCCGCCGGGACACACCCCCGCTGTCGCCGGCCGAGCTCGACGGTGTGGAGGCCGTGCTGACCGGCTGCGCGGTGGCGGTGGCCGACACCGGCACCATCGTGCTGGACGCCGGTTCCACCCAGGGGCGCCGGATGCTGACGCTCGTCCCCGACCGGCACATCTGTGTGGTCCGAACCGGCCAGATCGTGGGCCTGGTGCCCGAGGCCGTCGCCCGGCTCGACCCACGCGCACCGCAGACCTGGATCTCCGGCCCGTCGGCGACCAGCGACATCGAGCTGAACCGGGTAGAGGGGGTGCACGGGCCCCGCCGACTGGATGTCGTCCTGGTCCCCGACGACGCCGCCACCGCAACCGGCCGCTGACGACGGCGGCGGCGCCGGACCGACCGATCGGGACCGGCCGCGCTTCAGATCCGGTTCTCCACCAGCCGACGGACAGCCGAGGCTGCGGCGCCGCGTGCCCAGTCCTCGAAGGTGTGCGGGCGCGTGAGGATCCGGCAGCGGCCCGCCGCGCCGAAGGCGTGCTCGGCGAAGGCGGCACGCAGGTGCGCCTCGAAGAGGTCGAAGTCGCTCACCGCCTCGCCACCGATGATGACGAGTTCGGGCCCGGCGAGGTTGACCAGTGTCGCGATCGCGGTGCCGATCACGGTCGCTGCCTGCTCGAACGTCCGCACGGCGACGGGGTCACCGCGGTGCGCCAGGTCGAGGACCTCGTCGATCGACAGTTCCCTGCCGTGTCCGCGCGAGACCTCGGCGACGATGGCGGGGGTGCCGGCGACCGCCTCGACGCAGCCGCGGCGGCCGCAGGGGCAGATCCGGTCAGGTGAGGTCAGCGGGAGGTGTCCGATTTCGCCCGCGACGCCGTAGGCGCCTTCGACGACCTCGCCGTTGACGTGCAGTCCGCTGCCGATGCCGCGACCGATCGTGACGATCGCGAACGAGGCGGTGCCGACGCCCACGCCGAACCAGTGCTCGCCGATCGTGAGGGCCCGGACGTCGTTCTCGACCAGGACGTCGCGGTCGAGGCGACCGGTGAGGATCTTCGCGAGGGGCACATCGGTCCAGCCCATGATCGCGGACTCGCGGACGACGCCGCTGTGCGCGTCGACGTCGCCGGAGACGGTGACCGCGACGGCGCAGATGCGTTCGGCTCGCCCGCCGAGCGTGTCCACGAGTGTGGTCGTGGTCGCCTCGATGGCGTCGACCACGACGTCGAGCTCGGTGGAGTGCAGCGGGCGCCGGTCGCTGGCGAGGACGCTCGTCGTCAGATCGGTCGCGACGCCGACGATCTCGTCGGCATTGACCTTGATGCCGATGAGGACCAGCGCGTCGGCAACGACCATGAGGGGGTTCGCCGGCCGCCCCGGCTGCCCGTCGCGCTGGGACTCGAGCTGGTCGGAGACGAGCCCCGCCCCGATGAGTGGTGCGACCGCCTTCGTGACCGCCGCCTGCGAGAGTCCGGCGAGCCGGGCGATGTCGATGCGGCTGATCGGGCCCCGCGTGAGGATGCTCCTGAAGACCTCGGCCGCCGCCGCCGACGCCCCTCGGAGCAGCGAGACCGCGGCGTCTGCGTCGTTCATTCCGGGATTCCTCTTGGTTGGACGCCGGTCAGGGCGTGGTAGCGCGTCGTCCGGGCACCATCGTAGTCAGCGAGCGGGGCGGAGCCGGCATGCGCCGACTCCGCCCCGGCATCGGTGTCACCCGGCGAGGATCTTCTCCGTCTTCGTGGCCATCTCCGGGAACACATCCTTGTCACGTTCGCCGCTGAAGTACGCCTCGAACATCGGCTGGATCGTGTCGGAGAGCTCCTGGCCGTTGGCCGTCGGCGGCGCCGGGTACAGCTCGCCGTTGTTCAGTGCGGCGACGAAGCCGGACAGGTCGAGCCCCTGCGCCTTCTGGGCGTCGACCGCGACCTGGAGCGACTTGGCGATCGACGGCAGGAACGTCGCGTCCGCGCCGGCGGCCGACTGGCAGGCCTCCGAGCCCATGTACGTGACCCACTTCCAGGTCGCGTCGAGGTTCTTCGTGCCGGCGTAGATGTTGTTGGCGTTCGAGTTGCTGATCATCGAGCGGCCCTTGGGGCCCTTGACCGTCGGCGCGATGCCCACCTTGGCGCCCGGGATCTTCGTGATCGAGGTGGCGTCCCACGTGCCGCCCTGCACCATCGCGACCGACCCCGAGCCGATCTGCTGGCTGCCCGCGACCGTCAGCTGCCCGAACTTGGGCATCAGGCCCCGCTCGCCGAGACCGCGCACGTACTCCAGAGTCTTGACGAAGTCGGGGTTGTCGTACGGGAACCGGGTCGGCCAGGCCGGCTTGTCACCGAGCCGCCAGCCGAGGGTCGACACGAACGGGTTCCACGAGGTCTGCCCGTTGAAGTCAGCGGCGGCGAGGCTGCCGATGCCGTAGGTGGCCACCTTGGTCTTGTCGAATCCGGGCTGGTCGCCGCGGACGCCGTTCTTGTCGACGGTGAGGCGCGCGACGACGTCGTCGAAGGTGCCGCCGTCGTCTGGGTTCCACGTCATGCCCATGATGTCGGCGTCGGTGAGGCCCGCCGCGGCGACCTTGTCCTTGTTGAAGTAGATCGCGGCGGCCGCCCAGTCCAGCGGGATGCCGTACTGCTTGCCGTCGGTGTACTTCCACGAGTCGACTCCGATGTCGAAGACCGACAGGTCGTACCCGGTCTTCTTGATCTGGTCGTCGAGGGCCAGGATCTGCTTCTGCCCGGCGTAGGCGCCCAGCAGGGGGACGCTGTTCTGGAACGCGTCGGGCGCCGCGCCCGAGACGAATCCGGCCGTGAGCTTCGTGAAGTAGTCCTCCACGCCGTACTGGGAGATCTTGACGGTGATGCCGGGGTTGGCCTGCTGGAAGCCGGGCAGGCACTTCTGGTACGAGGCGGCCTGCCGCTCGTCCCAGGTCCACCAGTTGACCGTGCCGCCGCTGCTGCTGCCGGAGTCTTCGCCGGTCGAGCAGGCGGTGAGTGTGACGGTCATGGCGACGAGCGCCAGCACCGCCGCGATCCGCTTCGGTTTCACGAGTTCCTCACTATGGGTGGCGGGGCGCCGTCACTGACGCCCGGTTGGGTGGGTGTGGGTGTGGTGGGTCTGCGGCGCCGGCGCGTTCGTGCGCCTGGCGGCGGGGCCGGTGGCTGCGCCTCCGCCGCCGGCCTGGATGCGGTGTCAGGTCGGCGCGGGATGGTGAGCGGGCCGTAGCGAGACTTCGCCGTGTGCCGGGACCTCGATTTCGAGCAGCCGGTCGCCGTGCTGGACAACGACCCGGTGAGGGGCGCCGCGAACGTCGCGGATCACGGCGCTGGCGACGGCGCCGTCGGCCCAGGCGAGGTCGACCTCGAGCCCGCCGCGAGCCCGCAACCCGGCTACCCGGCCGCTCGGCCATTGCGCGGGCAGTGCGGGCAGCAGCCGGATGCGGCCGTGGTGGCTCTGCACGAGCAGCTCGGCGATGGCCGCCGTGAACCCGTAGTTGCCGTCGATCTGGAAGGGCGGGTGCGTGCTGAACAGGTTCGGCAGGAGCCCGCCCCATTCGGACCCGTCGACGGGGGCCAGCCGGCGGTGGTCGCGGTCGAACGCGGTGCTGGCCTCGAGCAGTAGCGCTCGGGCTTCGGCGGCGTCGCCGAGCCGGGCTCGGAGCGCGATCTTCCACGCCCACGACCAGCCCATCGCCCCGGGTCCGCGGGCGTCGAGGAAGCGGCGCGCCGCCTCGGCGAGGTCAGGCGTACGCACGGGGTCGATGAGGTCGAGCGGGTAGAGCGCGACGAGCGGAGACAGGTGCCGGTGGCGCGGGTCCGCGTCCGCGACATCGGTCGACCATTCGCACAGCCGGCCGTCGGGGCCGACCCTGAGCTCCGGAAGACGTTCGAGGGCGACGGTGAGGTCGCGGTCGAGCGGGTCGTCGAGGCCGAGTACGGCGATCGCCGAGCGGGCGCGCTCGAACAGCGCGCGGATGAGGGCGATGTCCGTCGTCGTCGAGACGCTGAGCGCCTCGGGCCTTCCGTCGGAGCCGACGAACAGGTTCTCGGGCGAGGTCGAGGGGATGGTGCGCAGCCGGCCGCTCGCGGGGTCGTCGACGAGCCAGTCGAGGCAGAACAGCGCCGCCCCGCGCATGAGCGGCCACACGGTGTGCTCCAGCAGCTCGCGGTCGCCGGCGAACTCATAGCGGTCCCAGAGGTTGTGGGTGAGCCAGACGCCGCCCATCATCCAGCTCGCCCAGCTCGGGGCGCCGTGACCCATGCCGACCGGCAGGCTCCAGCCCCAGAGGTCGCTGTTGTGGTGGGCGACCCAGCCACGGGCGCCGTAGAGGCGGGCCGCGACGTCGGAGCCGGTGCTGGCGATTCGCCGTACGAGTGCGGTCAGCGGCTCGGTCGAGTCGTCGAGTCCCACGATCGGTGCGGCCCAGTAGTTCATCTGGGTGTTGATGTTGATCGTGTAGTTGGACGACCACGGCGGTCTGAGCTCGTCGTTCCAGATCCCCTGCAGGTTCGCGGCGGGGCTGCCCGAGCGCGACGACGCGGCGAGCAGGTAGCGGCCGTACTCGGCGAGCACGGTCGCCCGGAGGCCTTCGTCGTCGCCGTGCAGGATGTCGCGCTCGACGTCCCAGGTGCCGGCGCGCCGACCGCCGATCGCGAAGCGCGCCCCCGAGGCATGCTCCCGCACGTCGGCGAGATGCTCGGTGAACCGCTCGTGCGCCGTCTGCCGCAGGGCGGCCGTGACGTTCGAGCGGGCGCGCTCCCGGATCTCCTCCGGGGAGGAGTTCCGCCAGCCGGCGCCGTCAGGGTCGGCCCACCACAGTCCGGCCCTGCTCGACGTCGACAGTGCGATCAGCAGCCGGCTCGCCCCGCGGATCCGCAGGGTGTCGCCGGCGGAGCCCACGGTTCCGTCGCTTCGCAGCGCGACCGCCGCGGCCGCGAAGTGGTCGAAGCCGTCGGCCTCCGAAGACAGGTAGCGATGAGCCGGCTCCACCGCGGGCTCGTGCAGGGGCGCACCGTCGATCGGCGCGACCACGTCGAGGGTGATGCCGGTCGCGGCGGTGTCCCGGCCCGCCTCGCGCAGGCGCGTCGACAGGCGGAGGTCGACGTCGAGCACCGGCCGGTCGGCGAGGTACTCGACGAAGAGGCAGCCGGCGGGCGCGGAGGCGAAGGTGCGGCGCGTGACGGCGGCGCCGTCGACCACGAGCGGTTCGGTCACGTACGCCTCGTCGAGGTCGAGGACGCGGGCGGGCCGGCCTTCCGCCACGGCCGCGCCGCGCGTCTCGAGTTCCAGGTCGACGAACGGCAGGAACTCCTGGGAGTACGGGCCCTCGACACTCATCAGGAGCGCTTCGGCGCGTCGGAGGTCCCCGGCGTCGATGGCCGACCGGATCTCGGCGAGACGTTCGGGTCCGGCTCCGCGCGCGACGAGGTCGGCGAGCGCGTCGGCCGGCCCGTCGGGGTGACCCGACCAGATGGTCGCGTCGTTGACCTGGATGCGGGTTCGGGCGCCGCCGAAGACCATCGCGCCGAGGCGGCCGTTGCCCAGCGGCGTGGCCTCGACCCAGTCGCGTGCGGGTTGCCGCCAGGCGACGCGGAGGGTCCCGGCCGTCACTTGATCCCCGAGAAGCCGATGGAGTTGACGATGCGCCTGCCGAAGACCATGAACAGCCCGAGCATCGGCAGGGCCGCGACGAGCGTCGCCGCCATCAGTCCCGCCCAGTCGGGCTGGGCCTGCGGCGACGACTGCTTGAACACGGCCAGCGCGAGGGTGAGCGGTTGCACGGACTCGTCACTCGTCACGAGCAGCGGCCAGAAGTAGTCGTTCCACATCCCGATGAACCCGAGGATCGACAGCGTGATCATGGGCCCGCTCGTCATCGGGAGGGTGATACCGAAGAGGATCCTGACGCGGCCGGCGCCGTCCAGCAGGGCCGCCTCCTCGGTCTCGGTCGGCAGGCCGAGCATGAACTGCCGGAGGAAGAAGATGTTGAAGGCCGAGAAGAGCGCCCCGGGCAGGATCATCCCGGCGAAGCTGTTGAGCAGGCCGAGCTCCTTCACGAGCACGAAGTTCGGCAGCAGGGTGAGGATGCCGGGAACCATGAGCGCGCTGAGGAAGAGGCTGAACATGAGGTCGCGGCCCCGCCATTGCAGGCGCGCGAAGGCGTACGCGGCGATCGTGGAGAAGAACACGATGAGCGCCGTCGAGACCGTGGCGTAGATGAGGGAGTTGACGAGGAAGTGGCCGATCTCGACCGATGCGCCCGAGCCACCCTCGGCGATGGACTCCTCGGTCGTCGCGAGCCCGAGCACCCGCTTGAAGGGTCCGAGGGTGAAGCCGACGGGCAGGATCGAGGCCGGGTTGGCCATGAGCGCGTAGTTGTCGGAGAGCGCGGTGCGCAGGATCCAGTAGAACGGGAAGATCGTCACGAAGAGGATGCCGATGAGGTACGCCCAGGCGATGGCGCGACCGGTGGTGAAGCGGCGTCGACGGGTGGCGGAGGTGCTCATGCGCTGGTGTCCGATTCGCTCGCGCGCAGCAGGCGCATCTGCAGGAAGGTGATGACGATGAGGATCGCGAAGAGGGCGAACGACATCGCGGAGGCGTAGCCGAAGTCGAACTGGCCGAACGCCTTGCTGTAGATGTACATCTGCAGGACGTTCGAGGCGTTGGCCGGGCCGCCCTTCGTCGTGACCTGGACGATGTCGAAGACCTGGAACGCACCGATGACGTTGAGCACGAGCACGAGGGCGAGGATCGGGCGCAGCAGGGGGAGCGTGAGTCGGCGGAACATCTGCAGCTCGCTGGCCCCGTCGATGCGTCCGGCCTCGTAGACCGTGGCCGGAATGGTCTGCAGGCCGGCGAAGATGATGATCGAGGTGTAGCCCATCTGCTTCCACACGTTGATGAGCGCGATCGACGGGATCGCCCATCCGCGGGAGGTCAGGAACTGTACGCCGTCGCCGCCGAGCGCCTCGATGAGGATGTTGACGATCCCGAGCTGGGTGTCGAGCAGCCATGACCACACGGTCGCGGCGACGACCGCGGAGATGAGGAAGGGCAGGATGATGAGGCCGCGGACGACGGTCGAGGACGTGAGGCGGTGCAGCACCGCCGCGGTGACGACCGACACGGCCAAGCTGAGGGTCACCGAGAGCAGGACGAAGTAGACGGTCACGCCGAGCGAGGACCAGAAGACCTCGTCGTCCGCGAGCTTCACGTAGTTGTCCAGGCCGACCCAGGTGGGCGGGGTGAGGACCTGGAAGTCGGTGAAGCTCAGGTAGAGGCCGCGGAGCGTCGGGTAGACCGCGAAGACGGCGAATCCGATGAACGAGGGCGCGATGAGCACCCACGCGAGCCGTGCGTCGCCCCGGTGGGCCGGGGAGTTCGCGTTGATCGGGCGGCGGAACGCCGTACGGCGCCGCGCCGCCTGTTGCGGTGGCCGCGTGTCGCGAGCCGTTGATTCCAAGAGCGCCATTGGTCTTCCTGCTCCCGCATGTTCGACCTGTCGTGCCGACTCGGCGGCGAGGTGCCCGATCTCGTCCTGCGCTTGCCGCGCCAGACTAAACATGATTAATTTACGGCGTCAAGTAACTCTCTTGTAACCGTCCACGGAGGCCGTGACCCATGCTTTCCGGCGCCGAAGCCGTACTCGCCCTCCGTGCCGGAGGCACCGCCCTCATCGTCGAGGTGCGCCATCCCACCCCCCGAGTCCTGCACTGGGGAGCGGATCTCGGAGACCCGACGGAGGTCCACGGGGACGATCTTCGGCTCACCGCGGAACCCGCGATCCTCAACAACTCTCCCGACGAACCCCGGGTCCTGTCCGTGTGGCCGAGCGAGTACGACGGCTGGTCGGGCACGGCCGCGCAGTCGGGGAACGCGGCGGGGTACGCGACGACCCCGCGGCCCCTGCTCGAATCGCATCGCATCGACGTCCCCGACGACGGAGTCGGCGGCAGGATCGAGTTCGGATTCGTCGACCGGGTGACGGCCACCCGGTCCTCGCTCGTCTACGAACTGGACCGCTTCGGCGTGCTCGCCGTGCGGATGAGCATCGAACGCGACGCCGCTCTCCACCCGTCGACCGGCGGCGCCCCGTACACGCTCGACGGCCTCCTCGCCCTCATGCCCGTGCCCGAACGGGCCACCGAGCTGCTCGACTTCACCGGGAAGTGGTGCCGTGAGCGCGCCCCGCAGCGCACGCCGTTCGGGTTCGGTACGCACGCCCGCGCCACCCGTCGCGGCAAGCCCGGACACGACTCGCCCTATCTCCTCGTCGCCGGCACGCCGTCGTTCGGTTTCGGCCACGGCGAGGTCTGGGCGATGCACCTGGCGTGGAGCGGCGAGCAGCGCTACCTCGCCGAACGCCTTCCCGAGGGAGCCGGTGCGTTCTCCGCCGTCATCGGCGCGGGTGAGTCCCTGCGCTCGGGTGAGGTCCTGCTCGCCGACGGCGACCGCTACGAGGCGCCGACGGTGCTGTTCGTCTGGTCCGATGCCGGCACCGACGGCCTCGCGGATCGCCTGCACCGCCGACTGCGCAGCCGGCCGAACCACCCCTCGACGCCCCGGCCGCTGGTGCTGAACACCTGGGAGGCCGTCTACTTCGACCACGATCTCGACCGGCTCACCCAGCTCGTGAAGCGAGCCGCCGAGGTGGGCGTCGAGCGGATCGTGCTCGACGACGGCTGGTTCCACCGCCGCCGCCAGGCCGACGCCGGCCTCGGCGACTGGTTCGTCGACCGCGACGTGTGGCCGGACGGCCTCGGCCCGTTCGTCGAGGTCGTGCGTTCCCATGGCATGCAGTTCGGGCTCTGGTTCGAGCCCGAGATGGTCAACCTGGACTCGGAGCTCGCCGGATTGCATCCGGACTGGATCCTCGGGCCGAGCGCCGGTCTCGGGCCGACCTCCAGGCAGCAGTACGTGCTCGACATCGCCCGCCCCGAGGCGTACGGATACCTTCTCACCCGCATCGACGCTCTCGTCCGTGAGCACTCGATCGACTACCTCAAGTGGGACCACAACCGCGACCTGATCGAGGCGGTCAGCCGCGAGGCGAGCGGCGACCGGCCCGGCGTCCGCCGGCAGACGCTCGCGCTCTACCGGCTCCTCGACGAACTGCGCGAACGGCATCCGGGCCTGGAGATCGAGACGTGTTCCGGCGGCGGCGGGCGGGTCGATCTCGGCATCCTCGACCGCACCGACCGGGTGTGGGCCTCGGACTGCAACGACCCGGTGGAACGCGTGCAGATCGAGCGGTGGACGCGGGCACTCGTACCGCCGGAACTGATCGGCTCGCACCTCGGATCGGCCCGGGCCCACACCACCTCCCGAACGACCGACCTGTCGTTCCGGCTCGTCGCGTCGCTCACGGCGCACCCGGGTATCGAGCAGGACCTCACCGCCGCCAGCGACAGCGAACTCGCGACGATCGCCGCGTGGTCGCGGCTGTACCGGGAGATCCGGCCGCTCCTGCACACGGGACGGGTGGTCAACGCCGACCTCGCTGACGACGCGACCGCGCTCTACGGCACCGTCGCCCGCGACGGCTCGAGGGCCGTGTTCACCTGGGTGCGGTTCCAGAGCTCCGCGGCCGGTCAATCCGGCCGGGTCCGCTTCCCCGGACTCGACCGCACCGCCCGCTACCGGGTCGCCATCCGGGAGGAACTCGGCGCGGCGAGCCGGCACCAGGGGCGAGACCCCGAGTGGGTGGCCCGCGCCGCCGAACACCCGATCGAACTCTCCGGCGCCGTGCTCGCGGGCGCCGGCGTTCCCATGCCGACGCTCAACCCACAGCAGGCGATGCTCATCGACATCGAAAGGATTCCATGAACAAGCCGACCATCCTCTTCGCCGGCGACAGCGTCACCGACTGCGGGCGGCGTGAAGACCCGGCCGGGCTCGGCGACGGATACGTGCGCCGGATCGCCGAGACGCTGGGCAGCGAGGCACACTGGGTCAACCGCGGCATCAGCGGCGATCGGAGCCGCGATCTCCGCGAAAGGTGGGACCGAGATGTGCTGGCGGCGCGGCCGACGCTCGTGAGCATTCTCGTCGGCGTCAACGACACCTGGCGACGCTACGACAGCGACGACCCCACCCCGACGGCGGACTTCGAGACGAACTGTCGCGCGCTGCTCGAGCCACTCGCGGCCGACCAGGTCGGACTCGTGCTCATCGAGCCGTTCCTGCTCCCGGTTCGGGCGGAGCAGATCGCCTGGCGCGACGACCTCGAACCGAAGATCACGATCGTACGGAGCCTCGCGCGGGAGTACGACGCCGCGCTCGTGCCGGCGGACACGGCCCTCAACGCCCTCGGCGACGCAGTCGGCCTCGCGCCCGACGGCGTACACCCGGGTCATCGCGGTCACCAGGTGCTCGCGTCGCTGTGGCTGGAACACGCGACTTCCCAGTTGACGGCGGTGCTCCGGCGTCGGGGGGACGCGCCGCCTCGCCCCGTGCCCGAAGCACCGGTGCCCGCGACATGATCAAGCTGCGATTCGCCCTGCCGCCTGCGCCCCTCTGCTCAGCGGGTGGGCCTGCTCCCCCGCCCCACCGCTCTGCGGCGGCGGAACCGCGGTCCTCGAACTCATATGTCGTGGTCAGGGCCTCGGGCAGGTCAGGAACCAGGGCGTTCGGGCCGTCGACCACCTGAACGTAGCGCCGACCCTGGAAGATCGGGTAGCTCCCGTCGGTGACCCGCTCGATCCTGAAGAGCTGCGTCTGCGCCTCGGTCAGCATCCCGGCCATCGCTCTCCGACCGCGAGCGAGGTACGTCTTGACGGTCCCGACGGGTACCTGCATCTCGGCTGCCACGTCGGCGACGCCACTGCGCCTGACGGCCACCGACACCGCAGGCAACACGGTGACGCAGACGATCCAGCGGGCCTACCGCATCGCCTGATCAACGGCCGAAACCGGGGGCGGCGGCGTGCCGGCGCCGCCCCCGGACTGCCGCCGCCGTCGATCGGCCGCATCCGACGTGCGCGCCGTCTCCGGCCCGCCCGGATCGGCCCAGGTGCCACTCCACCGTGCGTGGACTGATTGCCCGAGGCAAGCCAGCTGTGCCGGCGCTGGGAGCTCTCGCCGGCCTCCACCCAGCCACCCTGGTGCTACCCAACCGGGGTGACAAGAAGGACGAAGAGGAGAAGGACGACGACCGCCAGTCCCCGACGCCAGTTATGGGGACTGTAGGACAAACGGTGCCGGGCAGAAGCAGCAGGACCTGACGCCGCAGATCCCACCCGGTGTTACATGCCAAGTAGGGCCGAGGTTCTACTTGCCCGTACTCGAGCAGGAGACAGAGAAGATGGCGAAGGCATACTGGATCAACACCTTTCGGTCGATCAAAGACGAGAAGAAGCTGGTCGCCTACGTTGAGTTGGCCGGGCCGGCGATGCGCGCCGCGGGTGGCAGGTTCCTGGCGCGCGGACTTCCGGCTCGAGCGTTCGAGTCCGGAATCATGGAGCGCACCACGCTGATCGAGTTCGACAGTGTCGACGCCGCGGTCGCGGCCTACAACAGCCCCGCCTACCAGCAGGCGCTCCGGGTGCTCGACGACGGAGCCGAACGCGACCTGCGCATCATCGAGGCGGTTTCCTGAACGCACGCCGCCGGCGTCGAAGCCCCGCCTCCGGTTTTCAGCGTTGTGGGCCGATCCTGCACACCTGGTATTGACGGATCCGCCAGGAACCCTCTACTGGCGGCGCCGGGCGTCGGCCTCGACGTCGAGCAGGTCGTTCAGCGCCAGTGCCGAGTTGATCAGGGAGAGGTGGCTGAACGCCTGCGGGTAGTTGCCTATTTGCTCACCGGTCGCGGCGATCTCCTCGGCGTACAGGCCGAGGTGGTTGCTGAAGGTGAACATCTTCTCGAAGGTGAGCCGGGCGTCGTCCAGGCGACCGGAGCGGGCCAGTGCCTCGACGTACCAGAACGTGCACATGTTGAAGGTGCCCTCGTGCCCGGGAAGGCCGTCGGGGGAATGGACCGGGTCGTACCGGTGGACCAGGCTGTCGGAGACCAGCTCGCGCTCGATCGCGCTCAGGGTGGACTGCCAGAGCGGATCGCTCGGCGTCATGAAGCCGACCGCCGGCATGGCGAGCAGCGCCGCGTCCAGCACGTTCTCGTCGTACGCCTGCACGAAGCTCCCGCGTTCCCGGTGGTATCCGCGGGCCATGACCTGGTTGTAGATCTGGTTGCGTTGCTCGGCCCAGCAGGTGATGTCGCCGGGGCGGCCGGTGCGGGTGGCGAGGCGGATGGCCCGGTCCAGCGCGACCCAGGACATCACCCGGCCGAAGGTGTAGTTGCGGGGGTGGTGGCGGCTCTCCCAGATGCCGGCGTCGGCCTGGTCCCAGTGGTGGCAGAGCCAGTCGACGAGCCGGACGGTGCTCTTCCACACCTGGTGCGAGACGCGGATGCCCTGCTCGTCGGCGAGATGCATGGCGTAGAGGGCCTCGCCGTGGATGTCGAGTTGGAGCTGGTCGGCGGCGCCGTTGCCGATCCGCACCGGTCGGGAGCCGCGGTAGCCCTCCAGGTGGTCGAGAATCTCCTCGTGCAGGTCGGAGGAGCCGTCCACCCGATACATGATCTTCAGCGGGTCCTGGTGGTCACCGGCCTCGCGGATCCGCTCGTCCAGCCAGGTCATGTACCGGCTGACCTCCTCGGTGAAGCCGAGGCCGAGCAGCGCGTGCACCGAGAACGACGTGTCGCGTACCCAGGTGTAGCGGTAGTCCCAGTTGCGGGTGCCGCCGACCAGCTCGGGCAGCGCGGCGGTGGGCGCGGCGATCATCGCGCCGGTCGGCGCGTACGTCATGAGCTTCAGCGTGATGGCGGAGCGCTCGACCATTTCCCGCCACCGCCCGGTGTAGCGGGAGCGCTCGACCCAGCGCCGCCAGTAGTCCCGGGTCCACTCGAACATCCCCTGGACCTCTGCGGGCGGGATGATCCGTGGCTCCGTGTCGGCCGTCTCCAGGACCACCCCGCCGGTGTCACCCTCGTTCAGGGTGCCGTACGCGACCAGGTCGCCGTCCTCCAAGCGGACGTCGCCTCCCTGCGAGATCAGCTGCCGCACCGGGTCAACCGGGTTGAAGGTGAGCGTCGCTGACCGGCTGCGGAAGACGTACCCATGGCGGTGGCGTTCCAGTTGGTGCTTGTCCCGGGCGTAGTCGAACCGGGGCCGGCACTCCACCCGGAACCGCATGCTGCCCCGGACCATGTTGACCATGCGGACCAGGCGGTGCGCGTCAGTGGCCCGATCGCCGGTGACCGGCATGAAATCCATTACCTCGGCGACGCCGTCCGCGCTGATGAACCGGGTGATCAGGATCGGAGTGCCCGGCAGGTAGAGCTGCTTGGTGACGTACCGGACGTCGTGCGGGGCGATGCGAAAGTAGCCACCCCGCTCGCGGTCCAGCAGCGCGGCGAAGATGCTCGGCGAGTCGAAGCGCGGCGCGCAGAACCAGTCGATCGTTCCGTCGCACGTCACCAGCGCGGCGGTCTGCAGGTCGCCGATGAGCCCGTGATCCTCAATCGCCGGATAGCTCTCCACGTCGCCTCCCGGTCTCGACAGCCTCCTGCGCAGTAACCTAAGGGAGGAATTGTCGAGTCCGGCTCGATTCGTGGTCAGCCACCCTCTCGCGCGCCCTGGCGCGCCTCGACCAACCCAGAGGGTGAAGGCCCGCATCCGCAAGGCCGTCTGCGCCAACGGGAACTTCTTCAACGGGGTCTGTGGGCCTGACGGAGACCTCTCTGCTGCCAACGCCTGATGGCATGAAGGAGCGGGGCCTCGCTCCTCGTGGGTCCCGGGCGGGATGCTCGGGGTGCTCACGTCTCACGACGAAGGAGGCCCCTCATGCAGGCAGAATACGACGGCCGGCGGATCGTGGGTATCGATCTGCACCGGCGCCGGTCGGTGATCGTGCGGATGACCGAGACGGGCGAGAAACTCGACACGGTGCGGACCGACACTGACCCGGTCGGCTGGGGTTGGAGATCGCCAAAGCCGGCCCCGACCCGGAGGTGGTCCTGGAGGCCACCTACGGCTGGTACTGGGCGGTGGACGTGCTGACCGCGGCCGGCGCCCGGGTGCATTTGGCGCATCCGTTGGGGGTGAAGGGGTTCGCCTACCGTCGGGTGAAGAACGACGCCCGCGACGCCGCCGACCTGGCGGATCTGCTGCGCACGGGCAGGCTGCCGGAGGCGTATGCGGCCTCGCTGGCGGTGCGCCAGCTGCGGGAGCTGGTGCGGTATCGAGCCAAGCTGGTCGCCTGGCGCAGCGGCCTGAAGGCATCCGCGCATGCGGTGTTGGCCAAACAGGGCGTGCACATCGCTGTCTCGGATCTGTTCGGCTTTGGTGGGCGGGAACTGCCAGCCCGGGCACCGCTGGACGGCGCCTACCGGGGCGGGTGTCCTCGCTGTGCCGGCTGATCGAGACGGTCGACTTCGAGATCGACGCGGTCGCCGGGCCGATCCGGGCCAGACCTGCCGGGCACCTGGTTACACCGCGATCCAGGCCATCCCCGGTGTCGGTCCGGGGGGTGGTTGGTGCAGGGGGCGGGTCAAGGATGCGCCAAGTCTGCGGCCGGCGGCGTTAAGAAGCCGTCAAGATCTCCGGCGAGGCTGGTTTGTGGGGCTTGACTCTGTGGTGTGTTGAGTTCGTTGAAGCGGCTGGTGGTTGGTCGTCCGCTGCGCAGTGACCGGCTGGGTGAGACGTTGCTGTCGAAGCGGCTGGCGTTGCCGATTTTCGCCAGCGATCCGCTGTCGTCGGTGGCGTACGCCACGCAGGAGATCCTGCTGGTGTTGACGTTGGGCGGCTTGTCGTACCTGTTCCTGGCCCCGTGGGTGGCCCTCGGCGTGGTGGTGCTGCTGGCTGTGGTGGTGGCCTCTTACCGGCAGGTGGTGCGGGCCTATCCCAGCGGCGGCGGCTCCTACGAGGTCGCCTCGCGCAACCTGGGCCCGTCGGCGGGCCTGGTCGTGGCCGCGGCGTTGATGGTCGACTACATCATGACGGTGGCGGTGTCGGTGGCGGCCGGCGTCGACAACATCATTTCGGCGGTGCCGTCGCTGAACCCGCATCGGGTGGTTATCTGCGCGGGGTTCGTGGTGGCGCTGATGGCGATGAACCTGCGGGGTGTACGGGAGTCGGGTAAGACGTTCGCCTGGCCGACGTACCTGTTCATCGGCGGCGTGCTGACGATGATCAGCGTCGGTATCGGGCGGGCGGTCCTCGGCGACGCGCCGGTGGCCGAGTCGGCCGGCTGGCAGGTACGCCCGGAGCAGGTCGGGCTGACCGGGCTGGCCCTCGCCCTGCTGACCCTGCGGGCGTTCGCCTCCGGATGCACGGCGTTGACCGGGGTGGAGGCGATCTCCAACGGGGTGCCGGCGTTCAAGCCGCCGAAGGCCGAGAACGCCGCCCGTACCATGCTGGCCATGGGGGTCACGGCGATCACGATGTTCGCCGGGATCACCGCGCTGGCGCTGGTCGCTGAGGTCCAGGTGGCCGAGCACACCTGCGATCTGGTGGGTTTTCCCGGCAACTGCGAGACCGACCCGCAGCGCACCGTCATCGCGCAGCTGGCCGCGGCGGTGTTCGGCGGCGGCAGCGTCGGCTTCTACCTCATTCAGGCCACCACCGCGCTGATCCTGATCCTGGCGGCGAACACTGCGTTCAACGGGTTCCCGCTGCTGAGCTCGATTCTGGCTCAGGACCGGTACCTGCCGCGGCAGCTGCACACCCGTGGCGACCGTTTGGCGTTCTCCAACGGCATCATCGTCCTGGCGGTGGTCGCCGGTGCGGTGATCTGGCTTTTCGATGGCTCGGTGACCCGCCTGATCCAGCTTTACATCCTCGGCGTGTTCACCTCCTTCACCCTCAGCCAGGCCGGCATGGTGCGGCACTGGAATCGGGCGCTGGCTGCCGAACGCCATCCCGCGGCGCGACGACGGTTGCACCGGTCGCGGGTCATCAACGCCCTCGGCGGGTTGCTCACCGGACTGGTCCTGGTCATCGTCCTCGCGACGAAGTTCACCCACGGCGCCTACCTGGTCGTGATCGCCGTGCCGGTGCTCTACGGGCTGATGCGCACCATCCGCCGCCACTACGAACGGGTCAGCGCCGAACTCGAACCCGAGCCCGGCGGCATCGTCATGCCATCGCGGGTCCACGCCGTGGTGCTGGTCTCGCGGGTGCACCGCCCGACCCTGCAGGCGCTGGCCTACGCCCGGGCCACCCGCCCGGACAGCCTCACCGCGGTCACCGTGGCGATCAACGGCGACGACGTGGCCCGGCTGCAGCAGCAGTGGGCCGACCGGGACCTGCCGGTACCGCTCACGCTGCTGGAGTCGCCCTATCGGGAGATCACCAACCCGGTTCTCGACTACGTCAACCGACTCCGCCAGGAAGGCCCGCGGGGCCTGGTCGTGGTCTACATCCCCGAGTACATCGTGGGCCGCTGGTGGGAGCAGCTGCTGCACAACCAGAGCGCGCTGCGGCTCAAGGCCCGGCTGCTGTTCCAACGCCGCGTCATGGTCGTCAGCGTGCCGTGGCAGCTGGAATCCAGCCACGGGCAGGACGGTAGGGAGACCGTCACGGCCGGGCACCGCCAGCGGTAGCGGTGGATCGGGTAGAAATGCCGGACATGGAGTTGTCTACGGCCGCACCCGGTGCCGGGGGGCGCCGCTGGCGGGGCGCGGGCCTCGGCGCGGGCGTCGCGGTGGCGGGCCTGGCCGCCGTCACGCTGGCGCTGGTACCGGTGCGGGCCGAGGTGTCGTTGGCCAGCGTGGTCCTGCTCTACCTGGCGCCGGTGGTCGTCACTGCGGCCGTGGGCGGCTGGGGCCCGGCGGTGGCCGCGGCGATCGCCGCCGACCTGCTGGTCAACTACTTCTTCGTCCCGCCGTTTCACACCTTTGCCGTGGAGACCGGCGACAACATCGTCGTCCTTGCCGTCTACGTCGGGGTCGCCACCGCGGTCAGCGTCGCCGTCGACCTCGCGGCCCGGCACCGGGCCACGGCCGCCCGTCGCGCCGTGGAAGCGGCGTTGCTCGCCGGCGCCAGCGCCGAACCGATCGAGCAGGCCTCCCTCACCCGGCTGCTGGACCAGGTCCGCGCCACCTACCAGATGACCACCGTCGCCCTCACCGAAGGCGGACAGGCCCTCGACCAGGTCGGCCCACCACCGCAGGGGACACCGGCGCTGTCCGTCGCCGCCGGCGGTGGACTGCGCCTGGACGCCTGGGGCCCACGATTGTTCGCCGAGGACCGCCGTGCGCTGGCGCGCCTGGCCGCGGCGGCAGCCCGCACCCTGGAGACCCAGCGCCTGGCCGGGCAGGCCGCCCGCGCCGTCGAACTCGCCCACATCGACCGGCTGCGCGCCGCGCTGCTCGGCGCCGTCGGCCACGACCTGCGCACGCCACTGGCCTCGATCAAGGCGGCCGTGTCCAGCCTGCGCCAGCCCGACATCGACTGGAGCACCGAAGACCGGGCGGAGCTGCTCGCCACGGTCGAGGAGTCCACCGACCGGCTCACCACCGTGGTCGACAACCTGCTGTCGCTGAGTCGCCTTCAGGCCGGGGTGCTGTCGGTCGACGCGCGGCCGACCGCGGTCGACGGAGTCGTGGCCCAAGCCGTCCTGAGCACCGACACCGGTGGCGTGAGCGTCGATGTCGACGTGCCGGATGACCTGCCTCTGGCGTGGGCCGACGCCGGTCTCCTCGAGCGCGTAGTGGCGAACCTGCTTACCAACGCGTGCACGGCCAGCCCACCCGGCCAGCGCGTCCTCATCCGGGGCCGCGCCGGCGGCGATCATCTGCGCCTCGACGTCGTCGATCACGGGCCCGGTATCGCCAGCGCCGACCGTGACCGCGTCTTCGCGCCGTTCCAACGTCTGGACGACCACAGCGGCACCGGCCTCGGCCTCGGACTAGCCATCGCCCGCGGCTTCACCGAGGCCCAGCGGGGCACCCTGACGGCCAGCGACACCCCGAACGGCGGCCTGACCATGACCATCCGCATCCCGGCGGCGCCATGAGCCGTATTCTCGTCGTCGACGACGACCAGCAGCTGCTGCGGGCCCTGCGGATCAATCTCACCGCCCGCCGCTATGAGGTGCTCACCGCCGCCGACGGCACCACCGCCCTGACCGTCGCCGCCCGCACCCCACCGGATCTGGCCATCATTGACCTTGGCCTGCCCGACCTCGACGGCGTCACCGTCGTGGAGGGCCTCCGCGGCTGGACCAACATCCCGATCATCGTGCTGTCCGCCCGCGACACCGAAACCGCCAAGGTCGACGCCCTCGACGCCGGCGCCGACGACTACGTCACCAAACCCTTCGGCATGGACGAACTCCTCGCCCGGGTCCGCGCCGCGCTCCGCCGCGCCCATCCCACCCCGGACGCCGCCACCATCACCACCGCCGCGTTCACCATCGACCTCGCGGCGAAACGCCTCACCACCGCCGCTGGCGAAGTCCGCCTCACCCCCACCGAATGGCACCTCCTGGAGGTACTGGCCCGCCACCCCGACAAGCTCGTCGCTCACCGGCAGCTGCTGCGCGAGGTGTGGGGACCGGCCTACGAGACCGAAACCAACTACCTCCGCGTGCACCTGGCCAACCTTCGCCGCAAAATCGAACCCGATCCGGCCCGCCCCCGATACCTGATCACCGAACCCGGCATCGGCTACCGGTTCGTCCCCTGAGCCGGTGCCGGTCGCAGCTGGGGCCTGCCCAAGCAGCTCTACAAGCGGCGCAACGTAGTCGAGCGCTGCTTCAACCGGCTCAAGCAGTGCCGCAGCGTGGCGACTCGCTACGACAAGACCGCCACGTCGTATCAGGCGTCGCCCTGCTCGCCGAACAGCGCGGAAGTACAGCAACCCACGGCACCGATACAGCCCTCCGCCGACCGGCCGGGGCTCGCGACCTGGGTACCCGGCCATCAGCAACCGCCCCGCCGACAGCCCCTAGGCCAGGACTACGACCAGGAGCAGCCTCTTGGCAACTGTGATCGTGCGGACGATGGCGTGACCAACGGCGAATTGTCGATCATGACAGAGCCGCGCGGCCTCTGCGCGGCAAGTCAAGTAAGGAGTCCTGTTGTATCGTTCCGAGCTCGCCGCAACCAGCGCCGTCGCTGCTCTGGCCCTCGCACTGGGAGGCTGTGGCAACAGCCAGCCGCCATCCGCTCCAAGGCCGTCGACGGTTGTGAGTGCGCTGGTGTCGGCCGCCGGCGCTTAGCCGACGACCATGGCGGACGAACCGGCAAGTCGGGTGATCTTGAACTGCGAGGTGAACCTCACCGCGCGGTGCCGAATGGAGCATCGCAGACCTCGCCGAAAGGACGTTGTCGCCTCGTCCCAGATCGGCGGCTGCGGCAGCGCACATAATCAGATCTCTGATGTTGTCGGCAGCCTCATAGATTTCCGCTTGCTGCAAGAGGCCATATTTCGACGACCCAGCAGTCAATTGCGGGTGTCGAGCAGCCGGGCCGGGCTCAGCGGGACGAGCCGGCCCGCCGTGGCGTCAACGCGCCGGTGAGGTACCCGGCCACGTCCGCGACCAGGTGCAGGCTGGTCTTCGTGTACAAGGTTTACCCGGCCGGTCCCGGAAAGCGGGACGACGACCAGGTTCGGGATGACCTGACCGGCGGTCTCGATGTTCAAGTTGCAGGCCATCGGCCGGGGCTGGTCCGCCGGCCACACGGTGACGTAGCCACCGGCTGCGGGGGCGACCGCCGTCACGTTCAACGCCACCGCGGTCGCACCGGTCTCCGGTACGCATCCGCGCCCGGTGACCTGGAGAGTGATCGTCGCCCCCGCGCCAGGCTTGCCGCCCGCGCAGCCGGTCGGACCTGGTGTCCAGGATCCGGGCCGGCTGGAGCCCCACGAATCGGGTCGTGCCGGCCGGCACCACCACCTCGGTCGCCCCCGGCCCCGCGTCAGCGGCGGCGAACGTGCGTCACCCGAGTACCGCGCGCCCACCCGCCAGGCCGGACACGGATGCCGCTCCCTTGCCGCCGATCAGCTCGACCCGCGCCCCGTACGTCGCCCCGTCCACGGTGAACTGCGCGGTGCCCGAGGGCACGTCCGACGGGTGTGCGCCGGTCACCATGACGCACTCCAGGGCAGCAACGCTCACGGTCACGGCGAGCGGGTCGCGGCGGGGCTTGCGCTGGAACACGACCTGACCGCCCCGCATGTCGGGGACAATCCCTCTCCCCCACGTCAGCCACATTGTCCATGATTCTGACTATCTGTTTGATAAGCGTTGCTGGATGCGAAAACCACCCGTTGGATGACGTGGGGTCGACACACGAGGAAGCGGGAGCCTCAATGCTCACGGAGTTACTGGCTCAGGACGCTGTCCCTGCGGACCTGATGGCGGCACGGGTGCAGATGGCGCTGTCGCTGGGTTGGCACATCGTGATCGCCTCGTTCGGTGTAGGCATGCCCGCCGTCACCGTGTTCGCCGAATGGCGTGGCTTGCGAACTGGCGACGCGGTGTTCACCCGGCTGGCGAAGCGGTGGGCCAAGGCGATGGGTGTGCTCTTCGCCGTCGGCGCGGTGTCCGGGACGATTTTGTCGTTTGAGATGGGGCTGCTGTGGCCTGGTCTGATGGGCCGCTTCGGTGACGTGATCGGGCTGCCGTTCGCTCTGGAGGGCATCGCGTTCTTCGTCGAGGCGATCTTCGTCGGTGTCTACCTGTACGCGTGGGACAAGGTGCCGCCCCGTGCGCACCTGTTCGCCGGCCTGCCGATCTGTGTGGCGGGAGTGGCGTCGGCGTTCTTCGTGGTGTCGGCGAACGCGTGGATGAACCAGCCTCGCGGTTTCGACCTGGTCTCCGGCGAGGTCACCAACGTCCGGCCCTGGGAGGCGATGTTCAACCCGGCTACCCCGCCGCAGACCGTGCACATGATCGTCGCCGCGTTCATGGTCACCGGTTTCGGCATCGCCAGTGTGTACGCGGTGGCGATGCTGCGCGGTCGACGCGACCGTTACCACCGGCTCGGGTTCGCCATTCCGTTCACTCTCGCGGCTCTGCTCACCCCGGTGCAGGTGGTGGTGGGCGACTGGGCGGCACACTTCGTGGCCGAGTACCAGCCCACCAAGCTCGCCGCCATGGAGGGCCTGGCTGAGACGCAGGCCGGCGCGCCGCTGTCCCTCGGCGGGGTTTACGTCGACGGGGAACTGCGCTACGCCGTCGAGGTGCCCAACGCCCTTTCACTGCTGGCGAAGTGGGACCCGAACGCGGTGGTCATGGGCCTGGACCAGGTGCCCGACGACCAGGAGCCCCCCGTGACGGTCGTGAAGTGGGCGTTCCAGCTGATGGTCGCCATCGGGTTCGGGTTGCTGGGCCTGTCGCTCTGGTGGGCGCTGGCCCGGTGGCGGCGCCGGGGCCCGCCCCGCTCGCCCTGGTTCCTGCGTGCCGCCGCGCTGGCCGGGATCGCCGCCGCCGTCGCGGTGGAGGCAGGCTGGGTGGTCACCGAAGTCGGCCGGCAGCCGTGGATCGTATACGGGGTGCTGCGTACCGCGGAGGCGGTGAACCCGGCGCCCGGGTTGGCCACCGGGCTGGCGCTGGTCGCCGGCGTGTACCTGCTGCTCACTGTGGCGACGGTGCTGGTGCTGGTGCGGATGGCCCGGCATCGGGATGCGCCGGTCGCCCCGCAGGAGGGCGTACCCGAGCCGGTGGACAGCCCCCGATGACTGTCGCCGACGTCCTGCTCGCAGTCCTGTTGGCCGGCCTCACCCTGTATACGCTGCTCGCCGGCGCCGACTTCGGCGCCGGGATCTGGGACCTACTCGCCGGCGGCACCCGCCGCGGCGCCGCTCGCCGGGAATTGATCGCACACTCCATCGGCCCCGTGTGGGAGGCCAACCACGTGTGGTTGATCCTGGTGATCACGCTGTTCTGGACCACCTTCCCACCGGCGTTCGCCGCGTTCGCCTCCACCCTCTACATCCCGCTGACCCTGGCCGCGTTGGGCATCATCGGCCGCGGCGCCGCCTTCGCCTTCCGCAAGGCCAGCCACACTCTCGTCGAGCAGCGCCTCTACGGAGCCACCTTCGCGATCTCCTCGCTGGCCACCCCGTTCTTCCTCGGCACCATCGTCGGAGCGCTCGCCTCCGGTCGGGTGCCAGCTGGGATCGCCGAGGGCGACATCTGGCGTAGTTGGCTCAACCCCACCTCGATCTACGCCGGTCTGCTGGCGATCGGCGTCTGCGCGTACCTCGCCGCGGTCTACCTCATCCACGACGCCCGCCGCGCCAACGCCGACGTCCTCGTCGCACAGTTCCGCCGCCGCGCCCTGGCCACCGGCGTACTGGTCGGGGCGGCCGCCGTCGCCGGGCTCGCCGTGGTGGCCGCCGACGCACCCGACCTGTTCGCCGACCTACGAGGACGCGCGCTGCCGCTGGTGCTGCTCTCCCTCGCCGCCGGAATCGTGTCGCTGGTGCTGATCACCACCGGCCGCTACCGCCTCGTGCGTGTCACCGCCGCACTCGCCGTCGCCGCCGTGCTGTGGGCGTGGGGGGCCGCCCAGTACCCGGTCCTTCTCTCCCCCGACCTCACGGTCGCCGAGGCAGCTGGCGACCCGACCGTTCTCACCACCGTGCTCGTCGTACTCGGCGTCGGCGCGCTGCTGCTCGCACCGTCCCTGCTCTGGCTGTTCAGTATCTTCCAAACCTCCCGGCGGCACGCCGACACCTCACCACTGAAGCGTGGAACCTGAGCCGGCGTCGACGTTCAGCCCCGGCGACGCCTGCGTCCTGCTCCGCCTTCAGGGCAGCGGCCTGGTTGCGAATGCCGGACGGGCACCGCAGACCAGCGCCTCCGCATAGACGCCGCATCCGGCCACCGTGCGCGCCGCGGTGGCCGGATGCGGGTGGTCGTCAGGGTTTGAGGACAACCTTCTCGCAGTCGTCCTGCTTGTTCTTGAAAATTTCGAAGCCGCGTTCCGCCTCGTCGAGCGGCAGGGTGTGGGTGATGACCCGGGTCGGATCGATCTCCCCGCGCTCGATGCGCTTGAGCAGCGGCTTCATGTAGCGCTGCACGTGGCATTGCCCGGTACGCAGGGTCAGCGCCCGGTTCATCCACGCGCCGACCGGGAACTTGTCGAGGAAACCGCCGTACACGCCGATCACCGACACGATGCCACCGCTGCGGCACGACAGGATCGCCTGCCGCAGCGCGTGCGGGCGCTCGGTCTCCGAGCGGACCGCCTGCTTGACCCGGTCGTAGGCGTGGACGTGCGCACTGCCGTGGCTGGCCTCCATGCCGACCGCGTCGATGCACTTGTCCGGTCCCCGCCCACCGGTCAGTTCCAGCAGCCGGGACCGCACGTCCACCTCCTCGAAATTGATCGTCGTGTAGCCCGCCCGTTCCGCCATCTGCAGCCGGTACGGCTCCTTGTCGATGGCGATGACCTTCGCGGCGCCGAGCACCCGGGCGCTGTCCATGGCGAACTGGCCGACCGGGCCGGCGCCCCACACCGCCACCACGTCGGTGGACTGGATGTCACACAAGTCCGCACCCATGTAGCCGGTCGGCAGGATGTCGGAGAGGAACAGCACCTGCTCGTCGGTCAGATCGGACTCGATCTTCAGCGGACCGACGTCGGCGAACGGCACCCGCGCATACTGTGCCTGACCGCCCGCGAAACCGCCCGTCAGACGGGAATAGCCGAACATCCCGGCGACCGGGTGACCGAACATCTTCTCCCCGATCCCGGCGTTGGGGTTGGAGTTCTCGCAGCAGGAGTAGAGCTCGGCGGCGCACGCGCCGCACGCGCCGCAGGCGATCGGGAACGGCACGACAACCCGGTCGCCGACCCGTAGCTTGTCCGCGGGCACTCCTGAGCCGACCTCGATCACCTCGCCCATGAACTCGTGGCCCATGACGTCACCGTCCTGCATCGTGGGCACATACCCGTCCACCAGGTGCAGGTCCGAGCCGCAGATCGCGGTGGAGGTGATCTTTACGATCGCGTCGCGGTTGTTCAAGATCTTCGGGTCCGGCACGTCACGGACCTTGACCTTGTTGCGGCCCGCCCAGGTGTTCGCCCTCACGCCTGCGCTCCCTTCGCGAGCTCGGAATCCGGCAGCGGTTGCGCCGGACGCTGCGGGAACTCCTTGCGGGCCCGCTTGCCCCACGGGGCGCCGTCGGAGCGGACCACCTCGCCGGTCTCCAGCACCTGCTTGAGCCGGCGCAGATCGTCGTCGAGCTGCTGGTGCGGTTCCTCGCCGAAGTACTTGGCGACCGCCTTGCCGACCGCACCACCCGGAATGTCGTAGGTCAGCAGGACCTGCACCTCGGTGCTCACACCGTCCGGGGCGGGCACGAACCGGACCGTACCGGCGTTCGGCACGTCGGCGTTCCCGGTCGACCGCCACGCGATCTTCTCGCCGGTCGCCTCGTCGATGATCTCGGCGTCCCACTCGACGTTCTTGCCGAACGGAGCGCTGGCGGACCAATGGCTCGTACGGTCACCGGTGGCGCGGACCTCCTCGAGATGCGCCATGAACGTCGGGAGGTTCTCCAGATCGCGCCAGAACGCGTAGACCTCCGGCGGAGGTTTGCGAATGGTTGTCGTGGCTGTCAGCTCCATGGATCCTCCTTTGCGTGAGCCTCGTACCGCCGGCATGGAGCCGATCTCCCTCGCCCGGGTGGCCTGCATGGCGGTCAGCAGGTCCACCACCGTGATCCCGACGACGGCGCCGGTGACAGCGACGAGCCGCCGCCTGCGCCGCCCGCCACGGTGGGCGATGGCCATTCCGAGCGAGGTCAGGTCCATCGCGTCGCCCACGACTCGGGTCCACGCCCAGACGCTCTTCCGCCGGCTCGTCAGGAGCCCGGCCGCGTGTATCAGCTCCCGCGCCCCGACGAGCGGCACCACCGCCCGGGACGTCGGGGAGTCGTCCACGCCGCTGATCCGGCGCACCGTGTCCGGCGCCGCCAGCTGTGCCACGCCCAGGCCGAGACTCATCCAGCCGAGCCCGCGCCCCCGCCGCTGCACCTCGTCCTGCCTGGCCTTCACTGCCTCTCGGGTTGCCAGTCGAGTCACGGGTAGCCTCCGTATCCGATCGCACCCAGCCGAGCGTCCCGGTCCACGGCGACCCGGGGCGCGGCGCATTGGGGCCGGGATACCCCCCGGAAACCACCTGAACCCGCCAATCGACCGCTGCGTGGAGACTGCACCGCCGCCCCGGGCCAAGCGGCACTTCCGGCGGGTGGTGGCGACGCTGAACGGCCTGTGCTGGGCAGAAGGCCACTCGCTCGGGCGGTTCGGTGCCGACTCGGGGCATGCGCTGGCTTGACCCGCCCGCGGTGGCTTACGCATCCTTCTCGTCCCGCCAGCCGCCGGGTTCGGGATGGTAGCCGTAGGCGGCGGCCCGCACCGTGTCCTCGTTCTCCAGCCCGGAGCCGATCGCGCCACCGACGGTGGCCAGCGAACTGATGATCCAGGCGAGCGTCAGGTAGTCGGTGAAATCGACCGGCCGCTGCAGGGTCTGTTCCAGCACGGATGTGTCGATCAGCAGCGCCCCGGCGAGCACCGTTCCGGCGAACAGCACCAGGTAGGACACTGCCGTGGCCAGAGTGAGGGTGAGAATCGTACCCAGGTTGAACAGCCGGGCCAGCTCAGCCGGTGTCGCCCCGTCTGGTTTCTCCCATAGGTCGTGCGCGACGATCAGCCAGGCCACCAACGCGGTCAGCCCGAGTAGCATGATCACGGCGAGCCGGAGTCCGCCGAGCGCATCGCCCATCTGCCAGATGGTATTCGTGGTGAGCGCGAACGCGGCCGTGCCGAACGCGCCGACCAGCAGCTTGGACAGGCCCAGCAGGGCGCGCCCCGGGCGGTTGGCCCTGACCATTCCGGTCAACAGCCGCACCCGGCCGGTCAGCCGCGAGGCGACGTAGCGCTGTTCCCCGGCGTCGGCCTCGCCGACCACCCGGTGGACGGCGGGAACCCGGCTTGCCATCTCGGCCGGTGCCCAGCCGGCCGGCGGCACCCGCTGGTCGGAAGCGTCGGTGAGTAGTCGGCTCACCAGATCCGGAACGGCCGCGCGGGCCGCGCGCAGCTGGCCCAGTCCCAGCGCGGGCAGGGACACCATCGCGACTCGGCGCCGGGCGGAGGTCTGCGCGACCAGCGGCACCCGCTCGGTGTGCAGCGGCAGGTCGGTCAGGCAGATCGCGACGTCCCACCGGTCGTCGGTGCGCCGTTGGGCAAGATCGTCGAGCAGCGCCTCAACGCCGCCGTCGCGGCGCGGCGCCACCTCACCCCAGCCTTCCCGGACGGTCCACCGCACGCCGGCGTCCACCCGCTCGGAGAGCCGGCCGGCCAGCTCGGCGGTGAGCCGCGCGGCCACCCGGGCCGGGTGGTCCGGCGGGGTCGCCACCAGTCCGACGACGATCTCCGGGCGGTGCTGTTCACTGTGGGTCATCGGTGCTCCTCACCGGTAGCCGGGCTCGTCGTAGGTCTCGCCCATGGCGGCCCACCCTGCTGGCACGCCGGCGGACGGCCACCGGCCTTCGACAAGGTGATCTACCAGCAGCGCAACGTCGTGGAGCGCTGCTTCAACCGGCTCAAGCAGTGGCGTGTCGCCGGACGTCCGTCACGGCCGTCCGGCATTCCCGATATCCGCCGCTTGCCACCGGATCCGATGACACCCTGAAGCGGGGAGTGCGGTCGAGCTCAGGAGAGGCGGCATCGGGATCACGGTGAACGGCTTCTGATGCGTACCGCGTTGATCGTGTTGGCCGCGCTGACGGCGGCCCTGGTGGTGGACCTGGTCTCCGGCGTGCTGATCCGCCGGGCTGCCCGTGGCCGCTACAAGTGGCTGCTGGAGCCGCTGCGGCACGCCTGCCGCCGCCCGGCGGCCGCGGTCCTGCTCGTCGGGGCGCTGTACTACGCGCTGCCGCCCGGGCCGGCCGAGTGGCAGCGTTATCTGCGGCACACCATCCTGCTGGTCCTGATCGCCCTCAGCTCGTGGCTGGTGATCAGGACATTGAACGTCGTCGAAACGGTGGCGTTCAGCAAGCTGCCGAGCGATCTGGTCAAGAGCCGGCGCATTCGGCGGGCCCGGACCCAGATCCGCCCCGTGCGGCGGCTCACCGTCGCCGTGATCACGATCGTCGCCATCGGCCTGATCCTGATCACCTTCCGGCCGGTACGCCTCGCCGGCATCTCCGTCCTGACCTCGGCCGGCGTGATCGGCGCGGTGATCGGCCTCTCCGCCCGAACCGCGCTCGGCAACGCGTTCGCCGGCATCCAGATCGCCTTCGCCGACGGGATGCACGTCGGCGACGTGCTGGTAGTGGACGGCGAGTGGGGCCGGGTCGAGGAGGTGAAGCTGACCAACGTGGTGATCCGCCTCTGGGACGACCGGGTGCTCATCCTGCCGACCACGTACTTCACCGAGCGGCCGTTCCAGAACTGGACCCGGAACGCGTTCCGGGTGCTCGGCAAGATCCAGATCCATGTCGACCACACCGCCGACCTGGACGACCTGCGCCGGGAGGCACGCCGACTGGTCGAGGCCTCACCACTGTGGGACCGAGACCAGTGGGCGCTCCAGATGGTCGACGCCACCCCGCAGGCCGTGGTCATCCAGGTGCAGGCCTCGGCCGCGGACGGTGCCAGCGCCTGGGACCTGCGCTGCGACCTCCGCGAGGGACTGATCCGCTACCTGCGGGACCACCATCCCCAGTGGCTGCCCCGCACCCGCAGCCAGTACCAGCCCTGACCGGCGGGCCGGGTCGGGCGCAACCAGCCCCCGCCGCAGTACACCGGCTGCCTGCCGAGGAGCGGCAGCCGATCGACGTACGCATCCAGCTCGACGGCGAGGACGGCCATGCTGCGGTGAACCTCTGGGAGCGTCCTGTCGGCGAGCAGGAGCGGGACATCACGGCGGCGTGGCCGGGGGCGCTGCACCCGACCGTCGCGTCGCCGCGGCTCTGGTCCGGCTCGCCGTGGATCTGGGCGGCCCGCACCCCCTGCACGACCCGTTCTGCGGCAGCGGCACCCTCGTCGGCGAGGCCTCCCGCTGCGGCCTGCCCGTCTACGCTGCGGACCGCTCGGACACGCGGCCCGCCTCACCCGCGAACGCCTGACCCGCGCCGGCCTGACCGCGGACGAGCTGCACCACCGGGTGTTCGTCCGCGACGTGTACGCCGGGCCGGACCCGCGTGTCGACGCCCGCCTGCTGGTGACCAACCCGCCGTGGGGGAAGCAGGTGGGAGTGAGCGACTGGATCGCCCTGTTCAACGCCCTGGCGGCTGGTCGCCCACACCCTGCGCGTCGGCGGGGCCGCCGTGCTGCTGACCACCCACGAGGAGCAGCTGATCGCGCGGCTGCGACGTCACGGGCTGAACGGCGCGTCGTGGCCCATCGGGCTGCTCGGTCAGACTCCTGGCATCGTGACCTGCACCTGGGGACGTTGACGGTGGCATCCAGTAACGGCTGCTCTGAGACGGAACGTGGATCGTGGCCACTACGGCAGCAACTTCCGGCGGCGCCGGCGCTTCGTCGTCACCGACCGCACCACGGCGTGGCGCTCCCGTGGCCCGTACACCCGTCAGGACGGTTCATAGGCCAGATTGGGTCGCAGCCACCGCTCGGCGGCGGCGACGCTGATGGCGCGGCGGGCGGCGTAGTCTTCGATCTGGTCCTTGCCGATACGGCCCACTGTGAAGTATTTCGCCGCCCGGTTGGCAAAGATCAGCCCACTGACGCTGGCTGCCGGCGCCATCGCGAAGGACTCCGTCAGGCCGATGCCGAGCTCGGCGGCCTTCAGCAGGTCGAACAGTTCCCGCTTCTCGCTGTGGTCCGGGCTGGCGGGATAGCCGAGCGCCGGTCGGATGCCCCGGAAGCGTTCGGCGTGCAGGTCGCCGAGGTCCGGCGTGGCGTCTGGTTCGAACCAGTCGCGGCGGGCCTTCAGGTGGATGTATTCGGCGAAGGCTTCGGCAAGCCTGTCGGCCAGCGCCTTGACCATGATTGCGCGGTAGTCGTCGTGCTGGGCCTCGTAGTGCGCGGCCAGGGAATCGGCGCCGTGGATGGTCACGGCGAAGCCACCCAGGTGGTCACCGTCGGGGGCCACGTAGTCGGCCAGGCAGCGGTTGTCGCGGCCGGCCGGTTTGACCGTCTGCTGGCGTAGCATCGGCAGGCGCACCCCGTTGCCGAGGACGATGTCGTCGCCCTCGGAGTGCGCGGGCCAGAAGCCGTAGACGCCTCGGGCCTGGAAGGAGCCATCCTTCGTGATCTTGTCCAACAGGGTGTTGGCGTCGTCGAAGAGCTCGCGGGCGACCGGCTGATCCAGGATCGCCGGGAACTTGCCCTTGAGTTCCCAGGCCAGAAACAGGAACTGCCAGTCGATCATCTCGCGCAGCTCGGGCAGGGTGGGCTGGACCGTCCGCCGGCCGGTGAAGGCCGGGGTCGGCAGGTCGCTGAAGTCGACCTTCTCGCGGTTGGCGCGGGCCTCAGCCAAGCCGAGCATCGGCTGGGAGTGCCGGTTGGCATGCGCCTCGCGCAGCTGCTCCTGCTCGACGCGGTTGGCGCGGTCCAGCTCGCGGGCCCGGCCGTCGTCGAGCAGGTCGGAGACCACGCCGACGACCCGGGACGCGTCGAGCACGTGCACGGTTGTGCCGTCGTACGAGGGGGCGATGCGCACGGCGGTGTGTTGACGCGATGTCGTGGCCCCGCCGATCAGCAGGGGCACCTTGAGGCCGCGGCGCTGCATCTCGGCGCCGACTGAGACCATCTCGTCCAGCGATGGCGTGATCAGGCCGGACAGGCCGATGGCGTCGGCGCCCTCGGCGACGGCCATGTCCAGAATCCGGCCGGCCGGAACCATCACGCCCAGGTCGATGACCTCGTAGTTGTTGCAGCCCAGGACCACGCCGACGATGTTCTTGCCGATGTCGTGCACATCGCCCTTCACGGTCGCCAGCACGACCTTGCCCTGCCCGCGGCCCGGGTCGATCCGGCCCTCCAGGCGGGCCTGCTCCTTCTCGGCTTCCATGAACGGTTCGAGGTAGGCGACCGAGCGCTTCATCACCCGGGCGCTCTTGACCACCTGCGGCAGGAACATCTTGCCGGCGCCGAACAGGTCGCCGACGATCTTCATTCCGTTCATCAGCGGACCCTCGATGACATCGAGGGGTCGGGCGAGGCCCTGCCGGGCCTCCTCCGTGTCCTGTTCGATGAAGTCGACGATGCCGTGGACCAGCGCGTACGACAGCCGCTCGGTCACCGGCGCCTCGCGCCAGGCCAGGTCGACCTCGCGTTTCGTGCCGGAACCGGTAACGGTCGACGCGAAGGTGACCAGGCGGTCGGTGGCGTCCGGGCGCCGGTCGAAGATCACGTCCTCGACGAGTTCGAGGAGGTCGGCGGGGATATTGGCGTACACGGCGAGCTGGCCGGCGTTGACGATGCCCATGTCCAGCCCGGCGCGGACAGCGTGCAACAGGAACGCGGAATGCATGGCTTCGCGAACCCCGTCGTTGCCTCGGAAGGAGAATGACAGGTTGGAGATGCCGCCGCTGGTGCGGGCACCCGGGCAGCGCGCCTTGATCAGCGGGAGGGCGTCGATGAACGCCTTCGCGTATCCGTTGTGCTCGGCGATGCCGGTGGCGACCGCGAGGACGTTCGGGTCGAAGATGATGTCCTCCGGCGCGAACCCGGCCTGCTTCACGAGCAGATCGTAGGCCCGGCCGCAGATGGACACCTTGCGTTCGGCGGTGTCGGCTTGACCCTGTTCGTCGAAGGCCATCACCACCACGCCGGCGCCGTAATCGCGGATCCGGCGGGCCTGAGCCAGGAATGGTTCCTCGCCCTCCTTGAGGCTAATCGAGTTGACCACGCCCTTGCCCTGCACGCACTTGAGGCCGGCCTCGAGGACGGTCCACTTCGAACTGTCGATCATCACTGGGATCCGGGCCACCTCCGGCTCGGTGGCGATGAGGTTGAGGAAGGTCGTCATGGCGCGCTCACTGTCGAGCAGGTCCGCGTCCATGTTGACGTCGAGCAGGTTGGCGCCGCCGCGGACCTGCTCGAGGGCCACGTCGACCGCGCCCTGATAGTTGTCCGACTCGATGAGCCGGCGGAACTTGGCCGAGCCGGTCACGTTGGTGCGCTCACCGATCATCACGAACCCGGTGTCCGGTCCGATCGCGAACGGCTCCAACCCGCTGAACCGGGTGGTGTCCGGCAGGGCGGCAACCGCCCGCGGCGGTGTGCCAGCCACGGCAGCGACGATCCGGGCGATGTGGTCCGGTGAGGTGCCGCAGCAGCCGCCGACAATGTTGACCATGCCGGACGCGGCAAACTCGCCGACCAGGCCGGCGGTCTCCTCCGGCCTCTGGTCGTAGCCGCCGAATGCGTTCGGCAGACCGGCGTTGGGGTGACACGCCACGTAGGTACCGGCGATCTTGGAAAGCTCCTCGACGTGCGGGCGCATCTCGGCCGCGCCCAGCGAGCAGTTCACGCCGACGACCAGCGGATCAGCCCGCTCTATCGAGCGCCAGAAAGCCTCCACGGTCTGCCCCGACAGGGTCCGGCCGCTGAGGTCGACGATGGTCACGGAGATCCACAGCGGCAGTTGCGGCGCGACCTCACGGGCTGCGGCGATTGCGGCTTTCGCGTTCAACGTGTCGAAGATCGTCTCGATCAGAAGCAGGTCGACACCGCCCTCGGCCAGGGCCGAGATCTGCTCCGCGTACGCCGCGCGCACTTCGTCGAAGTCGACGGCGCGATACGCCGGGTCCTCGACCCGCGGCGACAGCGACAGCGTCACGTTCAGCGGCCCGACCGAGCCGGCCACGAACCGGCCACCGAACTCGTCCGCCGCCTGCCGGGCCAGCCGCGCACCCTGAACGTTCATCTCGCGAACCAGTGACTGGAGCCCGTAGTCGGCCTGGCCGATGCTCGTCGCCGTAAAAGTATTGGTGGTGGTGATGTCGGCGCCGGCGGCCAGATACCGCCGGTGTACGTCAAGAATGACGTCCGGCCGGGTGAGGTTGAGCAGGTCGGGATCACCGCCAACGTCCCGCGGATGGTCGACGATCAGGTCGCCTCGATAGTCCGCGGCGGTGAGCTTCGCGCCCTGCAACATCGTTCCCCAGGCGCCGTCCAACACGAGAACACGCTGGGACATCAGCTGCCGCAACGACGATGCCGTGCTTTTCTGGCTCAATAACGCGCTCAAGCGGCCGCCTCCGAAGCTCGGAGGCGCCCTTGTTGAAGAAATGAAGGCCGAGCGTGGCGGGCTCCGCCCGTCGCAGCGCCTCTCGACCCGGCAGGCAGATAGTACCCGACCCGCTTGCCTGGGCGTCCCCCGTGAGGCGTCGGCATCTGGCTGCTGCGGTCACGCGGCAAGCCCGATCATGACGAGCACCGCCCTTCACGGGCGATGTAGCGGCGGGGCCACATCGCCGTTACGAAACGACGACGCCGCGTTATCCGCTCGGTAGGAGGTCCGAACTCGGCACCATCCCGCCGGCACGGATCGCTTCTGAGCTGCGGGTTTGGAGAAGTCGGTGTGACAGTGGCGGCGCCGATGGACGGTCAGAGGGCTGGCTGCTCTGGCTCGTCCGGGCCCGGCGGCGCGGACTGCAAACTCATGGCTGAGCAGGGCGCGAACAGTTTGCCGGGTTGCTAGACGAAGGTCTTGTCGTGCCGGGGTCGGTTGACGCTCCACGGCGGTGGCGTACTCGGGCCAGGTGGCGACCGCGTCAGCGATGGTGTGCAACGCGGCCACCGGGCCGCCGCCGAACTTGACCGGGTACCAGGTGTGCACGGCGGCCTGGTTCTTCGCCTCCCACGGCGGATCCGGCCCAGGCACTCACCAGCCGCCGGGTGGCCCGGTCGTCGTTGTCGCGGCTCAGGTCCGCCGCGTCGAGGAAGACGACGTCGACGTCCCGCACCGACGACGGGTCGAAGCCGTCGCCGTACCGCTCGCCCCAGACCAGGTCACGGATGGCGCCCGCGCCGATCCAGGCGTCCGGCAGGCCGCAGTCCCGAACGACGCCCAGCCCCCGCACCAGCCACCGGCTGCGCTGGACCAGGTCCCGCAGACGTGCCGACGCTGGATCTCGAAGCGGAGCGGGCTGATGTCGTACTCGACCTCCCCCAGCTTGCGCACGACGGTGAAGCCCCTCAGTCCGGTCTCTTCGCGGGCCTCGCGCAACGCCGCGTCCGCCGGGTCCTCCCCCGGCCGGACGCTGCCGCCCGGAACCTGAATGCCCACCTCCTCGTAGCTGAAGTCGGTGTGCCGGAAACGAGACGGGGAGTGGGTGGCACCTCGAATGTCAGCCACCGGCACGGCGGGCCACACAGAGCCATACCCCACCCCCAGCCCTGCGGGAGTGGCAGCGCCAGCCTGCCGCCGTCGCCGGCAGGCACCTCGGACACGATGTGCGAGAACTCCGGAGACTCAGGGCGTCTTCACCGCCGCGGCTCCCGGCCAGTGTCGTCAGGACCACGCGGGCCAGGGGCTGAGGTGGATCAGCTGGCGACGGCCGACCGGGGCGCAAGACCGGCCGCGGCTCAACCCGGAGCCCGGTTGCGGCGGTCGCGAACCGGCCGAGCCAGCTCGTCCACGATGACGTCGGTCAAGGCCTGCCGGTGAAGGCGACAGGTCAGCGTCTCCGTGGCGCGGAAGCTTCCGTGCTCGGTGAACCGGTTGGACTGAAACGCCGCGCCGCAGACCGGGAAATAGCCGCACGCTTCCCGGCAGCGGTTCCGTCCTACCGCGATATCGCGGTGCAGCCGCTGGAACGCGACGCCTTGCGCGACCTGGGTGGGCGTGTCGGTCACGACATTGCCCAGCACGAACGCCCCATACTCCGGACTCGGCGTGGAGGCCAGTTCAGGGGAGAAGGTGCCGATGGCACCGTCGCGGCGAATGGTGAGGATCCGGAAGGGCACGGTCTCCGCCGGTTCTCGGACGAAGGAAGCGTCCTGGCGCAGCTTCACGAGGCAGCCCAACAACTGGTGGAACTCTCGGATCTCGATGGCGCACCGATCGCTCCACCATCTTTGCCAGATGCGTCTCATGAACGCCACGTAGGACTGACGGATATCACCCGGCCTCGCTCGGAGCAGCTCCGACCGGAGGTACACGCCCTCGGACTCCTCGACGTCGACAGTGAAGGCTTCGACTTCCGGGTCGCCGACAATGGGTTCGTCTGGTCCTACCCGGAGCGCAGACCCGGTACGCCGCGTCGCATTCGGATCGATGCCGCGGTGCTGTACGTCGGCGGCGAAGCGGAGAAGCAGGCGTTACTCCTCGGCGAGCCGGAGGTTTTCTTCACCACGCCGGCGTATGACGGATTGCCCCTGGTCGGCAGAGGTGGGGCAGTGGGCGGTGGACGGCCGCGATGTCGTCCTGCGGTTGGCACGGGTGAGCGTCGATCGTCTGAAGGAGCTCGTCACCGACGCGTGGCGCATGCGTGCCCCGGACTCGCTGGTTGGTGACCTCGACGACGGCAGCGACTCGTTGAGCCCGGATCTGAGCAGAGCCGATCAGGAGGCCGAGGTAGCGCTCCCGATGCCGGAGGCGGAGCCTGCGGAAGGGTGCTCGACCACCGTCCGCGCCAGCCGCAGCAAGATCGCGCGTCCCGCACGATCGGCGGCAGATGCGGATACCCGCGCGACCGCCAACGCTTCGCTGTGACGGCCACCCGGTGTGGGTGGCGCACCGGTTCAGGCGGATGGAGGGTGGGCCATGCATCACGTCGGGCACGACCAACGCCGGGTCAGCGGCTCTAGACTAGAAGAGGACGTCGCGAGGGGCGGGTCTCGTCAACAGGGCGCTGCGACCGCAGAATAACGGGGTGACTTCGGAAGCCGCCCTCGACGAGGTGCTGCGCAGCGCCGCCCGAGTTCGGGTGACCGATGGCGGGGTGTCCGGTGTCCGGGTACTGGGCGAGGATGTGCTGCTGGAGGTGGCTGAGCCGGCGGCAGTTCGCCAGCTAATCCAGGCCTTGGCCGTCGAGCAGACGACCGACGGGTACTGCATGTGTCACGGCGACCTCGCCTTCGAGTTCTTCGACCGCAGCGGGCGGCTGACCGCGGCCGTGGGATTTCATCACGCCAACTGCCTGCGCTGGTCGGGCTGGGACGGCGACGCCATGCTGCGCGATGGCGGCGCGGTGCTGCGCTGGCTCGCTGAGCAGGGGGTCGAAGGTCCGTTGGTGCAGGAGGAACAACGGCAATGGGAACGCCACGAGCAGCGGCTCGCGGAGCAGCGGTGGAGGGCCGCTGCACCCGCCTCAGTACGTGACCTCCTAGATGTGGCAGTGGACGCCGGCAGCACCGACGGACTACTTCCCGAGGGGATACACCGGCTGGTCGCCCAGCGCCTTGGAGAAGCGATTCCGGATCCGGTCGAACGGGCTGGCGTCATGCTTGCCTGGTATGGCTCCGGAACGGGGCGCTGTTCCGGCTTCCCAGTACACGAAGGACTGCCGGAACGGGCGCTCGCCGAAACGCCGCTCGCCCACCTCGTCCAAGCCCTGCAGGCCTACCCCACGGACGCGCGCATCGACGCTGGCGCCGTGCGGCACCTGTGCGGCTGGAAGACCCGCAAACACCAGGCGAGGGATATCGCCAAAGTCCCGGCAGAGCTGCGGGTACGCCTGCTGACGGCAGCGAGGGAGTCCGGCGACGACGACAAACGCCGCCGGGCGGAGCGATGGCTGAGCGCACCTTCGGGACACCGGCCACGGTAACGCGCTCGCCCGCCACTTCGAACCGCCTCCCGACGCACGCCGCGCATAGTTCGGTCGCGCCTCCGCGTGTAACAGCGACACGCACTGTTCGCGGCTACCTGTTAGCTGGTGGTACGACCGCAGCCCGGCCAGGCTTGGTCGAGGTGACCGG
>NZ_JBAKHT010000017.1:0-152574 GCF_036906755.1 Micromonospora sp. CPCC 206171 | reverse complement strand
ACCACTACGCCCAGTGGGAGCAGCAGGCCGCCGACCTCGTCGCCAAGCACTGGAACAACTGACCCACCCTGAACGACACGCTGGCCGGCACCCCGAACAGGGGTGCCGGCCAGCGGCATATCCGCCCGGGAACCAAACCCTGCCCGACCGAATCTTGGACACTTGCCGTCTCCTCGGAACGGCAACTGTCCAAGATCGCCCCGGACCGGACCAGGCCACGCCGTTGATCATGAAGTTAGCAGCGGTGGGGGAGATCCACTCCGCTGCTAACTGCATGATGGACGCATCGTGGTCGGCGGATCGCGGCGCGGGTCGGCGACGGCGGGCGGTCGAAAGGGGTGTGGGGGTTGGGGGCGGCGAGGCCCGCGCGGAGGGTGCCCACGGCGGGCCACACACCCACCACCGACCACCGCAACGCACGGGGCAGCGAGCGAACGGTCGCCTTCAAACGGCCAACCCCCATCCCGACGAGCCCGCCCGAAGAACGAGCACCATGCACCCGGCCAGCAGAAAGGGCAACCTCCCACCCCCAAGCACTGATCCGTTCCGACCGGGGTTACGTACTGCCCGGCGGGGACCGTGAAAGGGGCGCAGCATGGCGGAGCCGGACCGGCACGACCATCCGACGACAGAGGTCACGGGGGAGGGCCGGGAGCCGTCCGTCGTGGTGACCGGTGATTCCCCGCCGGACGATCCGTCCTGGCCGCGCGGCACCCGCCTGCTGACGGCCGCCGCCATCGTGGTGCTGGCGCTTGGCGCGCTCGCGGTGACCGTCACCCTGGCCAATCCGGACCGGCTCGGTGTGGCCTTCTCCGGTGGACGGGGTGCGCCGTCGGTCAGCGTCGGCGCCGAGCCTGGCGGCGCGGGGGCGGCCGAGGCCGCACAGGCGGCGCAGTCGGCCGCCGAGGAGAGCCTTACCGCGCCGGTGGCCGGCCGCCGCCGGGCGACGTTCGAGCTGGCCGACGGGGTGAGCGCGTTCCGGTTGCGTACCGCGGAACTGGGCGACGAGCTCTACCGGATCAGCAGCCCCGGTGACTCCGGGGTGGTGCCGCGGCCAGAGGTGCTCGGGGACCGGGTGCGGTTGCGCCTGGCCGCCAGCGGCCGGTCGGGGGCGGGCTCGGTCGACGTGGTGCTCAACTCGCGGCTGGTGTGGCGGCTCCGCCTGGTGGGCGGGGTCAGCGCGCATCAGCTCGACCTGGGGGAGGCCCGGCTGGCCGGGGTGGACCTGGTCGGCGGGGCGGCGCGCGTCGACCTGAGTTTGCCGCCCACCGTCGGCACCCTGACGGTGCGGATGACCGGCGGCGTCAGCCAGTTCACGATCCGGGCGCCGGGCACCCCGCCGGTACGGGTCCGCGCCGCCTCCGGCGCCGGCGGCGTCACCGTGTACGACGATCGGCACGACGGCCTCGCCGTCGGGGAGGTGGTCGGCTCGCCGAACTGGGACCGCTCGGTCGACCGGATCTACGTCGACCTGGTCGGTGGCGCCAGCCGGGTGACGATCGGCGCCGAGTAGGACGCGGGCACACCGGGAAGCGGCAGTGCGGCCGGGAGCGTCGAAGCCGGCGATGACGCGCGCGGGACCGAGCCACCGCACGGCCGGACGAGCCCGGGACCACGACGGGGCGGCAGCCGGCGGCGGTGGAGTGGACCACGGGAACCGGGCCACCCCCGGTGCGCGCGCCCATCGTCGGCATAGAGTCGGGCGGTGGACCGTACCGAATCGTTGCCGGCACAGACCCGACCGCCCGGCGTGGCCCCGGTCGATCCGGGCAGCGTGCTGCTGCCCGGCCACGACGTGCCGTTGGGGCGCTACACGACGGTGCGGCGGCTGCTGCCGCAGCGCCAGCGCCGGATGGTCGGCGCGTGGTGCTTCGTCGACCACTTCGGCCCGGACGACGTCGCCGAGCGGCCCGGGATGGAGGTGCCGCCGCACCCGCACACCGGTCTGCAGACGGTCACCTGGCTGCTGGAGGGCGAGATCGTGCACCGGGACAGCCTCGGCAGCGTCCAGCCGATCCGCCCCGGCCAGCTCAACGTGATGACCTCGGGGCGCGGCATCGCCCACTCCGAGCGGTCGCCCGCCACGCACCCGCCGGTGATGCACGGCGTGCAGCTGTGGGTGGCGCTGCCGGACCCGGCGCGAGCCGGCGCCGCCGACTTCGCCCACCACGCCGAGCTGCCCCGCTGGCGCGACGGCGAACTCGACCTCACGCTGCTCGTCGGCGAGCTGCGCGGCGAACGATCGCCGGCCGTGGTGCACACCCCGCTGCTCGGCGTCGAGGTCGAGGCCCGTGATGCGGCGACGGCGACGCTGCCACTGCGACCCGATTTCGAGTACGGCCTGTTGGCGATGTCCGGCGCGGCGCAGGTCGACGGCCTGGACCTCGCCCCCGGCGCGCTGCTCTACCTGGGTGCCGGCCGGGACCGGCTGGACCTGCGGGCCGACGCCGGCAGTCGGCTGATGCTGCTCGGCGGTGAGCCGTTCGACGAGCCCCTCGTGATGTGGTGGAACTTCGTCGGCCGGTCGCACGAGGAGGTGGCCGCCGCCCGGGAGGACTGGATGGCCGGCCGGCGGTTCGGGGTGGTCGCCGACGACGCCGCCCCGCCACTGCCCGCCCCGGAGATGCCGACCACCCGACTCAAGGCGCGCGACCGGCGCGGCGGCGTACGGGGTTGACCGGCAGGCGTGTCCTGCGTCGGGGCGGGTAGTCGCGGGGCATGACCCGCAGTGTGATGACCGAGGACAGGAAGATCGAGGACAGGAAGCGCCTGGTACGTCGGCTCGCCGGCGCCGGCCGGGGCTTCGCCGAGCAGTACGGCTTCCGGGTGACCAACAACCCGTCGAGCCTGTTTCAACTGCTCTGCCTGGCCGTGCTGCTGGCCCGCCGGGGTGACTTCCGGCGTGCCCTGGACAGCGCCCACGCCCTGCCCGACAACGGCTGGGACAGCGCCGCCCGGCTGGCCCGCTCGCTGCACGCCGACCGGACCCGGGTGCTGCGCGAGGCCGGCCAGCGCGGCGACGTCGACGAGTTGGCCAATCTCCTGGGCGACCTGGCCCGTACCGTCGTCGAGCGGTACCGGGGCGACCTGCGCCGGTTGCGCGCGTCGGCCGGGCACGACCCGGGGCGGGAGCGGGCGCTGCTCACCGAACTGCCCGGAGTGGACGAGACGGTCGTCGACCTGTTCCTGCGCGAGACGCAGGCGCTGTGGCGGGAGGTCGCTCCGGTGGCGGACAAGCGGGCGCTGACCGCGGCCCGCCGGCTGGGGCTCGGGCGCTCCGCCGACGACCTGGCCGAACTGGCCGGCAGCGGTGAGTCGGAGCGGTTGGCGTGGCTGGTCGGCGCGCTGGCCCGGGTGGACCTGGAGCAGCGGTACGCCGAGGTGACCCGCTGAGCCACGGGTGCCGTGGCCCACAGTCCTGGCAAAATCAGCCGTACGGGTGATGTCATATCGTATGATGATCGTGGCAGCGATGCCCGCCCGGTTCGGGCGAACATCCACCGCTTGGCGGTACGCGACCCGGTTCGGGCGTGGACCCGCCAGGGACAGGTACGCGTGGCGCCCCAGGTCGCGGTTCGTGACCCGGGGCGCCCGCCTGTTTCCCTCGCCCTGCCTCGCGGACGTCACCGAGCGAACGCGGCCAGCAGGTTCACCGTCGCCGCAATGATGATCGCCCCGAACAGGTACGACAGCAGCGCGTGCCCCAGCACCGTCCGGCGCATCTCGTGGCTGGTCAGGTTGGTGTCGGAGACCTGGAACGTGGCCCCGATGGTGAACGCCACGTACGCGAAGTCCAGATAGCAGGGCTTGCCGGGCTGGTGGAAGTCCACCCCGCCGTCCGGGCCGGTGTAGTAGATCCGCGCGTACCGGGCGGTGTAGACGGTGTGCACCACGCACCAGGACAACAGCACGCTGACCATGGCCAGCGCGCCCGAGGCGTCCCGGTGCACGCCCGGCTGCGCGGTGCGCGCGCTGGTCAGCACCAGCGCGACCGCCAGCAGACTGGCCAGGCAGGCGATCAGCAGCAGCACGTCCCGCACGGCCCGGTTCGGGTCCTCGTACACGGCCAGCGCCGCGGTGCGCCCGGCGTCCAGCGGCCAAAGCGTCCGCCAGACCAGCAGCAGCCAGCACAACGCTGCGGCGTCCCAGCCGACCAGCGGAGCCAGGCCGGGGGCGACCAGCGCGGCGAACAGCCCGCCGGCGCACAACCCGACCACGCCCATCACGGTGAGCTGGAGGGCGGCCGGGGTGTGCCCGTGCGGCCTCCCACGCATCACGGGCGGGACCTCGGCGACCCGGTGGCTGCCCGCACCGCGCGCCGGCGGTTCAGATACGGCGCAGGTGCTGCGAGACCCGCGTGTGCGGCTCCCGGGCCTGCGCGGCCCGCTGCGACGGGCTCAGCTCCGGGGCGGCGTCGATGGCGGCGGAACGGGCCACCTCGTTGCCGTTGGCGTAGTCCACCGGCGGCAGCGCGCGCAACGCCTGGAGCACCTCCGGCGGGGCGCCCTCCCGTTCCGCCTCGCGCACCACGTCGTCCTTCTCCGCCGGGTAGTCCAGGCTGGACAGGTACTGCAGGACGTCGGTGTAACTCGCCATGGCGTGAGCTCCCTCGCCGCCTCGATCCGGTCACGACCGGCGGCGGTTACCCGTCCGGCCCCGGGTCACGCGCCGACCCGCCAGAAAATCGGCGCCGTTTCCGACGCCCCGGGCCGGGTACGCGACCCGTCCGACGCCGAAGGGAGCGCGCCCGTGAACTACGACACCTTCGTCGACCAGGTCGCCCGGCGGACCCGGACCGGCTCCGAGCGGGCCGTACGGCTGACCCACGCGACCCTGGAGACCCTCGCCGAGCGGCTCACCGGCGGAGAGGTGCTCGACCTCGCCAGCCAGTTGCCCGCGCCGTTGCAGCTGGTCCTCAAGCCCGGCCCGAGCATCGAGGCGGCCCAGCGGTTCGGCGCCGCCGAGTTCGTCGCCCGGGTCGCGCAACGGGCCGAGATCGACGAGCCCGCCGCCCGGGAGGCCGTCCGGGCGGTCTTCACCACCCTGCGGGAGGCGCTCAGCGGCGGCGAGTTCGACGACGTGGTGACCCAGCTGCCGCGCGACTACCGGCAGATGGTGGAGCCGGCGCTCACCCCCGGCGGGAGCGTGCTGCGCCGCGCCTGACCCGGGGAACGGGACGGCTCAGGCCACCGCGCCGGCGGCCCGCAGGGCGGCGATCCGCTCGGCGTCGAAGCCGGCCTCGGCCAGCAGCTCGTCGGTGTGCTCACCGGGTCGGGGCGGCGGCCGGCGGACGGCGGTCGGGGTCGCGGAGAAGCGGGGCGCCGGTGCCGGTTGGGTGACCCCGCCGTGTTCCACGAACGTGCCCCGCGCCCGCAGGTGCGGGTGCTCCGGCGCCTCGCGCCAGTCCAGCACCGGCGCCGCGCAGGCGTCCGAGCCGGCCAGCAGCTCGGCCCACTCGTCGCGGGTACGGGTGCGGAACAGCCGCGCCCACGCCTCGCGCAGCGCCGGCCAGTTGGCCGGGTCGTGCCGGTCGAGGGCCTCGTCGCCGGCGAGCGGAAAGCCGGTGAGCCGGACCAGCTCGTCGTAGAAGCGCGGCTCCAGGGCCCCGACGGCGAGGTGCCGCCCGTCGGCGCACTCGTACGTGTCGTAGAACGGCGCGCCGCCGTCGAGCAGGTTGACCCCGCGCGGGTCCTGCCACATGCCGAGCCGGCGCAGCGCGTGGACCTGGGTGCTCAGCACCGACACGCCGTCCACGATGGCGGCGTCGACCACCTGGCCGGGGGCGCCGGCCCGGACGGCGTAGAGGGCGGCGACGATGCCGAGGGCCAGCATCATCCCGCCGCCGCCGAAGTCGCCGAGCAGGTTCAGCGGCGGCACCGGCCGCTCCCCGGCCCGGCCGATGCCGTGCAGCGCCCCGGTCAGCGCCAGGTAGTCGATGTCGTGGCCGGCGGTGTGCGCGTACGGGCCGTCCTGGCCCCAGCCGGTCATCCGCCCGTACACCAGCCGGGGGTTGACCGCCAGGCACTCCCGCGGGCCCAGGCCCAGGCGCTCGGTCACCCCGGGCCGGTACCCCTCGATCAGGGCGTCCGCGTCGCGCACCAGGGCCAGCACCACCTCGCGCCCGGCGTCGGACTTCAGGTCCACCGCGACCGAGCGGCGGTTGCGGTTGAGCAGGTCCTCCGGGGGGCTGAGCAGGTCGGCCGGGGTGGTGCGGTCGACCCGGACCACGTCGGCGCCGAGGTCGGCGAGCATCATCGCGGTGAACGGGCCGGGGCCGATGCCGGCCAGCTCGACCACGCGTACGCCGGTGAGGGGGCCGACCAAGGCGGTGTGGGCGTCGTCGGTCATCGCGTCACCATAGGCCCACCGGGCTTCCCACGTCCCACCCCCGACCCCGCCGACCCCCGGCATCCAGCGGTTGACCAGGGCAACCAGGGCCGGCCGGACTTGGCGTACCAGTGAGCCGGGCCTAACCTTGACGCACGAGGGGAGTACTTCCCACGAACCATTCCGGTCAGTACGGCGGCCCCGGGCTCGCCTCGGGTGGTTGCCCGCAAAAGCGCGGGTGAAGGAGACCTCGAACATGGCACCGTGTTCGAGGAGGCCCCATGACCGGATCGTCGTACCTGTCCGCCGCCGAGTTGTCGTCGGTGGGCTCGCCCACCCTCTGGGCGGTCACCATCGTCGGCGTGCTGGTCCTGCTGGTGCTGGACTTCCTGGTCACCCGCCGCCCGCACGAGGTGTCCATGCGGGAGGCGCTGGGCTGGTCGGCCTTCTACATCGCGCTGCCGCTGGCCTTCGGCGCCTGGCTCTGGTCGCGGTTCGGCTCCCAGCAGGGCGTGGAGTACCTCACCGGTTACCTGGTCGAGAAGTCCCTCTCGGTCGACAACCTCTTCGTCTTCATGCTGCTGCTGGCCGCCTTCGCGGTGCCCGCGGCGCTGGCCCAGCGGGTGCTGCTCTACGGCATCGCCGGCGCGCTGGTGCTGCGCGCGATCTTCATCGCCCTCGGCGCCGCCGCCCTGCAGACCCTCGACTTCGCCTTCCTGCTCTTCGGCCTCATCCTGGTCGTCACCGCGATCAAGCTGCTGCGCGACGCCCTCTCCGGCCACGAGCAGGAGGTCGACATCAACAAGATGCGGTCGGTCCGGCTGCTGCGCAAGGTGATGCCGGTGGTCGACGACTACCACGGCACCCGGATGACCATCCGGCAGCAGGGTCGCCGGGCGCTCACCCCGTTCGCCCTGGTCGTGGTCGCGGTGCTGGCCACCGACATCGTCTTCGCCGTCGACTCGGTGCCGGCCGTCTACGGCATCACCGAGGACCCGTACCTGGTCTTCGCCACCAACGCCTTCGCCCTGCTCGGCCTGCGCGCGCTCTACTTCGTCCTGCACGCCGCGCTGAGCCGGCTGGTGCACCTCAGCTACGGCCTGGCGATCATCCTCGCCTTCATCGGCGTGAAGCTCGGCCTGCACTGGGCGCACGGCATCTGGTCCGGCGTACCGGAGATCCCGACGCTGGCCTCCCTCGGCGTGATCATCGGCGTGCTGATCGTCGTCACCGTCACCAGTCTGCGCGCCACCCGCGACCAGGTCCCCGGCGAGCCGGAGGTCGTCACCGAGCGGCACTGACCCCCGCTGCCGGGGCGGGGGTACGGCCGAACGCCCCCGCCGGGGGAGCCGCTGGTGGTACGACTGACGGGTGGGAATCGTGTCACCGGGCTTTCAGGGTCGGCGCCGCTCGAGCGGGCCGGCCCTGCCGCCCGGGCAGTACCTGACGGAGGACTTCCCGGTGCTGTCGGCGGGTCCGACGCCGCGGGTGCCGTTGGACACCTGGGAGTTCGTGCTCAGCACCGAGACCGGCACGGAGTTCCGCTGGACCTGGGACGAGATGGCCGGGCTGCCGCAGGAGACGCCGACCGTCGACCTCCACTGCGTCACCCACTGGTCCAAGCTCGGCACCAGCTGGCAGGGCGTCTCGCTGGACACGCTGCTCGAGGGCGTCGACACCACCGCCCGGTACGCGCTGGCCCACTCCTACGGCGGCTACACCACCAACCTGCCGCTGGACGATCTGCGCGGCGGGCGGGCCTGGGTGGTGCACACGTACGAGGACGGGCCGCTGCCGGCCGAGCACGGCGGCCCGGCCCGGCTGCTCGTGCCGCACCTGTATCTCTGGAAGTCGGCGAAGTGGGTGCGCGGCATCCGCCTGCTGGTCGATGACCAACCCGGCTTCTGGGAGACCGCCGGGTACCACGACTACGGCGACCCGTGGCGCGAGCAGCGCTACGCCGGCGATTGAGCGCCCCGCTGACCTGGCGGGTGGCCCGGCTGGTGGAGCGCCGGGTCGAGACGCCGTCCGCGCACACCCTGGTCCTGGAGGCGCCGGGCTGGCCCGCGCACGTGGCCGGGCAGCACGTCGACATCCGGCTGACCGCCGAGGACGGCTACCAGGCCGCCCGGTCGTACTCGCTGGCGGCGCCGGCCGACGGCGACCGGATCGCGCTGACCGTGCAGCGGGTGGACGACGGCGAGGTGTCCCCGTACCTGCTCGACACGTACGCCGAGGGCGACCCGATCGAGGTGCGCGGCCCGCTCGGCGGGTACTTCGTCTGGCGCCCCGAGGAGACCGCGCCGGTGCTGCTGGTCGGCGGGGGCTCCGGGGTGGTGCCGCTGATGGCCATGGTCCGGGCCCGGCGCGCCGCCGGCAGCCGGACGCCGTTCCGGCTGATCTACTCCGTCCGCACCCCGGCCGACGTCATCTACGCCGACGAGCTGCGCACCCGCGCCCGCGACGACCACGGGCTGGACGTGGCGTACGTCTACACCCGGGAGGCGCCCGACGGGTGGCGGGGCGCGCCGCACCGGATCGGCCTGGCCGACGTGAACACCCACGGCTGGCCGCCCGACCTCGAACCGCTCTGCTACGTCTGCGGGCCCACCGGCTTCGTGGAGACCGTGGCGGACCTGCTGGTCGGGCTGGGTCACCAGAGCCGGCGGGTCCGCACCGAACGGTTCGGCCCCACCGCGTGAACGCCCGAGGAGGCCCGATGACCGACATGTCCTACGTGGACGGCAACATGCTCGACGGTCCGCTGCGCGAGTTGTTCGCCGTCGACCTGAGCCCCGCGACCTCACGCTGCCAGTCGTGCGGGTCGCTCGGCCCGCTGGCCGGGCTGCACGTCTTCTCCCACGCGCCCGGGCTGGTCGGCCGCTGCCCGGTCTGCTCCGAGGTGATCCTGCGGCTGGTCCGGGCGCCCGACCGGGCCTGGCTGGACCTGCGCGGCGCCACCTTCCTCGAGGTGCCGATGCCGGCGGAACCCACCTACCACCGCCCGGGCTGAGTTCCAGGACGTCCCGGTCGGTTGACACCGGGTCCCGGCCGCCGTGCGGCGGCGGCCGGGACCCGAGCGGTCAGCCGGCGGCGGCCAGCCGTCGCCAGACGGCGACGGTGAGCCCGGTCAGCGCCCCGGCCGCCGTCCAGAAGGGTGCGGTGATCGCCCCGGTGGCCTGGGCGAGCAGCCCACCGAGCGCCGTGCCGACGGCCGCCCCGCCCAGGTCGGCCAGCGCGTAGACGCTGTTCACCCGGCCGCGCAGCCGGTCTGGGACCAGCCGCTGCCGCAGCGACACCACCAGCACGCCCCAGACCATCGCGTGTACGCCCCAGACCGCGAGCGCCGCGCCGGCGATCCAGGGTTGCCGGGTGGTGGCGAGCACGAGCTGGAGCCCGACCTCCACCAGCAGCCCCACCCGCAGCAGAGCGGGGGCGCCGAACCGGGTCTTCAGTCGCCCGGCCAGGGCGGTGCCGGCCAGCCCACCGACGGCGGAGGCGGTCAGCAGGACGCCGTAGCCGACGTCGCCCAGCCCGAGCCGCTGCCGGGCGTAGAGCACGAAGGCGGCGAACGCGGCGCAGAAGGCCACGTTCATCACGGCGATGCAGAGCGCGAGGGACCGCAGCACCGGCACCGACCAGAGCGCGCGCAGCCCGGCGGCGACGTCGGCGCGCAGCGAGTGCCGCGCCCCGCCGTCGGGCGTCGGCCCGGCCGGTGGCGTCGGTCGCCAGCGCAGCAGCGCCACCAGCAGCGCGGCCAGGCCGAAGCTCGCGGCGTCGACCGCGAACGGCAGCGCCGCACCGAGACCGAACAGGTACGCCCCGAGCGGCTTCGCGGCGAACTGGTTGCCCAGCACGAAGGTGGCGAAGAGTCGGCCGTTGGCGCGTTCCAGTTGGTCCGCCGGCACCAGCGCCGGCAGCAGCGCCCCGGAGGCGGTGTCGGCCAAGGTCTCACCGACCCCGGTCAGGAAGAAGGCCAGGCAGATCAGCGGGACGGTGGCCGCCCCGGCGAGGACCGCGACGGCCAGCGCGGCGAGCACCGCGGCCCGGACCAGGTTGACCGTGACGACCAGCCGGCGCCGGTCGAGGCGGTCCACCAGCACCCCGCTGACCAGGGCGAGGAGCAGCCAGGGCAGCTGCGGGGCGAGCGCCGCCGCGGCGACCGCCGCCGGGTCGTCGCTGATCGAGGCGACCAGGAGCGGGCCGGCGATCATGGTCATCCCGTCGCCGAGGTTGGAGACGGCGTTGGCGGTCCAGAGTCGGGCGAAGTCCGGGCCGAGCCGGTGTGAGCTGACGGCGGTCATCAGGACCACCCGGGCAGGTGACGACGTGCGGGTACGCGGAGGCGCCCGCACGGGAACTGCGGAAACACGAGGACTCCCTCGGAAGCGATGTGGTGGCGTGGTCACGCCAGGACGAAGGACCCGCGCGGACGGCGGGTCACCTCATCGCTTCGCGACGGGCGAGGCGGGGTGCGGGACCCCGGGACGGACCGGGGGTCAGGCGAGCCGGGTCGCCCGCGACGAAGCGGAGGCCAGCATCGTGCCGAGAGCAGCCGTACCCATGATCAGCCTCCGATCGTCGGTGGTCCGGCCCACCCTACGGTCCGGTACATCCCGCTCGCGACCCCGGATTCCGGTTGGACACGGCCCGCCGCCGGGACCAGAGTGGTCGCCCGTGAGATACCTGCGCAGCGCCGGCCCGGTCGGCATCCGACGCCCGCGGCCCACCGACGAGGCCGAGTTCGTCGCCGCCGCCCGCCGCAGCCGGGACCTGCACCACCCCTGGCTGACCGCCCCCGACACCGCCGAGAAGTTCGCCGCGTACCTGGCCAAGGCGCGCCGCCGCGACCAGCAGAGCTTCCTCATCTGCGACCGGCCCGGCGGCGGGATCGCCGGCTACGTCAACATCAGCGGCATCATCATGGGCCCGCTGCGCGGCGGCTTCCTGGGATACGCGGCGTTCCTGCCCTACAGCGGGACCGGGCACGCCTCGGCCGGCATCGGGCTGGTGCTGGCGCACGCCTTCGACACGTTGGGCCTGCACCGGGTCGAGGCGAACATCCAGCCGGGCAACGAGCCGTCCCGGCGGGTGGCCCGCAAGCTGGGCTTCCGGCTGGAGGGCTTCTCGCCGGACTACCTCTTCATCGACGGGGCGTGGCGCGACCACGAGCGCTGGGCGGTCACCGCCCCGGCCTGACCGGTACCCGCCGTGGGCGGCGGGCACCGGTGAGCCGCGTTCAGGGTCCGCGAAGGTGAGGGAGCGTCACCGGTGTCGGGAGGTTGCCACCGTGGCGACGCGACGCCCGCGGGACCGGCGCGCCCAACGCCGGCCCCGCGAAGCGCGACGGGAGCGGTCAGCTCCCCGGGCGGGGGAACGCCACCGGGCTGCGGTGGCCGTCCCGGTCGACGGCCCGCACGCCGAAGAAGACGTTGTCCTTGGACAGGTCCACGGTCACCTCGGTGACGTCGCCGACCGGGATCACCCGCTGCCACCCGGCGGCGGTGGTCTCCCGCCACACCACCTCGTACCCGGCCAGGTCCGGCTCGTCGCCGCGCTGCCAGCGCAGTGTGGTGTCGTTGGTGAGGTTGGTCGTCACGATCGTGGCACCCTTCGGGGTGCCCGGCGCCTGGGCGAGCGACCAGAGCACCGCCCCGTTGACCAGGGCGACCCGGGTGATGTAGTCGAAGTCGCAGAACTCCGGCAGGTCCCCGTACTGCACCCCGTCGACCAGCCGGACATCCTGGTGCTGGTGGGCGAAGTCCTCGTTGGGTTCGGTGAACCGGCCGGCCGGCCAGCCCTCGCGCAGGAACGAGATGTGATCGCTGCCGCGCAGGTAGCGGTCCCGCCGGTAGATCACCCGCACCCGCATCCCGGTGGCGCCGTTCTCGGCGACGTCGCTGACGAACCGGGCGAGCTGGCGCGACGGGGAGTCGTTCTCCCCGCCGACCGACTGCCGGGTGCTCGCCTCCGCCGGAGTCTCCGCGGTCGGCACCCCTTCGGCGAAGAGCCGCACGGCGCGCGGGTCGCGGGTGCCGTCGTCGGCCGTGCTGGAGCCGATGATGTCGTTGCTGAACATGCCCTGCACGTCGACGCCGGTGGCCTTGAGCTGCTTCGCCAGGTACGCCGAGCCGTACAGGCCCTGCTCCTCGCCGGCGACGGCGGCCAGGACGATGGTCGCCTCGCTGCGTCGGGTGGCCAGCACCCGGGCCAGCTCCATCAGCACCGCCACGCCGGAGGCGTCGTCGTCCGCGCCCGGGGCGTCGCTGACCGCGTCCATGACGTCGGTGGCGCGCGAGTCGTAGTGACCGGTGACGACGTAGACCCGGTTGGGGGTGACGTCGCCGCGCAGGGTGGCGACCACGTTGGTGATCCGGGTGGCGACCGGGATACGTGACGCCGGCTCCTGCACGTAGGACTGCAGTTCCACGGTCATCCGGCCGCCCGAGGCGGCGGCGTACCCGGAGAGCTGCTCGAAGATCCAGTCCCGGGCGGCCCCGATGCCCCGGACCGGGTCGTCCTGGCGGGAGAGGGTGTGCCGGGTGCCGAAGGCGGCGAGCCGGCGGACGGTGGCCTCGATCCGGTCGCGGTCCACCTCCCGCAGCAGGGCGCGCAGCTCGCGGTCCGGGGCCTGGGGTCGGGCCGGGTGGCCGGGCCCGGCGGGCCGGGCGGCCTGCGCCGCGGTCGGCCCGGTGGTCAGCGGTACGGCGACGGTGGCGGCGGTCGCGACGGCGGAGGCGGACAGGAAGGTGCGGCGGGTGGACCTCGTGGGCCGGTCGCCGGTGCTCTCGTTTGCTCCCATGACGGCATCCTCGCCACCGGCTGGGGGATCTGTCCATATCCATCGTCGTGGATCGTTCGGATTCACCCGGTGCGGGTGATGCCGGCCCACCACGGCGTTCCTACGGTGGGTGACATGGCTGCCGTGCGACCCACCCCGGCCGACCCCACCCCCGGTGTGCGCACGGCGCGGGAGGCCGGCAACCAGCGGGCCATGCCGCCCGAGCTCGGCCCCGACTCGCTCGCGGTGCTCAGCGGGCCCACCTTCATGTACTCCGACCAGAGCGGCGACGTGCCGCCCGGCAGCATCGGCGGCCTGGTGCACCTGGACACCCGACTGCTCAGCGGATGGGTGCTCACCGTCAACGGCGCCCGGCTGCTGGTGCTGCGCGCCGAGACCATCGACCACTACTCGGCGCAGTACGTGCTGACCAACCCCGACCTGCCCGGCCTGCCCCCGGACAGCCTGGGCATCCGGCGGCTGCGCTACGTCGGCGACGGCTTCCACGAGCGGGTGGAGATGTTCTCCTTCCGACCGGAACCGGTCCGGGTGCAGCTGCGGCTGGCGGTCGACGCGGACTTCGCCGACCTGTTCGAGGTGAAGTCCGTGGTGCGGGACCGCTCCGCGCGCATCACCCGCGACCACCAGCCCGGCGAGCTGTGCTTCTCCTACACCGGAGACGGGTTCGCCGCGCAGACCCGCGTCCAGTGCTCGGTGCCCGCCGACCAGCTCGAGGGCGACGAACTGGTGTGGGACTTCACGCTGGAGTCGCGCGGGAGCTGGAAGGTCGACCTGCACGTGCCCCTGCCGCCGGGGCTCGGCGTGGTGGAGCCGGTCCGGGGCGACATCGCCGACGTCATCCACCGACGGGCGGATGACCCGCTGCGCCGATGGACGGTGGAGCGGGCGGTGCTGACCAGCGACAATCCGGCGTTGGAACGGACCGTCCGGCGCTCCCGCGACGACGTGCTGGCGCTCCGCCTCGACCTGGAGGTCAAGGGACAGCGGATCATGCTGCCCGGCGCCGGGCTGCCGTGGTTCCTCACCGTCTTCGGTCGGGACACCCTGATCACCGCGTACCAGACTCTGGTCGCCGGCCCGACCCTGGCCAAGGGGGCGCTGCTCGGGCTGGCCCGGCTGCAGGGAACGGAGTGCGACGACTTCACCGACGAGGAACCCGGCAAGATCCTGCACGAGGTGCGCAGCGGCGAGCTGACCCGCACCGGCACGAAGCCGTACGGGCCCTACTACGGCACGGCCGACGCCACCCAGCTCTGGTTGATCCTGCTCTCCGAGTACTGGCGGTGGTCGCGCGACGACGAGATTGTCCGGCAGCTGCGCGACAACGCGCTGGCCGCGCTGCGCTGGATCGACGTGTACGGCGACCGGGACGGCGACGGCTACGTCGAGTACGCCACCCGCTCGCCGGAAGGGCTGGGCAACCAGTGCTGGCGGGACTCGCCGGACGGGGTCTGCTTCGCCGACGGGCGCATCCCGGTGCTGCCGCTGGCCACCTGCGACGTGCAGGGCTACACCTACGACGCCAAGGTGCGGCTCGCGGAGCTGGCCGACGGCCCGTTGGCCGACCCGGGCCTGGCCCGTCGGCTGCGGGTCGAGGCCGCCGCTCTGTACGAGCGGTTCAACCGGGACTTCTGGATCCCGGAGCGGGGCGGCTACTACGCGGTGGGCCTGGACGGCGACAAGAACCGGATCGACTCCAAGACCTCGAACATGGGTCACCTGCTGTGGAGTGGCATCGTCCCGCCCGACCGCGCGGAGGCGGTGGTCCGCCAGCTGATGTCCGACGACATGTTCTCCGGCTGGGGCATCCGCACCCTGTCCCGGCAGGAGCGGCTCTACAACGCGCTCGGGTACCACCTCGGCACGGTCTGGCCGCACGACAACTCGCTGGCCGCCCTCGGCCTGGTGCGTTACGGCTATCGCCAGGAGGCCAACCGGATCTGCCTGGCCCTCCTCGAGGCCGCCGAGCAGTTCGGCTACCGGCTGCCCGAGGCGCTGAGCGGGTTCGAACGTGAGCGACTGCTCTTCGCCGTGCCGTACCCGACCGCGTGCAGCCCGCAGGCGTGGGCGTCCGGCACCCCGCTGGCGCTGGTCCGGGCGATGTTGGATCTCCAGCCCGTAAACGGGCGGCTGTCGGTGGACCCGGACATCCCCCCGGAGATCGGACGAATCGCCAGCGAGCGGATCCGCGCCTTCGGCCACCGCTGGGAGATCGAGGCGGTGGGGCGCAGCGGGCACGTGCGGCTCAGCGACGGCTGACGACCCGCGCTGCCGCCGCGCGGGTCGCGGCCCCGGCCGCCGTGTCGTCGCGACCCGGCCGCCCTGCGACCGCGCAGGTCGCGGCCCGACCGGCACGTTTGTCGGGCGGGTCGACGGGAACGGGAGCGGGCATGACGAAACCTCGTGTGGTGATCGTGGGGGCCGGGTTCGCCGGTTACCACGCGGCGAAGACGCTGAGCCGGGTCGCGCGCGACCGGGCCGAGATCGTGCTGCTCAACTCCACCGACTACTTCCTCTACCTGCCGCTGCTGCCCGAGGTGGCGGCCGGGGTCGTGGAGCCGAGGCGGATCTCGGTGCCGCTCACCGGCACCCTCCGCGGCGTGCGGGTCGTCGTCGGCGAGGCCGACCGGGTCGACCTGCAGAACCGCTGGGTCGGCTTCACCCAGCCCGAGGGCGACCAGGGCAGGATCGCGTACGACCGGCTGGTGCTCGCCGTGGGCAGCGTCAACAAGCTGCTGCCGATCCCCGGGGTGACCGAGTACGCGCACGGCTTCCGCGGCCTGCCCGAGGCCGTCTACCTGCACGACCACGTGATCCGGCAGCTCGAGCTGGCCGAGCAGGCCGAGGATCCGGCCGAGCAGCGGGCCCGGTCGACGTTCGTGGTGGTCGGCGCCGGCTACACCGGCACGGAGGTGGCCGCCCACGGGCAGCTCTTCACCGACGCGCTGCGCCGCCAGCGGCCCCGGCTCAACGTCCGGCCCCGCTGGATGCTGCTCGACGTGGCGCCCCGGGTGCTGCCCGAGCTGGACAAGCGGATGTCCGACACCGCCGACCGGGTGCTGCGCCGGCGCGGTGTCGACGTGCGGATGGGCACCTCGGTCGCCGAGGCCACCGCCGACGGGGTGAAGCTCACCGACGGCGAGTACGTGCCGACCTGCACGCTGGTCTGGTGCGTCGGGGTACGCCCCGACCCGTTCGTCGCCGAGCTGGGGCTGCGCACCGAGCGGGGCCGGCTCGTGGTCGACGAGTACCTCAGCGTCCCCGGGTTCCCCGAGGTGTACGCCTGCGGCGACGCCGCCGCCGTGCCGGACCTGACCCGGCCGGGGCAGATCTGCGCGATGACCGCGCAGCACGCGCAGCGGCAGGGCAAGCTCGCCGCGCTGAACATCGCCGCCTCGTACGGTCACGGCAGGCGCAAGCCGTACAAGCACTACGACCTGGGCTGGGTGGTCGACCTGGGTGGCAAGGACGCCGCGGCGAACCCGTTGAAGGTGTCGCTGTCCGGGCTGCCGGCCAAGGCGGTCACCCGCGGCTACCACCTGCTGGCGATGCCCGGCAACCGGACGCGGGTCGGGGCGGACTGGGTGCTCGACGCCGCGCTGCCCCGTTCGGCCACCCAGCTCGGGCTGGTGCCGGCGCACGCCGTACCGCTGGAGAGCTCGTCGCCCGAGGTGCCGGTCCGCCGGTGACCCGCCCGCCCGGCTGGCCTCAGCGGTCGGCCGGGCCGCCCTGCGGATCGGTGGGAGCCGGCAGCTCGCGGCCGCCGGTGGGGACGAACTCCCGCAGCAGGATCTGCCCGATCCCGGCCGCCGGGATGGCCAGCAGCGCGCCCACCAGCCCGGCCAGCTCGGCGGCGAGCAGCACGCTGACCAGCACGGTCAGCGGGTTCAGGTGGACCGCCCGGGCCAGGATGACCGGTTGCAGCAGGTGGTTCTCCACCTGCTGGTAGACGACGAAGAAGACCAGCACCACCACTCCCGCGGTGGGGGAGTGCAGGAACCCGGCCCCCGCCGCGACGATCGCGCCCAGGGTCGCGCCGACCAGCGGGATCAGATCCGCGACCGCCACCAGCAGCGCGATCACCGCGGCGAACGGCACCCCGGTGAGGAGCAGCACGACGTACGTCAGGACGCCGCAGACCAGGCTGATCAGCAGGTTCCCGCTGAGGTATCCGGTGATCGTGCGGGAACTTTCCCGCCCGATCCGACGCAACCGCCGCGCCCGCCCGTCTCCGACCAGGCCGAGCACGCTGCGGCTGATCCGCGGCGCCTCCAGGACCATCAGGTACGCCAGCACGATGATCGTCAGCAGGCCGGCGACGGTCTCCGCCACGCCCCGGACCAGCCCGACCGCCGGCTGGCGCAGTTGCCCGCCGTACTCCTGGATCTGGTCGGAGTGCTGCCGGGCGTACCCGAGCAGCCCGACGCGTTCCAGGAACCGGCCGAGGGCGCCGCGCCCGGCGCGGGCGTCGCGCAGCAGCTCCGGGGCCCGGTCGACGAAGCGGCCCAGCTCGTCCAGCAGCGGCACCAGGATCAGCGCGGCCACCCCGGCCAGCAGGACGAAGGCGGCGAGGAAGACCAGCAGCGTGGCCAACGCCCGGCGCCGGACCAGCCGGCGTTGCACCAGGTCGACCAGCGGCGCCAGGGCCACCGCGAAGAACGCGGCGATCAGGATCCAGACGATGATCCGCCGGGTGGTCCACAGCAGCGCCAGGCCGAGCGCGGTGGCGAGCACCAGGCCGATGACGATCAGTGCGCTGCGGGCGGTGGACCGGTCGTCGGCGGTGCTCATCCGGCGCGGCTACCCGGGCGGGCGGCCGGGAAACCCGAGGGTGGCGTCGGTGGCCGGGCGGGCACCGCCGACGAACGCGTCGAGGTCCGGGCCGTGCAGCACCCCGCCGGGCACCGGGTCGGCGGCCACCCGGGTGGCGAGCCGGCGCGCCGGGAGTCGGCCGGGGCGGTGCGCGGCGGCCAGCACCACGTTGCCGTACCGGCGGCCGCGCAGCATCCGCCGGTCGGCGACCAGGCAGACGTCGGCGAAGACCGCGCGCAGGGTGGCCACCTGCACCCGGGTGAAGACCAGTGGCGGCAGGTCGGTGACGTTGACCAGGTAAACGCCGTCGGGACGCAGCGTCCGGCCGACCTCGGCGACGAACTCGACGCCGGCCACGTGTCCCGGCATCCGCGCCGCCCGGTAGATGTCGGCCAGCACCAGGTCGTACCCGTCCGCCGCGGACGCGGTGACGGCTTGCCGCGCGTCGGCGACCTCGACCACCACCTCGGGGACCGGCGGCAGCTCCTCGGCGACCAGCCGTACCACCGCTGCGTCGCGTTCGACGACCCGCTGCGCCGACCCGGGGCGGGTGGCCGCCACGTACCGGGGTAGGGTCAGCGCGCCGCCGCCCAGGTGCAGGACGGCGCGGGGCAGCCCCGGCGGCGCGGCCAGGTCGACCAGGGTCGCCATCCGCCGGACGTACTCGAAATGCAGGTGGCGGGGGTCCGCGACGTCCACGTACGACTGGGCGACGCCCCCGGCGAGCAGCGTGCGCCCGGTCCGGCGCGCCGGGTCGACGACCAGCTCCAGCCGGTCGTCCGCCTCGCTGTCCATGCCGGCACGCTAGCTGTGGTGCGGGGGTGGTCCATGATCGGGTCAGGTTCTCCGTCACTCGCGACGGCGTGTCGTGTCGGTTGTCGCTACCCGATCATGGCCGACCGGGCGTCCCCGTGCTGGGCCGGCGGGCGCACCGCCCACCGGCCCGGCCTCCGGTCGGCTCACCAGATGCCCGCGCCGACCTCCTCGATCGCGTCGTCGACCTGGTGGGCCAGGTCCACGTCCGCGGCGGTCACCGCGTCGGCGTTACGGCTGCGGACGGTCAGCACCGCGCTGTCGGAATCGGGGCGACCGATCTGCGGTCCGCGGCCGGTGTCCACCCGGAGCTGGTCGAGCCGGTCGAGCACCCGGTCCAGGTTGCCCGGGGGCAGCTCGATGGTCCGCACCAGCGACTGGCGGTCACTGGACCAGTAGGGCAGGTCCGCCAGGGCGTCCCGCAGCTCCGCCTCGGTCAGCGGTGCGGCGGCGCTGCGCGCGCCCACCAGGCCGCCGCCGGGTTCCGGCGGCGTGAGCAGGTCACGCAGCCCGTCCGGCACGTCCAGCGACTCGATCAGGTCGCCGTCGTGGTCGGCCAGCGCGCTCAGGGTCGCCTCCGCCTGATAGCGGGCCTGTTCCGGCGTGCGCCCGCTGATCCGGCCCACCTCGGCCAGGAAGCCCGGCAGGTCCTGGTGCCGTTCGATGCCGTCCACCGGCACCACGTCGTGCAACTTCACCGGCACCGCCTCGAGCAGCCGTTCCCGCTCGGCCTGGTCCAGCGCCCAGGCCAGCGCCAGCACGGTGGCCTCGGCACCCACCTTGGCGGTACGGAAGTCCACCCCCGCGCGCCGGCTGACTTCATCGACCAGTTCGCGGTAGCCCATCGGCTGCACGCGGCTGTCCTGCCCAGAGTCGGGCAGGGGCCGGGTCGCGGTGGCCACCGCCATCGGCGGGGGCGCCGGCCCGCCCCGGGTGCTGTCCGGCTTGTGCCGGCCGGCCGGCGGGGGACCGGACCGGCGACCCCGGTCCAGGCTGGTGATCTGCTTCGACGCGCTCAGGCTGGTGCCGGTCTCGCTCGGCTGTAGGCCCTGCCGGCGCGCGTCGCGGGCCAGGGCCCGGCGGCGCTGGTTGTCGCCCTCCATCTGCTTGCGCATGGTGGCACCTCGCTCCTGTCGGGGTTCGCCTCGTCCGCCGTCGGGTTCCCACCGCCCGGCGGAAGGTAACGGGCCGAACCCGGTCGGCGGGTTCACTCGCCGGGGGTGAGGGACGCTCACCCGCCCGGGCCGCACGATCGGGGCGGACCGGAGGTCTTCCGAGGAACGCGGAAGGGAAGGTCGTCATGAAGAGGATCGTCGAGATCGTCCCCGCCCGACCCGGCTGGTACTCCCGGTGGCAGGTCGGCCCGGAGGCCACCCGCTGCTACCCGGTGAGCCTGTGGGCACTGGTCGAGGAGACCGACGGTTCCGGCCGCGAGGTGGTGGGCATGGACTGCGCCGGCCAGTGGCCCGGATCGGACGTCAACGAGGTCGGTGGGGACTTTGTCCGGTACCTGTTCCACACGCCCGATTCCGGTCCACCGGAGGACGCCGAACCACCGTCGCCGACCGACCTGCGCGCAGACGGGCCGCGCCTGCAACCGGCCGTGGCCACCTAGACCATCCTCCCGGCCCCCGACCCCTGGTCCCAGGGTCGGGGGCCACCCCGACCCGGGACGGTTCCCTCAGCCCGCCTCGCGCACCTCGTCGCCGACGGCGGGCGGGTGCTCCACGGCCAGGAGTTCGGTGAGCCCGGTGCGGTCCAGCAGGTGTTGAAGCTGCGGGTTGACGCCGGTCAACCGGACCGGCCCGGCCCCGCCGCGGCCGATCACCACGAGGGCGCTGAGCCCGGAGGAGTCGCAGAGGGCGACGCCGACGACGTCGATCAGCAGGTCCCGGTGGCCGTCGGCGCGGGCCTGGGCGGCCGCGGCGATCAGCTCCGGCGCGCTGTCGAAGTCGAGGTCACCGGTCAGCCGTAGCCGGGCGCCCCCGGCGTCGAGCCGGGTCACCTCGATGGACAACAGCTGAGTGGGCATGTACCCATGTTCCCAGCTTCGCCCGATCGGGAAACGCCCGGGCTCAGGCGGAGGCGGCCCGGCCGGGCAGATCGGTCGCGGCGGCCTCGGTCCGGGCGGTGGGCAGCGGCCGGGCCAGCAGACCGGTGACGCCGGTCATGTCGAGGATGGTGTCCAGGAAACGCGGCGTGGCGCGCAGCCGGATGGCGGTGCCGATCTGCTGCCCCTCGCGCCACGCGTGGACGATCACGGACAGCCCGGTGCTGTCGATGAAGAGCAGGTCGGCGAAGTCCAGCACGAGGACCGGGGGACGCTCGGCGAGGGCCCGGTCGACCTCGGCGCGCAACGGCCCCGACGTGGTGAAGGCGAGGTCGCCGCCGACGGAGATGACGGGGGCTGCCGGGTCGGAGTGGTCCACGGCCATGCTCAGCGGGGTGGCCTCGGGTTTCCTCCCGTGGGGCACGCGATCACGCCTTTCCGCAAGGGCTGCAGGTCGGGCAGGTGCTTCTGCCGGATCGTAACAACACCCGTCCGGCCCCGCCCGCCACTGCGGATCGGGGTCGCGCCCCGGCCGTGCAGTGGCGGTACCGGCGCACCGGCGTAGGGTGGGGCGCAGAGATTGGAACATACCCGCCGTTTCCGCTGAACCGTGGGTGTCGACACGAGGAGTGGGGCTCAGCTGGTGACTGCTGCCGACGTCAGGGGCTCGGACCCGGGCGACGGACAGATCTCCACGCCGAGCGCCGCCCGGGCTCCGGCGCGGTCGTCCGACGTCGTCGGCCGACCCGGGTCGGCGCTTCCGCCGCTCGCGCCCGACCGTGGCCACCCCGAGCCGGACTGGTCGGAGGTGATCGAGCACTTCCGTGAGGGTCTGATCGTCTGCGACGCCGACGGCGTGGTGCGGCATCTCAGTCCGGTCGCCGAGCGGCTGCTGCCCGAGGTGGTCCCCGGCCTGGCGCTGGCCGCCGCCGGCGTGGCCGCGCTCGCCAGCGGCGACGCCGGCGAGTTCGGCCACCGCGGCCGCCGGCTGCGGGTCCGCCAGCTGCCGCTCTCCGGGGCGCGCAGCTGTCACTACGTCGAGGACGTGACCGACAGCGTCGGCCGGGCCGACGCGCTGCTCGCCGAGCGGGCCCGCTCCGCGTTCCTGGCGGTCGTGGGCGAGAAGCTCGGCAATCCGCTGCATCCGGACCGGGCCGCCGCCGCCGTGGTGCGGCTGACCGTGCCCACCCTGGCCGAGGTGGCCGTCCTGGTGCTCGCGCCGCGGGCCGGTCGGGCCCGCTGGTGGCGGGCGACGCGCGGCGAGGACGAGTCGGCGGCCGTGGACAGCGGCATGTTGTCCGCCACCGCCCTGCCGACGGCGATCGCCGAGGGGCTCTGCGGCGCCGAGCCGCACGCGGTCGACTGGCTGGTCGAGCAGGCGGTGGAGGCCGGCTGGCTGCCAGGGCTGGAGGCCCGCGGGGTCGCCGCCCGGGTGATCCCGCTGCCGGGCCCGGACGCGCCGGCCGGCGTGCTGCTGGTGGCCCGCCGGGCCACCCGCTGGTACGACGAGGACGACCTCGAGCTGGTCCGCGCCTTCGCCGCCCGGGCCGGTGCCGCGCTGACCACGGCGGTGCTCTACCGCGACCAGGCCGAGGTGGCCGACACGCTCCAGGCCAGCCTGTTGCCGGTCGAGCCGGTGCCCGTCGCCGGGGTGCAGTGGGGCACGGCGTACCGGCCGGCGCAGGCCAGCCTGCGCATCGGCGGTGACTTCTACGGCTCGCACCGGCTCCCCGACGGCGGCTCCGTGTTCTTCCTCGGCGACGTCTCCGGCAAGGGCGTGGAGGCGGCCGTCTTCACCGGTCAGCTCCGCCAGTGCCTGCAGGCGCTGCACCGGGTCGAGTCGCACCCCGGCCGGTTGCTGAAGTTGCTCAACGACGCCCTGCTGGAGACCACCCTGGCGCACGGCCAGGGGCGGTTCGCCACCATGGTGCTCGGCGTCGTCCGCCCGCACCGCGACGGCGGCCTCACCCTGACCATGGCCGGTGGCGGCCACCTGCCGCCGCTGGTGCTGCGCGCCTGCGGTGAGGTCGAGACGGTACCGCTGAGCGGCATGCTCATCGGCGTGGTGCCGGACCCGCGCATCGGCGAGGTGACCGTCCGGCTCGCCCCGGGCGAGACCTGCCTGCTCTACAGCGACGGGGTGACCGAGGCGCGCGGCGGCCGGCGCGGCGACGAGCAGTTCGGCCAGGATCGGCTGGTGACCGCGGTGACCGGCTGCCACCGGGTGCCGGCGCCCGCGCTGGCCGAGCGGGTCGAGCAGGTCACCTGTGACTGGCTGGCCCAGGGCGACCACGACGACATCGCCGTGCTGGCGCTGCGCGCCATCGGCCCCGGCGGGCGCCCGGGGCGGCACCTGCACGCCGTACCCGAGGTGGGCCGGCCCGGCGAGGAGAGGGAGACCCGATCGTGACCGCTCCCACCACCCAGGCCGATCCGGCGCAGGCGTACCACGAGTTCCTGGCGGCGCTGGAGGAGGCGGACGAGTACGGCGCCATCGACGTGGCTGTCCGGCTGCTCGACGCCGGGGTGCCGGCCGAGCGGGTCCTGCTCGACCTGGTCGGGCCCGCGCAGTCCGAGGTGGGGGAGCGGTGGGCGCGCAACGAGTGGAGCGTCGCCCAGGAGCACGCGGCCACCCACATCAGCGAGCGGGTGGTGGCCGCCGTGGCGGCACAAGCCAACCCGCGCCCGACCCGGGGTCGGGTGGTGGTGGCCTGCATGGACGGCGAGTGGCACGCCCTGCCGCCCCGGCTGGTGGCGGAGGTGCTGCGGCTGCGCGGCTGGCAGGTGACCTTCCTCGGGGCGAGCGTGCCCGCCGCGCACCTGGTGTCGTACCTGCACCGGCACGACGCGCACGCGGTCGCCCTGGCCTGTGCGCTGCCGATGCGGCTGCCGTACGCGCACCGGATGATCGAGGCCTGCCGCCGGTCGGACGTACCGGTGGTGGTGGGCGGGCGCGGCTTCGGCGACGACGGCCGCTGGGCCCGCACCCTCGGCGTCGCCTGGGCGCCGGACGCGCCGAGCGCGGCCGACCTGGTCGCCGACGAGCGGGCGCTGCGCCGGGTCGGCCCGGCCGAGCTGCCGCACCTCGCCGACGACGAGTACGCCAGCCTGGTGAAGCGGCGCGGCGAGCTGATCGACTCCGCGCTGGCCGATCTGCGCGAGCGGGTGCCGTCGGTCCACCACTACACGCCCGCCCAGCTCGACTCCACGATCAGCGACCTCGGATACATCGTGGACTTCCTGGCCGCGGCGCTGTACGTCGACGACAGCTCGCTCTTCACCGACTTCGTCGGCTGGCTGGTGGAGATCCTGACCAGCCGGGGGGTGCCGGCCGCCGCAGTCGGGCTGACCCTGGCCCACTATCACCGGCAGCTGCGTGACTTTCCCCGGGCGGCACGGTTCCTGGCGCTGGGGGAGACGGTCCTCCCCGAGCCCGGCGACCCCACCCGGCGCTGATCGCGGCGGTGCCGGGCACCCTGCTTATACTTGCTCCACTGCAAGGATCGGCCCTGCGGTGCGAGCGAGAGGGACGAGGTTGACGTTCACCGTCACGCACAGCCCGCGGGTTGGTGGTGGTGTGTGCCTGCGGCTGGTCGGCGAGCTGGACATGAGCACCGTCGGCCAGCTCAACGAGACCATCGACCGGCTGGCCGCCGACGGCGCCCGGCAACTGCTGCTCGACCTCGCGGAGCTGACCTTCTGCGACTCCACCGGCATCGCCGCGTTCGTCCGGGGGGACAATCGGGCCACCGCCGAGGGCGGGTGGCTGCGGCTGACCGGGGCCACCGGCCGGGTGGACCGGGTGCTCCAGGTCACCGGGCTCGCCGACGTGTTGGCGTACCAACCGGACATGGCGGACCCGGCGTCGCAGGACGCCCCCTGATCGGCTAGATTTCCCCGCCAGCGGGTGACCGTGCGGTCCCCATCGCCCGAGATGAGACAGGTACCCCATGGGCCAAGGCGCCGCCAACCCCGTCCGCATCCTCGTCGTGGACGACGACCCGGGTGACGTGCTGATGATCGAGGAAGCCCTGGAGGACTCCGAGATCGAGAAGGTCATCGACGTGGTCAGCGACGGCCAGGAGGCGATGGAGTTCCTCCGCCGCGAGGGCCGGCACACCGAGGCCCGCCGCCCGGACGTGATCCTGCTCGACCTGAACATGCCGCGGATGGACGGCCGGCAGGTGCTCGGCGAGGTCAAGCAGGACGAGGACCTGCGGACCATCCCGATCGTGGTGCTCACCACCTCGAACGCGGACACCGACATCGTCGGCAGCTACACGCTGCAGGCCAACGCGTACGTGACCAAGCCGATCGACCTGGACGACTTCAACGACGTGGTCCGCCGCATCGACGAGTTCTTCGGTCGGGTGGTCGTGCTCCCCAAGCGGTCCTGACCCGCTCCGGTGGCCCCCGCCACCGGGGCTGGCGCTCAGTTGCTGAACATTTTTCCCGAACCTCCTCGGCGCCGAGCGGCAGCCGCGAGGATCGAACCTGGGGAAAGACGTACCAGCTGCCTGGGGGGCGACAGTATGAGGTTCTCCGTCGTTGAGACCGGCTACGACCAGCGGCAGGTCGATTCCTGCCTTGATGAGCTGGGAGTCCGGTTGACCCGACTCGCCGCGCGGGCGGAGGTCGCCGCCGGCGCGGGTCGGGAGTGGGACCAGATCCGGCAGGAGGCGACCCTGCTGCGCGGCCTGGTCGACCGCCAGGGTGCGCCGACGGACGACGCCGCAGCGTCGGCTCGCCGCGCCGCCTCGGCGGTCGAGCGGGAGGCCGCCGACATCCTGGCGCAGGCCCGCGGCGAGCTCGACGCCGCGCGCGAGGAGGCCCGGCAGCTCCGCGAGCGGGTGTACGCCGAGGCGGTGCAGGCCCGCCGCGAGTTCGAGGCGGCGCTGCACGAGCGGCGGCGTCGGGAGGCCCGGGTGGACCAGCTCCTCGCCGGGATGGCGGGCGACGTGGTCCCGGCCGACACGCCTACCGCCGCCGCCTCCACCGGCGGTGTCCCGGCGACCCGGGCCGCCGCCGGCGCGCCCGAGGTGGCGGCGCACCGGCCCGAGCCGGGCACCCGGGTGGCCTGAGCGCCGACCCAGCTCAGGTCAGCGCCGCCACCACCGTGGTCGCCCGCTGCTCGTGCGGGGCGTACGCGTCGGGGAACGCCGAGACCTGCACGGCCTGGGCGGCGGCGGTCACGCTCATCTCCTGCCAGCCGGGCACCTCGGCCAGCGCCGTGTAGAACGCCCGGGCCGCGTACGCGGGACGCATCAGCTGGGCCACCGTGCCCCACCCGCTGCTGGGGCGCTGCTGGAACAGCCCGACCGAGTCGTGGTCGGAGCCGCTGCCCTGGTGCGGATAGTCGTACGACTCGGGCAGCACGTCGCTGGCCAGGTTGTAGAGGTTGCTCTCCTGCATCGCGGTGGCGATGGCGACGACCAGGCCGCGCCGGGGCACCTTCAGCTGCACGCCGACGTCCACGATCACCTTGGCGTTGTCCATCTGCGCCTGGGTGAGGCCGGCGACCGGCCGGGGCCGCCGGGGCTTGACCGGCTTCTTCGGCTTCGGCGTGGGCTGCCGGGTGGCCGACGGGCTGGGGCTGGCGGTGGGGATCGGGGTGACCGGGACGGCGATCGGTGCGGCGCCGCGGTCCAGCGATCGGGAGGCGCGGTCGGCGGCCTCGGCCCGGTCCGCCAGCACCTCGCTGACCGGGGTCCCGCGCGGGCCCGGGTCGTGCGCGCCGGCGAACGCCACCAGCCCGAGGCAGCAGGTCACGCCTCCGGCCAGGGCCACCCGGGCCGGGGTGGAGGCCAGTACGGCCCGCGCTCCGCGTCGGGGTGGCTCCGGAGCGCGGTGTCGGCCGATCCGCCGTTCGCCCGATGCGGCATCGACCGTACGGATATGCGGTCGGGTCGCGGGCGGCTGCTGCTGAGGGGAGTCGTCGGCAAGCACCCGCCGAGGCTAGAGAGCCGAGGACCGCTTGCCATCGGGGTCATTGGTGGCATGCGCCACAATTTGCGATGATCCGACCGGGCATTACCGGCGGTCGGCAAGGAACGGCACCGATCTCGCCAGTCCTACTTATCCTTGATGTCGGAAACAACCGGCGGAATCGGGCGCGACGCGGCCGCGTGGGTTCAGGCGGCGGCCCTCCTCCGTTCGGGCGACGGCCGCCGGCCGTACCGCCGACCCGCCGGCCCACCGCGCGGCGGAAGCCCAGGTCACCGGCGGGCGGGGTGTTGTCGCCGCCGCCCCGGCGGCGGCTCGGTACGATTCGGACGGTGACCGAGAGCATGATCGACGAGCCCGTCCCCGGTGCCGGGCACCGCCCGGATGACCGGCGCGGACTCGTCCTGGTGCTGCTCGCCGTGCTGCTGGCGGCGGTGCTGGCCGGCCACCGCGCGGTCCCGAACGTGCGCGGCCTGGGCAGCCTGCTCGACAGCGCGACGCCGCTGCTCGGCCTCGGCGTACCGGTGCTGGCCCTGGCCGCGCTGCTGCGCCGCTCCCGGCGGGCGCTGGTGGCCGTCGCGCTCCCCGCGGCCGTCTGGGCGCTGATGTACGCCGGCGTCTGGCTGCCCCCGGCCGCCGGCAGCGGTCCGGACATCATCCGGGTCGCCAGCCAGAACCTGCGCGCCGGCAATCCCGACCCCGCCGGCACGGTCGCCCCGCTCGCCGAGGCCGGCGTCGACCTCCTCGCGCTCCAGGAGGTCGACGACGCCGGCCGGCTCACCGCCGACCTGCGGCAGCGCTACCCGCACCGCGCGTCGGTCTCCACCGTCGCCCTGTGGAGCCGCTACCCCATCCGGGACTCCGCCGGAGTGGACACCGGGCTGGGCTGGACCCGCGCGCTACGGGCGGTCGTCGCCACCCCGCGGGGCGACCTCACGGTCTACGTGGTGCACCTCGGGTCGGCCCGGGCCGGCGACACCGCCACCCGGGACGAGACCGTCCGCACCCTGGCCGGGGCGGTGCGCGCCGACCACGCCGACCGGCTGCTGGTGCTCGGGGACCTGAACACCGCCACCACCGACCGGGTCTTCGACCCGCTGACCCGCCTGCTGGGCGACGCCCAGGCCGACGCCGGCCAGGGCTTCGGCTTCACCTGGCCCTCGTCGCTGCCGATCACCCGGCCCGACCACGTTCTCTACCGCGGCCTCACGCCCACCGCGGCCGACGTGCTGCGGACACCGGACTCCGACCACCGGGCGGTGACCGCCGGCTTCCGCTGGTGACTCAGCGCCGCCCGTCGGCGGGCGTCACGGTCAACCGGTGGCGGCTGGCGTCGCCGCTGGAGAAGGGCCAGATCCGGTCGGCGTACTCGACCAGGTCGGCCAGCTGCTCGCGGGTCAGGCCCACCGACGAGATGGAGGCGTGCACGTCGGCCCGGTAGCGGCCGTCGTCGTCGCGGCCCAGCTTCGCCTCGGCGGTCACCTGCACGGTGTGCGCCTCGTCGGTGATCTCGCCGGCCGCCTCCACCGCCGCGTGGTGCAGGCAGGACGCGAACGCGGCGGCCAGCAGCTGCTCGGGCGTCAGGCCCGTGCAGTGCGGCGCGAGCGGCGACGCCAGCGCCGTGGACCAGCCGCCGTCGTCGGTGCGTACGTGGCCGCCCGAGGCGGTCGCGGTGGCCTCGTTCAGCCAGGAACTGGGATCCGGCATCGCGTTCCTCCCGTCAGTCACCGGCCCGGGTTCCCGGACTCGATCGGGTGAAACGCCGGTCAGGCCGGTCCGGCGCGGGACCAGTCGTCGAGGGCGACCGCCTCGGTCGCCTCCGTCGCGGCGCGCTCGGTCCACTCGGAGACCGGGGCGGGGCGGGGCCGGGGCACCGACGCCAGCATCGGCACGTACACCCGGGCGTCCACCACCTCGGCCAGCAGCAGCGCGGCCATCAGGCTGGTCGGCCGGCGGGACGGGTCGTCGGCGAGGCACTGGCGGCACAGCTCGGCCACCTCCGGCGGCAGCCCCTCGATCGGGGGCAGCGGCTCGGCCGCCACCCGCCGGCGGGCACCGACCAGCTGGGTGGCGGTCGTCCCGGCCGCGTACGGCAGGCGGCCGGTGAGGCAGTAGTAGAGGAGCACGCCGAGGGCGTACATGTCGGCCGCCGGGGTCGCCGGCTGCCGGTCGAACTGTTCCGGAGCCAGGTACGCCGGGGTGCCCACCACCATGCCGTCCGGGCTGTGGTCGGGCGCGCCGGCCGGGGTGGCGATGCCGAAGTCGAGAACCTTCACCCCGGACGGGGTGAGCATGACGTTGGCCGGCTTCACGTCGCGGTGCACGATCCCGTGCGCGTGCGCGGCGGCCAGCGCGGCCGCCACCTCCGCGCAGACCCGGACCGCGATCCGCCAGTCCAGCGGCCCGGCGCGCAGGTGCGCGGCGAGCGTCTCGCCCTCGGCCAGCTCCATCACGATGTACGGCGCCTCGCGGCCGGGCAGCGTGGTCGAGGTGCCGAAGTCGTGCACGCTCGCCACGTTGGGGTGCACCAGCCGGGCGGCGTTGCGCGCCTCGGCGCGGATCCGCTCGACGCAGGTCTCTTCGCCCTGCTGCTCGGGGGACATCAGCTTCACCGCGACCGGTCGGTCCAGCACCAGGTCGTGCGCGCGCCACACCTCGGACATCCCGCCCAGGCCGATGCGCTGTGCGAGCTGGTACCGCCCGGCCAGCGTCCTCATCGACCAGCTCCTGCCTTTTCCTGCCGCCTGCCCGGTGTGGCTGCGCTCCTTCGGAGCCGGTACCCGCGCTCTGAGCAGGGCAAACCCGTGGGCGGGTCGGCCCGGAGCGGGCTCGGGGCCACCGCCGGTGCGGTAGCTTGCCAGCCAGGGGGTCCGGCGGACCGGCCGGCACGCTTCCTCGGCACCGACCGGGTGCGCTGGTGGACGGAGGGGACGGGGATGGCCGAGGTGACCGTGCGCTTCGTCGGCGGGCCGGCCCACGACGTGGTCCGGGCGGTGCCCGCCGATCCGGGCGGCGAGCCGCCGGAGCGCTGGATCATGCGGCACCCCGACGCCGACCCGCCGCCGGGTGGCGGCGGTCCGGACCACCTCTACGCGCGGGACCGGCCCGACGGCAGCGGCGTCTGGACGATGCGGTTCGTGCGCACCTATCCGGTGGGGGCGAGCGAGTGACCGGTCACCGGCCCGCCGAGCGGTCCACCGGTGCGCGGGGCGTGGGCCAGACCGCGACGCCCTGACCCGCCAACCAGGCCGTCCCGGCGGCTCCCCGCACCAGCGCGGCGATCGCGAGCATCGCCACCCGCGCCACCCGCCCCCGGTACGCCCAGCGGACCTCCTCGACAGCCATGGCCCGAGCCTGCGGTCGGAGCCTGGACCCGACGTGGGTCGGACCTGTGCCCGTGCTGTGCGGACCGACCGGCGGTCCGCTTCCCCCGCCGCGACGTCGCCCGGTACCGTCGAGCCGACCCGGGTCGGCGCGCACAGCCCGCGCACAGGATGCGCACAGGACCGCGCCAGGCACGGCGCCCACGATGGGGGCATGGTGATGGACGGGCAGGCAGCGCAGCAGCGGATCGAACTCCGTCGGCCCGACGGCGAGCCGGTCCGGGTCCTGGTGGTCGACGACGAGCCGACCCTGACCGACCTGCTGTCGATGGCGCTGCGCTACGAGGGCTGGCAGGTGCGCAGCGCCGGCAACGGGATGGCCGCGCTGAGCACCGCCCGGCAGTTCCAGCCGGACGCCGTGGTCCTCGACGTGATGCTGCCCGACCTGGACGGCTTCCAGGTGCTGCGCCGGCTGCGCGAGCAGACCCCGACCGTGCCGGTGCTCTTCCTGACCGCCCGCGACGCCGTCGAGGAGCGGATCGCCGGGCTGACCGTCGGCGGCGACGACTACGTCACCAAGCCGTTCAGCCTGGAGGAGGTCATCGCCCGGCTGCGCGCGCTGCTGCGCCGCTCCGGCTTCGCCGTGGCCGCCCGCGAGGACGCCGTGCTCACCGTCGGCGACCTCAGCCTCGACGAGGACAGCCACGAGGTGCGCCGGGGCGGCGAGCTGATCACCCTGACCGCCACCGAGTTCGAGCTGCTGCGCTACCTGATGCGCAACCCGCGGCGGGTGCTGAGCAAGGCGCAGATCCTGGACCGGGTCTGGAATTACGACTTCGGCGGGCAGGCCAACGTCGTGGAGCTGTACATCTCGTACCTGCGGAAGAAGATCGACGCCGGTCGGGCACCGATGATCCACACGCTGCGCGGCGCGGGGTATGTCCTCAAGCCCGCGGAGTGACCCCGGCGGCCGGCTGCGCTCCTGGCTGGCCGGGCGATCCCTGCGGACCCGCCTGGTCGCCGCGGTGGTGGCGCTGCTCGCCCTGGTCAGCATCGCCATCGGCGGCCTCACCACGGTGGCGCTGCGGCACTTCCTGATCGTCCAGCTCGACAACCAGCTCACCGCCGACGACCGCCGGCAGCAGGAACTCCCGCCCTGGTACCGGCAGTTCGCCGAGCGGCAGCGGGCGAACGACCAGCGGGCGCCCGAGCCGCCGCCCGGCTTCCCACCCGACTCGATCGCGGCGAGGGTCGTCGACGGTGCTGTCGCGACCGCGCGGATTCGCAGCAGCTCCGGGCCGACGGAGGCCCTGCCGGCCGCCGACGTGTCGGCACTGACCCGGATCCCGACCGACGGGCGGCCGCGCAGCGTCGACCTGGGCGGGCTGGGCGACTACCGGGCGGTGGCCCGGCGGGCGCCCGACGGCGTGCTGGTCTTCGCCATTCCGCTCGCCGGGGTGCAGGAGACCGTCTGGTGGATGATCGCCGCCCAGGCGGGCGTCGCCGCCGCCGGCCTGCTGGTCGCGGGTGCCCTGGGCGCGCTGATCGTGCGGGCCACGCTGCGCCCGCTGACCCGGGTCGCCGCCACCGCCGCCCGGGTCACCGAGCTGCCGCTGGACCGCGGCGAGGTGGCCCTGTCCGTGCGGGTGCCCGAGAGCGACACCGACCCGCGTACCGAGGTCGGGCAGGTGGGGGCGGCGCTGAACCGGATGCTGGGGCACGTCGCCGCCGCGCTCGCCGCGCGGCAGGCCAGTGAGACCCGGGTCCGCCAGTTCGTCGCCGACGCCAGCCACGAGCTGCGGACGCCGCTGGCCGCGATCCGCGGCTACGCCGAGGTGGCCCGGCGCGGGCGGGACCGGGTGCCGCCGGACGTGGCGCACGCGCTGCGTCGGGTGGAGTCGGCCAGCACCCGGATGACCAGCCTCGTCGACGACCTGCTGCTGCTGGCCCGGCTGGACTCCGGCCGGCCGCTGGCGGCGGAGCCGGTCGACCTGACCGCGCTGATCGTCGACGCGGTCAGCGACGCGCACGCCGCCGGACCGGAGCACCGCTGGCAGCTCGACCTGCCCGAGGAGGTGCTCGACGTGCCGGGTGACGCCGCCCGGCTGCACCAGGTGGTGGCGAACCTGCTGGCCAACGCCCGGGTGCACACCCCGCCGGGCACCACGGTGACCACCCGTCTGGCCCGCACCCCCGGCGGCGTGCAGATCAGCGTCGCCGACGACGGGCCCGGCATCCCGCCCGAGTTGCAGGGCGAGGCCTTCGAACGGTTCGCCCGCGGCGACAGCTCCCGGTCCCGGGAGCACGGCAGCACCGGCCTCGGCCTGGCGATCGTGGCGGCGGTGGTGGAGGCGCACCACGGGTCCGTCGAGGTCGAGAGCCGGCCGGGTCACACCGTCTTCCGGGTGCTGCTGCCGGCTACCACAGCCGACGCATGAGCACGGCCACGGGGGCGGGCCAACCGGCCTCGCCAGGCTTGCCGGCATGGACAGAACCGAGACCCTGCTGAGCGCCGGAATCCGTACCCTGGGCGGCGGAACCCCCGCGGGTCAGGGGCTGAGGGCGGCGGCGAGGACCTCGACGAGGCGGCGCGCGTGCCGCCCGGCGGGGTCCCCGTCGGCGTCGAGGTCGGCGACGCTCATCCCGAGCAGGCGTCTGGAGCGCACCAGCGGCGTGAGCAGCGCGAGCAGGTCGTCCCAGTCGAGGCCGTCGGGCTCGGGGTAGGTGACGGCGGGCAGGACCGCCGGGTCGAGCACGTCGAGGTCGAGGTGCAACCAGGTCGGCCCGGTGGCCTCGGCGGCCAGTGCGCGGCCGACCGCCGCAGCTCCCCGCTGCCGTAGCTCGCGTGCCGGGAGCTGCGGGATCCGCGGGTCCACCCGGTCGGCCTCCCGGCGGGCCTCCTCGTCGCGGGCCGGGCGGTGGCCGATCAGCCGGACCTGTGCCGGCTCCACCAGCGGCGTCGCCCGGTCGAAGAGGTCCGGGCCGTGGCCGGTGAGGACGGACAGCTCCATGTCCGCGCCCTCCCCGGTGGTCGAGCCGAACCCGTCCTGGAAGTCCGGGTGACCGTCCAGGAACCACAGCCCGCTGCCGGGCGGCAGGGCGAGGAAGACGCCGAGCAGGATGGTGCAGTCCCCGCCCAGGACCAGCGGGCGCCGCCCGGCGGCGCGGACCGCCGCCACCTGCGCGGCGATCGCCCGACTGGCCCGGCGGACCTGCTCCGCCCCGATCAGCCCGGTCGCCGGGTCCCGCGTGGCGTCGTCGATCCGGGCGTCGACCGCTCCGCCGTCGTCGGCGTCCAGCGCGGCCAGCAGGCCGGCGGCCCGCAGCGCGCCGGGGCCGCGCTCCTCACCCCGGCTCAGGCCGGAGGAGTCCAGCGCCGCGTCCAGCACCGTCCATCGCACAGGCGCAGGTTAGCCCCGACGTGGCAGGCTGGGCGGGATGTACCGGGAACGTCGGGCGGCTCTGCGGGGCGCCGTGCTGTGGGCCGCCGTCAGCGAGGGCGCGGCCACCCGGGTGCTGCCGGACGGCTGTCTCGACCTGCTCTGGTCCAGCCGGTCCGGGCTGCTGGTGGCCGGGCCGGACCGCACCGCCCACCTGAGCGTCGCGGCGCCGGGGGAGCGGTGGCTGGGGCTGCGGCTGCCGCCGGGCACCGGCCCCGCGGTCTTCGGCGTCCCGGCCGACGAGCTGCGGGACCGTCGGGTGCCGCTCGACGCGCTCTGGGGCCGCGCGGCGACCGAGGTCGCCGAGCGGCTGGGGGACCGGCCGACCGGGGCCGCGCTGGAGGCGGTCGCCGCCGCCCGGCTGGCCGCCGCCGGCGGTCCCGACCCGCTCGGCGCCCGGGTCGCCGCCCTGCTCGCCACCGGCGCCACCGTCACCGCGGCCGCCGCCGAGGTCGGCCTCGGCCCGCGCGTTCTGCACCGGCGCAGCCAGGCCCTCTTCGGGTACGGCCCGAAGACCCTCGCCCGCATCCTGCGGATGCGTCGCGCCCTCGCGCTGGCCCGCACCGGCGTCGGGCTGGCCGAGGTGGCCGCGCGCAGCGGGTACGCCGACCAGGCGCACCTCACCCGCGACGTGCGCGAGCTGGCCGGCGTCCCCCCGACGACCCTGCTGCGCAGCTGACCCGCGTGCGGTCGTCTGGTGCGGTGCGCGCGCCGGCTGACCCGGCGGCGATGGCGGGTGACTCTGCGCCGGGACCGGTCCCCGGCAGGAACCGCGCGTCGCGCGGTGCCGGGACCGGTCCCCCAGGCGGGGACGGTCAGCCGGGCAGCGGGGCGTACAGGTCGACGCCGTTGCCGTCCGGGTCGTGCAGCACCGCGTACCGCTGGCCCCAGAAGGCGTCCCAGGGCGGCAGTTCGCCGTGGAAGCCGGCGCCGGTCAGCTCCGTCCAGTTGCGGTCCACCTCGGGCGGGTCGGCGCAGCGGAAGGCCAGGCTGACCCGGGGGCTGCCGGTCGGCGGCGTCCACCCCGGGTGGAAGGTGCGGACCATCGTCACCGCGTCCCAGGCCAGCCGCAGGCCCCCGGGGAGGGTGACCTCCACGTGGTCCTCCGCGTCGGCCTCGGGCGGGATGGCCAGTCCCAGCCGCCGGTAGAAGTCGAGACTGCGGGCCATGTCGGCGACGGCCATGCCGACCAGATCCAGGTGAAGTGCCATGGCGACACGCTAGGCCCGCAGCGGGGTCGGGGTCTTGAACGGAACGGACGGGTCGCAGTGGTCGGTGTGGGCCGCATGACCGCCCTTGGCGGCGTACCGTGACCAAGGAACAAGTCCGGCCTTATGGGTGGAAAAGCCGCACCTCGGCGTGCCCGCAGCGCCGGCCCACACGAGGGCGAGGGAAGGGAGCGGTCGGTGATTCACCTGGCCTACCTGGACGCGGGGTCCGGCAGCCTGATCGTGCAGGCGGTGGTCGGCGGGGTCGCGGGGGCGGCCGTCGCCGCCAAGCTCTACTGGCGCCGGCTGGTCGACCGGTTCCGCCGGCAGCCCAGCGACCGCGGCTGAGCAGGGTCCACCCCCGATGGCGGTCCCCGACACCGGGATCCGGGTCGAGCCCGGCTCCTTCCGCGACCCGGCCAACCGGGTCTTCCACGCCGGCGACGAGGTGCTGCGTGGGATCGGCCCCGACGGCGCCCGCGACTGGCGGGCGCTCTCCGGCAGCGCCTTCTTCACCGAACTGCTCGCCGAGGGCAAGATCTGCGGCACCGAGCCGGTCGACGCGACGCGGTTACCGGGCTGGACCGCGGTGCTGCGGCACGAGCGGATCCCGTTCATCTCCCACCCGTACGAATGGTCGTTCGCGATGCTGCGCGACGCGGCGCTGCTGCACCTGGAGATCCTGCGCCGGGCGCTGTCCGCCGGGTTCACCACCAAGGACGGGTCGGCCTACAACCTCCAGTGGCGCGGCGCCAGCCCCGTCTTCATCGACGTGGGCTCCTTCGCGCCGTTGGCCGAGGGCGAGCCGTGGGCCGGCTACCGGCAGTTCTGCCAGACCATGCTCTATCCGCTGCTGCTCCAGGCTCACCTCGGCCTGGACTTCCAGCCCTGGTTGCGGGCCCGCGTCGACGGCATCGAGCCGGACCAGATGCGCCGGCTGTTCCGGGGCGCCCGCCGGCTGCTGCCCGGCGTGCCGACCCACGTGCACCTGCACGGCGCCATGCAGGGCCGCAACGCCCGGGCCAGCACCACCGATGTCCGGGCCCAGCTCAAGGCCGCCGGCTACTCCCGCGACCTGGCCCTGGCCACCGTACGCGGCATCGACCGGCTGATCCGCCGCCTGGACCGGCGCCGCGAGGGCAGCCACTGGGTCGACTACCAGCGCACCTGCGGCTACACGGTGCGGGACCGGGAGGAGAAGGAGCGCTTCGTCGAGGCGGCGGTGGCCGCCGCTCCGGCCGGGCTGGTGCTCGACCTCGGCGCCAACGACGGCCGGTACGCCCGGATCGCCGCCCGGCACGCCGCGTACGTGGTCGCCGTCGAGCAGGACCCAGCCGTGGTGGACTCCCTCTACCGGGCCCTGCGCGCCGAGGGTGAACACCGGATCCTGCCGCTGGTGATGGACCTGGCCGACCCCTCGCCCGGAGGCGGCTGGCGGGGCGTGGAGCGGGCCGCCTTCGGCGACCGGGCCCGGGCCGACGTGGTGCTCGCCCTGGCCGTCGCGCACCACCTGGCCATCGGCTGCAACGTGCCGCTGCCCGAGGTGCTCGACCAGCTCGTCGCATACGCCCGGCCCGGCGGCCGGCTGGTGGTCGAGTTCGTCCATCCCGAAGACCCGATGGCCCGCCGGCTGCTGGCCAACAAGCCGGACGGGATCTTCCCCGACTACCGGCGTGACGAGTTCGAGCGGCTGCTGGCGGCGCGCTGTCGGGTCGAGCGGCAGCGGGAACTGCCCTGCGGCACCCGCACGCTCTACCAGGCGGTGGTGGGTGGCTGACCCGGTCCTCGCGCCGCCGGCCGACCGGCGTGACCCGGGTCCGCCACCCGCGTCCACCCCGGCGACCGTTGGCCGGTGGCGTGCCGAGCTGGGCCGGCTGCTGGAGGTGGTGGCCCTGCTCGGCCTGGTGGTCACCCAGCCCCTGCTCGACGTGCTCGGGCGCAGCCCCGACTTCTTCCTGTTCCACCGCGCCGCCCCGCGCGACGTGCTGCTGCTGGTGGCGCTGATCGCGGTGCTGCCCACGCTCCCCGTCGCCCTGCTCGGGCTGGCCACCGGGCTGGCCGGCGGGCGGGTCCGGCGGGGCGCGCACCTCGCGATCGTCGGGCTGCTGCTGGCCGCGCTCGGGGTGCAGGTGGGCCGGCTGGGCACGCCGCTGCGGGGCGTACCGCTGCTGCTCGCCGCCGTGCTGCTCGGCGCCGCCACCGCGGCGGCGTACGCCCGGTGGGGCGGGTTGGGGCGGGTGCTGCGGGTCGCCGCGATCGGGCCGCCGGTCTTCGTCGCGCTCTTCCTCTTCGCCTCGCCCGCCTCGGCGGTCGTGCTGCCCCGGGCGCACGGCGGCGCGGCGGGGGTGGTCGGGCCGGGGGAGCACCCGCCGGTGGTCATGATCGTCCTCGACGAGCTGCCGCTGGTCTCCCTGCTCGGACCGGACGGCACAATCGACGCCGCCAGCTACCCGCACTTCGCCGAGCTGGCCGCCGGGTCGACGTGGTACCGCAACGCCACCGGGGTCAGCGGCTGGACACCGTACGCGTTGCCGGCGATGCTGACCGGCCGTTACCCGGCGCAGCCGCTCGCCCCGCACTACTCGCAGTACCCGGACAACCTGTTCACCGCCCTCGGCGGCCTGTACGACGTCCGCGCCCAGGAGAGCATCACCCGGCTCTGCCCGCCCAGCCGCTGCGACCAGCCGGCCACCCCGGAGCAGGGGCTCGGCGTGCTGGTCCGGGAGAGCGGCAAGCTGCTGCGGCAGATCGCCGCGCCGGTGGACAGCCGGATCGACCCGGAGGAGTCGTACCGGGAGCGGACCCGCGCCGAGGCCGGCGTGGACGCCGCCGAGCCGGTTCCGGCCGACCCGAGGTTCCGCTTCGACAACCTGGACGACAACCAGCCGGCCCGGTTCACCAGCTTCCTGGCCGGCCTGCGCCCGTCGTCCCGGCCCACGCTGCACTTCCTGCACCTGCTGATGCCCCACGCGCCCTGGACGTTCCTGCCCTCCGGGGCGCGCTACGCCGCCCCCGAGGACCTGCCCAACGACGGCGCCGGCTGGGTCGAGCTGGCCCGGGCCCGGCACCTGGCCCAGCTGCGCTACACCGACCGGCTGGTCGGCGAGACCCTGCGTACGCTGCGCGCCTCCGGCCTGTGGGACAAGGCGCTGATCCTGCTCACCGCCGACCACGGGGTGAGCTTCACCCGGGACTGGCAGGGGCGGGGGCTGGACGCGATCGACCACGCGGCCGGCGAGGTGGCCTGGGTGCCGATGTTCGTCCGGACCCCCGGGCAGCGCGCCGGCCGGGTCGACGACCGCAACTGGGAGCACGTCGACCTGCTGCCCACCATCGCCGACGCGGCGCACGTCCGGATCCCCTGGCGGGTCGACGGGCGCTCCGTCCGCCAGGGGCCGCGGCAGAGCGCCGAGAAGCACTTCTACGACCGGCCGGGCCAGCCGCTGACCCTGCGCGGCGGGGTGCCCGCCCGGCCCTCGGACCCGGCGCCGCACCCGCTGCTCGGCACCCTGGTCGGCGACCGGCCGACCGGCGGGACGGCCACCGTGGCGAACCGGGCGGCGTTCGACCACGTCGACCCGGCTGCCGGCGAGCTGCCGGCGCTGGTCTGGGGGACCGTGCCCCGGGAGGTGCCCGACGGCACGCTGCTCGCGGTGGCGGTCAACGGCCGCGTCGGCGCGGTCGTGCCGGTGGTGCCCCGGGACAAGGGGGGACGTCGCTTCGCCGCCCTGCTCTCCGACGACCACCTGTACCGCGCCGGGACCAACCGGCTCGACCTCTACCGGGTCGGGGCCGACGGCGACCTGCGCCGGCTCACCCTGTCGTAGAACCTTCGTCCCCCGGCGTCCGTCATCGTCGGGGTCACCCGCGCTCACCAGGGTTTCCCAGCCGTCGGGCCGGGAATCGGGTGACGCATACCTCACCACCGAACCACGGCGGGCGGTACCTCGGGGACCGTGATTACGGTAAAAGCGAAGGCAATTCAACGAAGATTCGCCGGCGAAGCGAGGAACCAATGACGGAAGTCAAGCTCGATCACCCCGGTGGGCAGCTTTCGATGCCGGTGCAGGCCGCGGTCGAAGGCCCCGCGGGCATCGGGGTGGCCAAGCTGCTGAAGGAAACCGGGATGACCACCTACGATCCTGGTTTCGTCAACACCGCGTCCTGTTCGTCCGCGATCACCTACATCGACGGCGACGCCGGCATCCTGCGCTACCGCGGGTACCCGATCGAGCAGCTGGCCGAGAAGTCCTCCTTCCTGGAGGTCTCCTACCTGCTGATCTACGGCGAGCTGCCCACCCAGCAGCAGCTCACCGAGTTCAGCGACCGGATCCGGCGGCACTCGCTGCTGCACGAGGAGATGCGTCGGTTCTTCGACGGCTTCCCGCGCGACGCGCACCCGATGGCCGTGCTCTCCTCGGCCGTCAGCGCGATTTCGACCTTCTACCAGGACAGCCTGGACCCGTTCGACGCCGAGCACGTGGAGATGTCCACGATCCGGCTGATGGCGAAGGTCCCCACCATCGCCTCGTACGCGTACAAGAAGTCCATCGGTCAGCCGCTGCTGTACCCGGACAACTCGCTGGGCTACGTGGAGAACTTCCTGCGGATGACCTTCGGCGTGCCGGCGGAGCCGTACGAGGTCGACCCGGTGGTGGCCCGCGTGCTGGACATGCTCTTCGTGCTGCACGCCGACCACGAGCAGAACTGCTCGACCTCCACGGTGCGGCTGGTCGGCTCCAGCAACGCCAACCTCTTCGCCTCGGTCTCGGCCGGCGTCAACGCCCTGTTCGGCCCGCTGCACGGCGGCGCCAACCAGGCCGTGCTGGAGATGCTGGAGAAGATCAAGGCCGACGGCGGTGACGTCCGCTCCTTCGTCCGCAAGGTCAAGGACAAGCAGGACGGCGTGAAGCTGATGGGCTTCGGCCACCGGGTCTACAAGAACTACGACCCGCGCGCCGCCATCGTGAAGAAGGCCGCCCAGGACGTGCTCGGCCGGATGGCCAAGCCGGACCCGATGCTCGACATCGCGGTGGAGCTGGAGGAGATCGCCCTCGCCGATGACTTCTTCGTCACCCGCAAGCTCTACCCGAACGTGGACTTCTACACCGGCCTGATCTACAAGGCCATGGGCTTCCCGACCAAGATGTTCACGGTGCTCTTCGCGCTGGGCCGGCTGCCCGGCTGGATCGCCCAGTGGCGCGAGATGATCAACGACCCGGAGACCAAGATCGGCCGGCCGCGGCAGATCTACACCGGTTCCCCGGAGCGGGACTACACCGCGATCGCCGAGCGCTGAACCACCCGTACCACGAAGGCCGCCGACCCCCTGCGGGTCGGCGGCCTTCGCCGTGCTCGGGGAGCGCGGCCGGGGGCACGACGAGGGCCGCCGGCCCCGCGCGGGGGCGACGGCCCGGTCCGGGTACGGCTCAGCGCAGGCCGGCGGCGACCAGCAGGTTCCCTTCCGGGGTCGGCGCGGACACCCGACCCAGCGTCATCCGCAGCTGGGCGCGCTCGGTGGTGAACGCCGCGTCCCCGCCGATCGCGGTGGCGTACGCGGTCGCGGTCCGCTGCGCGATCGCCGACCAGCCGTACTGCTCGTGGACCATGGCGCGAGCCCGGCGGGCCAGCAGCTGGGCCCGCTCGCGGTCGGAGAGCAGGGCGTCGACGGCCTCGGTCAGCCCGTCCGGGTCCTGCGGGGCGAAGGTCATCCCGGTGACGCCCGGCTCCACGATCTCGGCGAGCCCGCCGGTACGGGCGACCGCGAGGGGCGCGCCGGCCGCGGCGCCCTCCAGGGCCACCATGCCGAACGGCTCGTAGATGCTCGGCACCGCGAAGCAGTCCGAGGCGGCCATCACGGCCGGCAGGTCGGTGCCGCCGAGGAAGCCCGGCATGCTCACCGCGCCGGCCAGCCCGAGCCGGTGCACCTCGGCCTCCAGTGCGGCCTTGTACGGGCCGTCGCCGACGATCACCGCGCGCAGCCCGGGGTGCCGCTCGCGCAGCCGGGGCAGCCCGGCGAGCAGGTGCTGCACGCCCTTCTCGTAGACCAGCCGGCCGGCGAAGGTGACCAGCGGGCCGTCCCCGGCGAACCGGGCCCGGGCCGAGGCGACCGCGGCCACCGGCACCCGCCAGCGGTGCGGCTCGACGCCGTTGGGCACCACGTCCACCCGGCCGGCGGGCACCCCGAACAGCGCGCCCACCTCGTCGCGCATGTACCCCGAGCAGACGATCACGCGGCCGGACTCGCTGGCCAGCCAGTGCTCGACGCCGTGGATGGTGCGGTTCATCTCCTCCGGCAGCCAGCCCTGGTGCCGGCCGGCCTCGGTGGCGTGGATGGTGCTGACCAGCGGGACGTCCAGGTGCTCGCGCAGGGTCATCGCGGTGTGCGCGACGAGCCAGTCGTGAGCGTGGATCACGTCGTACGAGCCGGACTCGGTGGCGCGCAGCGCGGCCCGGGTCAGGGTGTGGTTGAAGGCCATCGTCCAGGCCAGCAGGGAGCCGGTGGCCAGCGGGAAGGTCACCGGGTCCTCGGCGGCCCGGACGATCCGCACGCCGTCGGCGTACTCCTCCAGGGGTGCGCCCTCGGCGTGCCGGGTGACGACGGTGACCTCGTGCCCGGCGGCGGCCAGGGCGACCGACAGCGCGTGCACGTGCCGGCCCAGGCCACCGACCAGCACCGGCGGGTACTCCCAGGAGAGCATCAGGATGCGGCGGGTGCGTGGGGCCACCCCGGGGCCGGTGCCCTGCGGCGGGATCTGCGGGCGGTGGGTGGGGGAGGGCCGGCAGGTCCGGTCCGGTGCGGTCACGGGCTGCTCGCCGACCCGCGGGGTGGTCACATCTATCTCCGTCCATGCACGAAGGGTCGCGCCGGCAACGGTGGCGGCGGAAAGAAGGTGGTGGGGTGGCCGAGGGCCGAGCGGAGGCGCCCGCGCGGGCGCGTCCGCATCAAGCAAAGGGCATGACGCGGTCCCGCGCACCTCGAAAAGGCCTATCGTGACGGAGGACACCCGAAGGTCTGTCTCGGCATCAGGTGGGTGGATATCGGGTGCCCGCCGAACGGGTGGATTGGGCGGCGGCGGCGTGGGGCATTAGCCGCGTGCGCACCCGGTGGCCCGCCCGCCTGGTGCGCTCATGATCATGGGCCGAAGGAGCGACATGCAGGTCTGGCCGGGCGAGCGTTACCCCCTCGGGGCGACCTACGACGGGATGGGCACCAACTTCGCGATCTTCTCCGAGGTCGCCGAGAAGGTCGAGCTCTGCCTCTTCGACGAGTGGGACACCGGCGCGGAGCGGCGGGTGGAGCTGCGCGAGGTGGACGCGTACGTCTGGCACGCGTACCTGCCCGGGGTGGAGCCGGGCCAGCGGTACGGCTACCGGGTGCACGGCCCGTACGACCCGGCCGGCGGAGCACGCTGCAACCCGCACAAGCTGCTGCTCGACCCGTACGCCAAGGCGGTCGACGGGGAGATCTCCTGGGACCCGGCGGTCTACGACTACGAACTGGGCGACCCGGACCGGATGTCGACCACCGACTCGGCGCCGTTCATGCCCAAGTCGGTGGTGGTGAACCCGTACTTCGACTGGGGCAACGACCGGCCGCCGCGCACCCCGTACCACCACTCGGTCATCTACGAGGCGCACGTGCGCGGGCTGACCATGCGCCACCCCGGCATCCCGGACGAGCTGCGCGGCACGTACGCGGCGATCGCCTCGCCCGTCATGATCGACTACTTCAAGCGGCTCGGCATCACCGCCGTCGAGCTGATGCCGGTGCACGAGTTCGTGCACGACCACCGCCTGGTCGACCTCGGGCTCCGCAACTACTGGGGCTACAACACCATCGGCTTCTTCGCCCCGCACCACGGATACTCCGCGCTCGGCCGGCTCGGCCAGCAGGTCCAGGAGTTCCGCGGCATGGTCAGGGCGCTGCACGCCGCCGGCATCGAGGTCATCCTCGACGTGGTCTACAACCACACCGCCGAGGGCAACCACCTCGGCCCGACGCTGAGCTTCAAGGGCGTCGACAACGCCAGCTACTACCGGCTCTCGGAAGAGGACCGCCGGTACTTCGTGGACTACACCGGCACCGGCAACAGCCTCAACGTCCGCAGCCCGCACTCGCTCCAGCTGATCATGGACTCGCTGCGCTACTGGGTGACCGAGATGCACGTCGACGGCTTCCGCTTCGACCTCGCCGCCACCCTGGCCCGCGAGTTCTACGAGGTCGACCGCCTCTCCACCTTCTTCGAGGTGGTCCAGCAGGACCCGGTGGTCAGCCAGGTCAAGCTGATCGCCGAGCCGTGGGACGTCGGCCCCGGCGGCTACCAGGTCGGCAACTTCCCGCCGCAGTGGACCGAGTGGAACGGCAAGTACCGGGACACCGTGCGGGACTTCTGGCGCGGCGAGCCGGCCACCCTCGCCGAGTTCGCCTCCCGCATCTCCGGCTCCGCCGACCTCTACCAGGACGACGGGCGGCGCCCCTTCCACAGCATCAACTTCGTCACCTGCCACGACGGGTTCACCCTCAACGACCTGGTCTCCTACAACGACAAGCACAACGAGGCCAACGGGGAGTCCAACCGCGACGGCGAGAGCCACAACCGGTCCTGGAACTGCGGCGTCGAAGGGGAGACCGACGACCCGGCGGTACTGGCCCTGCGCGCCCGGCAGCGGCGCAACTTCCTCGCCACCCTGGTCCTCTCCCAGGGCGTGCCGATGATCGGCCACGGCGACGAGCTGGGCCGCACCCAGCGCGGCAACAACAACGCCTACTGCCAGGACAGCGAACTCGCCTGGATCGACTGGGAGCACGCCGACGACGAGCTGCTGTCCTTCGTGCAGCGGCTCACCGACTTCCGGGCCCGGCACCAGGTGTTCCGCCGCCGGCGGTTCTTCACCGGCCTGCCGGTCGGCGGGCGCGCCGCCGGCTCGGGCCTGCCCGACCTGGCCTGGTACACCCCGGACGGCCAGGAGATGACCGGCGAGGACTGGGGCAACGACTTCGGCCGCTCGGTGGCGCTCTTCGTCAACGGCGACGGCATCCGCGAGCGCGGCCAGTACGGCCAGCGCCACCAGGACAGCTCCTTCCTGCTCTGCTTCAACGCCCACGACGCCCCGCTGGACTTCACGCTGCCGGGGGAGGAGTTCGGGCAGCGGTGGGAGTTGGTGATCAGCACCGCGGAACCGGAACCGGAGAAGACCACGATGATCGAGGCGGGCGGCGCGATCTGCGTGCCGGACCGCTCCCTGGTGGTCCTGGAGAGGACGGTCTGACCATGCCCGACACCCCTCGACCCGATTCGACGGCGGCACCGACGACGCGGGTGGGGTCGACCTACCGCGTCCAGGTGCGGCCCGGCTTCGACCTGGACGCCACCGCCGGCCTGGCCGGCTACCTCGCCGATCTCGGCGTCACCCACCTCTACAGCGCACCCCTGCTGACTGCCACCCCCGGCTCCGCGCACGGCTACGACGTGGTCGACCACCGGGCGGTCAACCCGGAACTCGGCGGTGAGGCCGGCCGGCGGCGGCTGGTCCGGGCACTGCGCGCGGCCGGACTCGGCCTGGTCGTCGACATCGTGCCCAACCACGCCGGGGTGGCCCAGCCGGCGGCCAACCCGGCCTGGTGGGACGTGCTGCGCCGGGGCCGGTCCTCGGCGTACGCGGACTGGTTCGACATCGACTGGGACCGGGGCCGGCTGCTGCTGCCGGTGCTCGCCGACACCCCCGACGCCCTCGACGACCTCAAGGTCGTCGACGGGGAACTGCGCTACCACGAGCACCGCTTCCCGATCGCCGACGGCACCGAGGCGGGCGGGCCGCGCGAGGTGCACGACCGGCAGCACTACGAGCTGGTCTCCTGGCGGCGTGGGGACAGCGAGCTGACGTACCGTCGGTTCTTCGCCGTCTCGGACCTGGCCGGGCTGCGGGTGGAGGACCCGGCGGTCTTCGACGCCACCCACGCGGAGGTGCTGCGGTGGGCGGCGGCCGGGGAGCTGGACGGCATCCGGGTCGACCACCCCGACGGCCTGCGCGACCCGGCCGGCTACCTGGCCCGGCTGCGCGCCGCCGCCCCCGACGCGTGGCTGGTGGTGGAGAAGATCCTGGAGTACGGCGAGGAGCTGCCCGACTGGCCCGTCGACGGGACCACCGGCTACGACGCCCTTCCGGTGGTCTGCGGGCTCTTCGTCGACCCGCGTGCCGAGGGCGACTTCACCGCCCTGGACGCCCGGCTCAACGGCCGGCACACCTCCTGGCAGGACCTGACCCACGACACCAAGCTGGCCGCCGCCACCCGGCTGCTCGCCGCCGAGCTGACCCGGCTGGCCGCCCTCGCGCCGGACCTGGACCCGCGGGCCACCCGGGAGGCCCTCGCCGAGCTGGCCGCCTGCTTCCCGGTCTACCGCGGCTACCCGCCCGAGGGCGCCCGGCACCTGGCCGTCGCCCGCGCGGAGGCGGGCCGCCGCCGCCCCGACCTGACCGCCACCCTGGACGCGGTCACCGCCCACCTGCGCGACCCGGAGCACGAGCTGGCGAAGCGGTTCCCGCAGCTCTCCGGGGCGGTGATGGCCAAGGGGGTGGAGGACACCGCCTACTACCGGTGGAGCCGGTTCGTCGCGCTCAACGAGGTCGGCGGCTCACCGGCGCACTTCGGCGTGCCGCCGGCGGAGTTCCACCGCGCCGCCGCCGCCCGGCAGGTCCGCTGGCCGGCCGGCATGACCACGCTCTCCACCCACGACACCAAGCGCGGCGAGGACGTCCGGGCCCGGCTCGCCGTCCTGTCGGAACTGCCCGGGCGGTGGGCCGAGCGGGTGCAGGACTGGATGTCCCGCGCGCCGCTGGCCGACCCGGCCTTCGCCCACCTGCTCTGGCAGACCGCCGTCGGCGCCTGGCCCGTCGAGCGCGAGCGGCTGCACGCGTACGTGGAGAAGGCCGCCCGGGAGGCGTCGGTCTCCACCAGCTGGGCCGACCCCGACCTGGCCTTCGAGCGCGACCTGCACGCCCTGGTCGACCGGATGTACGACGACCCGGCGCTGCGCGCCGAGATCACCGGCTTCGCCGACGAGATCACCCCGGCCGGCTGGTCCAACTCCCTCGGGCAGAAGCTGGTGCAGCTCGCCATGCCCGGTGTGCCGGACACCTACCAGGGCACCGAGCTGTGGGAGAACAGCCTGGTCGACCCGGACAACCGCCGCCCGGTCGACTTCGCCGTACGCCGGGAGCTGCTGGCCCGGCTCGACGGCGGCCGGCGGCCCGCGGTCGCCGCCGACGGCGCGGCGAAGCTGCTGGTGGTCTCCCGGACCCTGCGGCTGCGCCGCGACCACCCGGAGCTGTTCACCACCTACCGGCCGGTCGCCGCACGCGGGCCGGCTGGTGCGCACGCGGTCGCCTTCGACCGGGGCGGCGCGGTCGCGGTGGCCACCCGCCTCCCGCTGGGGCTGGCCCGCTCGGGCGGCTGGCGGCGGACCACCCTACCGATTTCCGGCAACAGTGTTACGGACGTGTTCACCGGTCGGGTCTACAGTGGGTCTGAGCTGCTCCTGGATGATCTGCTGAGCACCTATCCCGTCGCCCTGCTGGCTCCCACCGACTCCGTGGAGGCTGCCGCATGACCGAGTTCACGGTGTGGGCTCCCGAGGCCGCACGGGTCCGGCTGCGCCTGCCCGGCGTGGCCGACCACGACATGCGCGCCGGCCCCGACGGCTGGTGGCGTTTCGAGGTTCCCGACGCCGGGCCGGGCACCGACTACGCGTTCCTGCTCGACGACGACGAGCGGGCCCTGCCCGATCCCCGCTCCGCCTGGCAGCCCGCCGGTGTGCACGGGCCCAGCCGGCTCTACGACCACACCGCCTTCCGCTGGGCCGACCAGGACTGGACCGGCCGGCAGCTACCGGGCAGCGTCCTGTACGAGCTGCACGTCGGCACCTTCACCCCCGAGGGCACCTTCGACGCGGCGATCGGCCGCCTGGACCACCTGGCCGACCTCGGCGTCGACATGATCGAGCTGCTGCCGGTCAACGCCTTCAACGGCGAGTACAACTGGGGCTACGACGGGGTCTGCTGGTACGCCCCGCACCAGCCCTACGGCGGCCCGGACGGGCTGAAACGGCTGGTCGACGCCGCCCACGCCAAGGGGCTGGGGGTGATCCTCGACGTCGTCTACAACCATTTCGGGCCCTCCGGGGCCTACGCGCCGATGTTCGCGCCGTACCTCACCGAGCAGAGCAACACCTGGGGCCGCACCGTCAACCTGGACGGCCCGCATTCCGACGGGGTGCGCCGCTACATCGTCGACAGCGTGCTGATGTGGCTGCGTGACTACCACGTCGACGGGCTGCGGCTGGACGCCGTGCACGCCATGCCCGACTCCCGGGCCACCCACTTCCTGGAGCAGGTGGCCACCGAGGTGGAGGCGCTCTCGACCCACCTGGGCCGGCCGCTGTCGCTGATCGCCGAGTCCGACCTCAACGACCCGAAGCTGATCACCCCACGCGAGGCCGGCGGCTTCGGCCTGCACGCCCAGTGGAACGACGACGCCCACCACGCCCTGCACACCCTGCTCACCGGGGAGCGGCAGGGCTACTACGGCGACTTCGGCTCGCTGGAGTGCCTGACCGACGTGCTGACCGGCGCGTTCTTCCACGCCGGCAGTTGGTCCAGCTTCCGCAACCGCAGCCACGGGCGGCCGGTGGACCGGCAGCGGACCCCGGGGCACCGCTTCGTGGCGTACCTGCAGAACCACGACCAGATCGGCAACCGGGCCACCGGCGACCGGATCTCCGCCAGCCTCTCCCCGGCGCTGCTGCGGGTCGGCGCGGTGCTGCTGATGACCGCGCCGTTCACCCCGATGCTGTTCATGGGCGAGGAGTGGGCGGCCAGCACGCCCTGGCAGTTCTTCACCAGCCACCCCGAGCCGGAGCTGGCCACCGCCGTGGCCACCGGCCGCCGGCGCGAGTTCGCCGCGCACGGCTGGCCGCCGGGTGACGTGCCCGACCCGCAGGACCCGCAGACCTTCCTGCGCTCCCGGCTGGACTGGGCCGAGCTGGACAAGCCCGAGCACCGGGAGATGTACGAGTTCCACCGCCGGCTGATCGCGCTGCGCAAGAGCCGCCCCGACCTGTCCGACCCCCGGCTGGACCGGGTCGAGGTACGCCACGGCGACCGCTTCCTGCTGATGCGCCGGGGCGAGCACCTGGTGGTGGCGAACCTCGCCGGGAAGGCGCAGCGGATCAACCTGCCGGGGGTGGTGCGCACCGTGCTGCTGGCCACCGGGACCGGGGTCACGGTGATGCGGGACGGGATCGAGCTGCCGGCGGAGACGGCGGCGATCGTGGCGCTCTGAGGCCTGCGACCTCGGAACGTATGCGGGCGCCGGATTACGGGTGTGGACTGCGAGCTTGGACATCCTGGAGCCATGCCGGACGCGTCCCCCACGAGTCCGACGGCGTGCTGCCCCATTCGCACGCCGGTCCCGCGAGGGGATCGATCTCCAGAGGCGAGTTGTCAGGATCAGCGGCGAACAGTTTGAGATCCTCGGCGTAGCGGACGAGCAGTTGCGTCCAGGACGGGGCCAGCACGTCCCACGAGGCGCATTCGACATCGACCCGAACCACCTGTCCGGGCGTTCCCCCCGGGGCCGGATCGAAGTCGAGCAGCCACCGGACGTCGCCGTTCATGTCGCCCACCACCACTGCGCCCGGCGAACCGACGATCGGTCGCACCGGCCCGTTCAGGAAGAGCATCTCCGTATCGACCAGGTGTGCCCAGACCTGAGGATCGTCCCAGTCCGGCTCCGGATGATAGTTGTCGCGCCACATCCGGGTCATCTCGATGATGTCGTTGGTGTCGCAGAGGTACGTCAGCGGTACCGGGCTGGGCTCAGGGGACGGCAGGGTCGGGCCGGGGTCGGTTCCATCGTGAATGCGGAGACTGACGCGGAAATCCTGCGGCAGTGCTACGGCCAGGGCCGCCTCCACCGCATCGATCGCCGCTACCGGAGCCGGCGCGTTGAGCTGCCGTAGGGAAGCCGGCAGGACGCGACTCAGGCCAGCCTCGATCCGCGCCCACGCCTCGGCGACGCGCTTGTCGACGTCGGCTCCAGTGTCGGTCACGACGCAGACTCTAGACATCGCCACCGCAGGCGGCGGGCCACCGCCAGCCAGCCGGGGGTGACCAGCAGCGCCGGGGCGACGAACGCGGCCACCAGCAACCACCTCGTCTGCCGCCGATCGGGTGTGCTCGCCGCCGCGGTGGGCGTCGCCGTCAGTAGCAGGCGTGGCCCGGCGAGGTGCGGACCTTACGACGGCGGCGATCGTGGCGCTCTGCGGTCGGCGGCCCATGGCAAGATCTGCTGCGTGCAGATCGGGATGCTCGGATCGTTCGAGGTTCGCACGGACGACGGGGCCCTCGCCGACGTGCCGGGCGCGCGGCTGCGCGGACTGTTGATCGCTCTCGCGCTCGAACCCGGTCGGGTGGTCCCGAAGGCGACGCTCGTCGACTGGATCTGGGGTGAACACCGGCCCGCCGACGCGACGAACGCCCTGCACCGCCTGGTCTCCCGGCTGCGTAAGGCGCTGCCGGAAGGATCGGTCGAGGGGCAGCCGGACGGCTACCGCTTGACGATGGAACCCGACGCCGTCGACGCCGTGCGGTTCGAACGCCTCGTCACCGCGGGCCAGGCCCGCAATGACGACGGTCCACGGCGGGTGCGGCTGCTCCGCGAGGCCCTCGCCCTGTGGCGGGGTGCGGCCCTGCAGGACGTCGGTCTGCAGGGCAGTGCCGCGTTCGACGCGGCGGCCACCCGGCTCGAGGGGCTGCGCCTGAGGGCCTTGGAGGATCGGTTCGATGCGGAGGTCGACCTCGGCCACGGTGCGGAGCTGGTCACCGAGCTGACCGACCTGGTGGCCGCGCATCCGGTGCGAGAACGGCTCGTCGCCGCGCTGATGCGTGCCCTCGTGGCGGCCGGTCGGGGCAGCGAGGCGCTGCTGGTGTACCAGCGCACCAGAGAAGCCCTGGCCGACACGCTGGGCGTCGACCCCGCACCGGAGCTGTCCGCCTTGCACGTCGCGCTGCTGCGCGGCGAGCTGGGACGGCGGGAGGAGAACCGGAAGACCAACCTGCGCGCCGAACTGACCAGCTTCGTCGGCAAGGACGCCGATGTCGCCGCGGTCCGCGAACTCGTCGCCGACCATCGGCTCACCACCCTGATCGGGCCGGGCGGCTCGGGGAAGACCAGGCTGGCCACGGAAACCGCGCGCACGCTGCTCGGTGACCTGCCGGACGGGGCCTGGCTGGTGGAGCTCGCCGCCATCGGCGCCGACGGTGAGGTGACGCAGTCGGCGCTCGCCGGGCTCGGCCTGCGGGACGCGCTGCTCGGCGAGGCACCGAGCGCGGAGCCGACGGACCGGCTCATCGCCGCGATCCGCGAGCGCGAGGCGCTGCTGATCCTGGACAACTGTGAGCACGTGATCGAGTCGGCGGCGACGTTCGCCCATCGCGTGCTCGGGGAGTGCCGGCGGCTGCGGATCCTGGCGACGAGCAGGGAACCGCTCGGCATCACCGGTGAGGCGCTGTGGCTGGTCGAGCCGCTGGCCCTGCCGGCGGGGGACGCCGGCCCCGGCGAGATCGAGTCCGCGCCGGCCGTCCGGTTGCTGCGGGACCGGGCGGGCGCGGTGCGCAGGGACCTCGCGGTCGACGCCCACACGTTGTCGACGATGCTGCGGGTCTGCCGGGCGCTGGACGGGATGCCGCTGGCGATCGAACTGGCCGCGGCCAGGTTGCGCACCATGTCCGTCGACCAGCTCGCCCACCGGCTCGACGACCGGTTCCGCCTGCTGACCAGCGGCAGCCGTACCGCGTTGCCGCGGCACCGGACGCTGCGCGCGGTGGTCGACTGGAGTTGGGAGTTGCTCACCGACGCCGAACGGAGGGTGCTGCGCAGGCTCTCGGTGTTCTCGGGCGGGGCGAGCCTGGAAGCGGCCGAGCGGGTCTGTGCCGGCGACGCGGTCGAGCAGGAGCAGGTGCTCGAGTTGGTCACGTCGCTGACCGAGAAGTCGCTGCTGGTCGCCGATCGCGCCGATGCACCGCGCTACCGGATGCTCGGCACGATCAAGGAGTACGCCGGGCACCGGCTCGCGGAGGCGGGGGAATCGGACCTGGCGCGCCGTGCGCATCTCGCCTACTTCACCGAGCTGGCCGAGACCGCCGAGCCGCATCTCCGCCGCGCCGAGCAGTTGGAATGGCTCGCCACGCTCGGTGTCGAGCACGACAACATCAGTGCGGCGATGCGTGGTGCGCTCGCGGCCGGCGAGGCACACGCGGCGATGCGGCTCGCGGCCGGCGCCGGCTGGTACTGGTGGCTCAGCGGGCACAAGGCCGAAGGCATCGAGCTGATCACCGCGGCCACCGACACGCCTGGAGAGGTGGCCGATGAGATCCGCGCCACCGTCTATGCGCTCGTTGTGCTGTTCGTGAGCGCCGGACGGGGCGACGAGCACCATGCCCAGGAGTGGATCCACAAGGCATACCGGTTCCGCCAGCGCAGTCAGTCCCGTAATCCGCTGCTGGGACTGATCGTCCCGCTGGAACGCATGTTGCGGGCGCCGGACGCGCTCCTGTCCTCGTGGGAACCATTGCTGGACGACGAGGACCCCTGGGTACGCGCACTGGCCCGGTTCCATCTCGGCAAGATGCGCATCATGCTCGGCCAGGGCGGGCGGGATGCGGATGCGTATCTCGAGATGGCGCTCGCCGAGTTCCGCGCGATCGGCGAACGGTTCGGGATCTCGATCGCCCTGGCCGAGCTGGCGGACCGGATCGCCGTGCGCGGCGAGTTCGCCGGTGCGTGCGCGCACTACGAACAGGCGATCGCGGTCGTCACCGAAGTCGGGGCCATCGAGGATGTCATCCGCATGCGGTCGCGACAGGCCCAGCTGTACTGGCTGCTGGGCGACAAGGACTCCAGCGCGGCTGCCCTGGCCGAGGCGCAACGGTGCGCGGAACGGGTCACCTGGCCGGATGCGCTGGCCGAACTGGCCCTCTCGAAGGCGGAACTCGCCCGCTGGCGCGGCAACGCCGAGGAGGCGTATGAGGAACTCGGCGTCGCGACAACCATGCTGGGCAACGACGCGGAGCAGGCGAACATCCGCGCGGTGAAACACGACCTGCTCGGCCACCTTGCCGACGATCTCGGCGAGGCCCGTACGCACCATGCGGCGGCCTGCCAGGCGGCGGCCGAGGCGGGGCACGCCCCCCTGATCGCGCAGATCCTCGTCGGCGTCGCGGACCTGGCACTACGCGGCGACGAGTACGAGCAGGCCGCGCGGCTGCTCGCGGCGAGCACCGGCGTGCGCGGACTGCCGGATCGTTCCCACCCGGATGTGGCCCGGATCGAGCAGGCCGCGCGGAGCCGCCTCGGCGACACACGGTTCGCCGAGGCGGCTCGGGAAGGCACGCGGACGAACTGGTCTCAGGTGGTGACGGTCACGCTCGCCCCCTGAACGTGGCGAGCGCCGTCAGTTTGCGGCGCGCTGAAGGGTGATGTCGCCGTGCCGGGTACGGGCGTGGACCGTGAGCCTGTTGCCGAAGGTGACAGGGGTTTCCTGGGCCGGTACGGAGTTGCGTACCGACCCTCGCTTGCTGTTGGCGTCCACCCGGGCAGCGGTGCCCTCGCTGATGCCGACCTCGATGTTTCCCGAGTGGTTCGCCAGCTCCGCCCGACCGCGGGTCAACCGGCCGATCCGGATCACGCCGTCGCCCGTCCTGGCGGTGACGCTGCCGTCGGCGCGGTCGATGTCGAAACCGCCGCTGCCACTGGTGAGGTCGAGGTCGGCCGATGCGTGGCCGATCCAGATCTGCCCGCTCGCGCTTGAGAGCTTGACGGTGTCCATGACCTCGCCGATCCGCATCGCGAACGCGCTGCCGTCGATGGTCGCGCGCTCGGCGATGTGGCCGATCGTGACCTCGCCGCCCCCGATGTTCCCCTGCAGCGCGTTGATGCGATCGAGCTGGACCCGACCCGAAGCCATGTGCAGCTCGCACTCTCCCAATGAACCGTCGGCGTGCACATCCGAGTGCGCCAGGTACGCGACCAGGCTGGAGCCGGCGGGCAGGTCGATCGTGATGGCGACCGAACCGTTCTTGTCCCCGGAGGCGGTCGTCTTGACCGAGAGCTGACCGCCCGCGAAGTCGACCTTGGTCTTGTCGGCCACCCTGACGTCCGACCGGCTCGCCTTGTCGATGGGTTCGACCAGCACCACGGTGTCGGTCCGGTCGCTCGCGGTGACCCGCACCTGAGCACCGGCGACGACAACTGTGGCGCCGATGGGTCCGGGCGTGGCGAATGTAGGCATGATGCCTCTCCTCTTGTCTCTACGTGGTCTGCTGGTGGGCGGCTCGGCCGCCCTGGCCGTGCAGCATCGGTCCGCGCGCGGCGGCGCGCGCTCGTCGGCGACGAGCGCGCGCCGGGTCAGTTCGTCGCCGGCGGCTTCCGGGTCAGCCCGATCACGGGCCTGGGAAGGCCATCGCCCGGGAGCTCAGGCGCGCTTCGTGAAGGTGGAACGCGCCCACAGGTAGCCGACGAGAGCGATGCCGACGCACCAGGCGACGGCGGTGATCGCGTCGCTGGAGGACGGTGCGCCGTTGAGCAACCCGCGCATGGTTTCGATGATCGGCGTGAAGGGCTGGTACTCGGCGAACTGCCGGAGTCCCGGCCCCATCTTCTCCGCCGGTACGATCGCGCTGCTGAAGAACGGCAGCATGACCAGCGGCACGGAGGCCAGACCCGCCGTCTCCGGAGACTTCGCCGCCAGTCCCAGGGCGACCGTGAGCCAGCCGGCCGCGAAACCGAGCAGCACCACGATGCCGGCCACGCCGAGCCAGTCGAGGGCACTCGCCGCCGGGTTGAATCCCAGCAGGAACGCCACCCCGACGAGCGCCCCGATGGCGAGCAGGTTGGTCAGCAGACTGGCGACGACGTGACCGGCCAACACAGCACCACGGGAGACGTCCATGACCTTGAACCGGTTGATGATGCCCTTCGTCATGTCGGAGTTCACCGACGTGGCGGTGGCCCCCAGCCCGTAACAGACGGCCAACAGCATCAGTCCCGGCGTCGCGTAGTCGATGTAGTCGACTCCGACGTTGAAGGCGTCGCCGAACATGTACACGAACATCAACATGATCACGATCGGCATCAGGACCGCGTTGAACACCGAGGTCGGATTCCGGGCGATGTGCTTGAAGTTGCGACGCAACATGACCATCGCATGGGACTTGGTGCTCATTTGGCGACCACCTCCGTGGTGTGGGTGCGGCCCGTCAGGGCGAGGAAGACGTCATCGAGGTCCGGAGTGTGGACGGAGAGTTCTTCGGCACTGATCGAGTACTCGTCGAGCCGGTCCAGCAGCGCCCGCAGGGATCTCGTCCCGCCGTCGCCGGGAACCCGCAGGGCCAGTGCCTCGTCGTCCCGCGTGGCGTCGGTGAGGACCCGCGCGGCCGCGTCGAGTTCGGCGACGTCGGTGAACCGAAGCCGGACATGACTGCCGGGGACCTGGCGTTTGAGCTCGTCGGGAGTGCCCTGGGCGACCAGGCGGCCCTGGTGGAGTACCGCGATCCGGTCGGCGAGTTGGTCGGCTTCCTCGAGGTACTGCGTGGTGAGGAAGATGGTCACGCCATCGGCCACCAACTCGCGGACGATGTCCCACATCGTGCGGCGGCTGCGCGGATCCAGTCCGGTCGTCGGCTCGTCCAGGAAGATGATCCGTGGCTTGCCGACCAGCGTCATCGCCAGATCCAGCTTTCGGCGCATACCCCCGGAGTAGGTCGACACCGACTTCTGCGCCGACTCCACCAGATCGAACCGCTCCAGCAACTCCGTGACGACCCGCCTGCCCTCGCCGGAGCCCATCCGCTTCAGATCCGCCATCAAGCGCAGGTTCTCCTGGCCCGTCAGCAGCTCGTCCACCGCCGCGAACTGACCGGTGACCCCGACCGCCGCGCGCACCGCCTTGGTCTCGGTCGCGATGTCATGCCCGGCAACCCGTGCCGTCCCACCGTCGGCCTTCATCAACGTGGTCAGCACGTTCACCGTCGTCGTCTTGCCCGCCCCGTTCGGACCGAGCAGGGAGAAGACCGTGCCCGCACGGACATCCAGATCGATGCCGTCGAGCACGATTTTGTCCCCGAAGGCCTTCCGTAGCCCGGAAACCTCAATCGCTGAACTTGTCATGCGCCTACGATCGGCGGCCGACCTGTCACCGGCCTGACACGCCCCTGACACGACGACTGACAGAGGCAGAGCGGAGTTGGACGCCGCGCGGGCGTACCTCCAGATCGGTGCTGTGCCTGGGGCCGCACGCCGGCTGATCGACGCGCACGGCGTCGCTCCGGCTGACGGCCGGCGGCGGGGCCGAGATCACCTCGGCGCCGCCGCCGTCAACCGGATGCGTCCGACGGGGTCGGGGCGCGGTCAGGCGCCGACGTAGGCGGCGAGGTGCTCGCCGGTGAGGGTGGATCGGGCGGCGACGAGGTCGGCGGGGGTGCCCTCGAAGACGACCCGACCGCCGTCGTGGCCGGCGCCCGGGCCGAGGTCGATGATCCAGTCGGCGTGCGCCATGACGGCCTGGTGGTGCTCGATGACGATGACCGACTTGCCGGAGTCGACGAGCCGGTCGAGCAGGCCGAGCAGGTGCTCGACGTCGGCGAGGTGCAGGCCGCTGGTCGGCTCGTCCAGGACGTAGACGCCGCCCTTCTCGGCCATGCGGGTGGCCAGCTTGAGCCGCTGCCGCTCGCCGCCGGAGAGCGTGGTGAGCGGCTGGCCGAGGCTGAGGTAGCCGAGCCCGACGTCGGCGAGCCGCTGCAGGATCGCGTGGGCCGCGGGGATCCGCGCCTCGCCGGCGCCGAAGAACTCCTCCGCCTCGGTCACCGACATCGCGAGCACCTCGCTGATGTCGCGGCCGCCGAGGTGGTACTCCAGCACCGACGCCTGGAACCGCTTCCCCTCGCACTGCTCGCACACGGTGGCGACCCCGGCCATCATCGCCAGGTCGGTGTAGATGACGCCGGCGCCGTTGCAGGTGGGGCAGGCGCCCTCGGAGTTGGGGCTGAACAGCGCCGGCTTCACGCCGTTGGCCTTCGCGAACGCCTTGCGGATCGGCTCGAGCAGTCCGGTGTACGTCGCCGGGTTGCTGCGCCGGGATCCGCGGATCGCGGTCTGGTCGACCGACACCACGCCGTCCCGCCCGGACACCGAGCCGTGGATCAGGGAGCTCTTGCCGGAGCCGGCGACGCCGGTCACCACGGTGAGCACCCCGAGCGGGATGTCGACGTCGACGTCCTGGAGGTTGTGGGTGGCGGCGCCGCGGATCTCCAGGGTGCCGGTCGGCGTGCGCACCGTCTCCTTGAGGGCGGCCCGGTCGTCGAAATGGCGGCCGGTGATGGTATCGCTGGTCCGCAGCCCCTCGACGGTGCCCTCGAAGCAGACGGTGCCGCCCGCCGTACCGGCGCCGGGGCCGAGATCGACGACGTGGTCGGCGATCGCGATCGTCTCCGGCTTGTGCTCCACGACCAGCACCGTGTTGCCCTTGTCCCGCAGCCGCAGCAGCAGGTCGTTCATCTTCTGGATGTCGTGCGGGTGCAGCCCGACGGTGGGCTCGTCGAAGACGTAGGTGACGTCGGTGAGCGAGGAGCCGAGGTGGCGGATCATCTTGGTGCGCTGCGCCTCGCCACCCGACAGCGTGCCCGAGGGCCGGTCGAGCGAGAGGTAGCCCAGCCCGATCTCCACGAACGAGTCGAGGAGGTGCTGCAGCCCGGCGAGCAGCGGGGCCACCGACGGCTCGTCGAGCCCGCGGACCCAGTCGGCCAGGTCGCTGATCTGCATCGCGCAGACGTCGGCGATGTTCTTCCCCTCGATCTTCGACGACCGGGCCTCTGTGCTGAGCCGGGTGCCGTCGCACTCGGGGCAGGTCGTGAACGTCACCGCCCGCTCCACGAAGGCGCGGATGTGCGGCTGCAGCGCGTCGACGTCCTTGGACAGAAACGACTTCTGGATCTTCGGGATCAGCCCCTCGTACGTCAGGTTGATCCCTTCGATCTTGATCTTGGTCGGCTCCTTGTAGAGCAGGTCGTGCAGTTCCCGCTTGGTGTACTTGCGGATCGGCTTGTCCGGGTCGAAGAAGCCGCAGCCGCGGAAGATGCGGCCGAACCAGCCGTCCATGCTGTAGCCGGGGATGGTGAGCGCGCCCTCGTTGAGCGACAGGCTGTCGTCGTACAGCGCGGACAGGTCGAAGTCGGTGACCGAGCCCATGCCCTCGCAACGCGGGCACATGCCGCCGGTGATGGCGAAGCTGCGCCGCTCCTTGACGGTCTTGCCGCCGCGCTCGAGGGTGACCGCCCCCGCACCGCTGATCGAGGCGACGTTGAAGGAGAACGCCTGGGGCGATCCGATGTGCGGCTGGCCGAGCCGGCTGAAGACGATCCGCAGCATCGCGTTGGCGTCGGTGGCGGTGCCGACCGTGGACCGGACGTTGGCGCCCATCCGCTCCTGGTCGACGATGATCGCGGTCGTCAGCCCATCGAGGACGTCGACCTCGGGCCGCGCCAGCGTCGGCATGAAGCCCTGCAGGAAGGCACTGTAGGTCTCGTTGATCATCCGCTGCGACTCCGCGGCGATCGTCCCGAACACCAGCGAGCTCTTGCCCGAGCCGGAGACGCCGGTGAACACCGTCAGCCGGCGCTTCGGGATCTCGATGCTGACGTCCTTGAGGTTGTTCTCGCGGGCGCCCTGCACGCGGATCAGGTCGTGGCTGTCGGCGACGTGCGGCGCGGGCGACCGCGGGTCCGTCCTCGTGGCCATGCTCATCGTGTCTCCATCTGTGTGGCGGGGCCGCTTCGTGGGCTCCGTCGGCGTCGCGCTCGGCGCAGGAACCACGGTATCCAGGCTGCTCCGGCCGGGGCGCCCCGGTGACCTCGGCCACCCGGCGCGCCCGGCCGAGGCGTCGGAGCAGTCAGCCGTCGCGCATCGGCTCGTGGTCGGGCACCAGACCGCGCGCCGGAAGCCGGACGGCTCAGCGCAGCTCGTTGATCCGGGTGAGGGTGCCCGTGGGGTCGCGGAAGGCCGGGGCGGCGTCCGCGTCGGTGTGCGGGAGGAAGGCGTGGTGAATGCTGACCCTCATGGCGGTCACGCTAATCGCGGCTAGGTGACCGGTGCTTCTCGATTCCTGACCGGTCTGGTCACCTGTTTCGAGAGGCACGGCGGCATCTCCGCCGTCGTGCGAGCCTGCTCGGCCCGGTAGGTGCTCGGCGGCATGCCGACCAGCTCGGTGAAGCGGGTGCTGAAGGTGCCCAGCGACGAGCAGCCGACCGCGAAGCAGACCTCGGTGACGCTGAGGTCGCCACGACGCAGCAGCGCCATGGCGCGCTCGATGCGCCGCGTCATCAGATAGGAGTACGGCGACTCGCCGTAGGCCTGCCGGAACTGGCGGCTGAGGTGTCCGGCCGACATGTTCGCGCCGCGGGCGAGCGCCTCGACGTCCAGCGGCTGCGCGTACTCCCGGTCGATCCGGTCGCGGACCCGGCGCAGCCGCGCGAGGTCGCTCAGGCGCTGCGCCTCGGAGGATCTGCTGGTCACCTACCAGATCGTGCCACATCCGACGGTGTCTGGAGCACGGCCGATCGCCGGGCGGTGCCGGACGACGCCCGGAGGCCATCCAGCCCGTCCCTCGCCCCGTTCGGAGGTCCGTGCGGGTTTCGGGCTGATTCGGGGCTCGTGGGGCGATTGGTGGGCATAGCGTCAGGCGTGGCGGCTTCCGGCCGCCGGGCCGTCCTCGGTGGGCGGTCACGGCCGAGTGACGGTGGTGCGGACGTGGACAGGACCGAACCGACGGTGCTGGACGAGCTGGAAGGCAAGGGCCGGGGCACCGGGCTGCCCCGGCTGCTGGGCGTGGTCAGTCTCGCCCTGGGCGCGGGCGGGCTGCTCGCCCCGCGGGCGGTGGCCCGGCTGACCGGGGTGGACGACTCCCCGCAGGCGGCGGGCGTCATCCCGGCGGTGGCCGCCCGGGAACTGGGACACGCCGCCGGGCTGCTCACCGGGCGTCGCCCCGGCGGCTGGGCCTGGACCCGGGTGGCCGGGGACGCGGCCGACCTCACCCTGCTCGGCCGGGCGCTCGCCGACCGGTGCGGCGAGCGGCGTCGGCGGGTCGCCGTGACCACCGCCGTCGTCGCCGGCATCGCCGTCGTCGACCTGCTCGCCGCCGTCCGCGCCGGCCGGGCCCGCCGGGCCCGGGAACGGCTGATCCTCATGGAGGTCGGCGTCACCGTCAACCGGCCGGCGGCGGAGGCGTACCGGTTCTGGCGGGACCTGGAGAACCTGCCCCGCTTCATGGCCCACCTGGAGTCCGTCCGCGCCGACGACCGGCGCCGCTCGCACTGGACCGCACGGGGCCCCGCCGGCCGGTTGGTCGGCTGGGACGCCGAGATCGTCGAGGACCGTCCGGACGAGCTGATCGCCTGGCGTTCGCTGCCCGGCGCCCAGGTGCCCAACGCCGGCCGGGTCCGCTTCGTGCCGGCCCCCGGCGACCGGGGCACCGAGGTCCGGGTGGAGTTGGGGTACGCCCCGCCCGCCGGGCGGCTCGGCCGCGCGGTGGCGAAGCTCTTCGGCGAGGAGCCGGAGCAGCAGATCCGCGACGACCTGCGCCGGTTCAAGCAGGTGCTGGAGACCGGTGAGGTGGTCCGCTCCGACGCCAGCCCGCAGGGGATCACCCTGCACCAGCAGCTCAAGCAACGTCCCGCCCAGCCGCTGCCCGCCCGCTGACCGCCACCGCGAAGGAAGACGATGAGAGCCACCACCTGGACGGGCACGAACAGCGTCAAGGTCGTCGACGTGCCCGACCCGCGCATCATGAACGCCCGGGACGCCATCGTGAAGATCAGCTCGACGGCGATCTGCGGTTCCGACCTGCACCTCTACCACGGGTACATCCCGGCCATGCGCAAGGGCGACATCCTCGGCCACGAGTTCATGGGCGAGGTGGTCGAGGTCGGCCCGGAGGTGGACAACCTCGCCGTCGGCGACCGGGTGGTGGTGCCGTTCCCCATCTCCTGCGGCAACTGCGCCTCCTGCCAGCAGGGCCGCTACTCGGTCTGCGAGAACTCCAACCCCAACGCCGGCATCGCCGAGAAGATCATGGGCCACTCGCCCGGCGGCATCTTCGGCTACAGCCACCTGCTCGGCGGGTACGCCGGCGGCCAGGCCGAGTACGCCCGGGTGCCGTTCGCCGACGTCGGCCCGATCAAGATCCCCGACGAGGTGCCCGACGACCAGGCGCTGATGCTCGCCGACGTCTTCCCCACCGCCTACATGGGGGCGGAGATGTGCGACATCACGCCCGGCGACGTGGTCGCGGTCTGGGGCGCCGGGCCGGTCGGCCTCCTCGCCGCCGCCAGCGCCCGGCTGCTCGGCGCGGAGCGGGTCATCGTCATCGACCGGTACCCGTACCGGCTGCGGCTCGCCGCCGAACGGGCCGGCGCGGAGACGATCAACTACGAGCAGCTCGACGTGCTGGACGAGCTGAACCGGCTCACCGCCGGCCGGGGCCCGGACGCCTGCATCGACGCGGTCGGGCTGGAGGGGCACCACGGCAACGCCGCGATGTACGCCTACGACCGGGTGAAGCAGGCCGGCCGGCTGGAGACCGAGCGACCCTTCGCGTTGCGCGAGGCGATCCTGTCCTGCCGCAGCGGGGGAGTGGTCTCGGTGATCGGGGCGTACGGCGGGTTCGTGGACAAGTTCCCGATCGGGGCGTTCATGAACCGCTCGCTGATCATGCGGACCGGGCAGTGCCACGTGCAGCGCTACACCCGGCCGCTGCTGGAGCGGATCGTGAAGGGCGAGCTCGACCCGAGCTTCGTCGTCAGCCACCGGATGCCGCTGAAGGACGCGGCCAAGGGCTACAAGATCTTCCAGAAGAAGCAGGACGACTGCACCAAGGTGGTGCTCAAGGTCTGACGGCCCCGGGGCCTGGTCCGCCGTTCAGGGCAGCGGCCACTCGTGCACCGGGCGGTTGCTGTGCATCAGGTCCACGTAGTGGCGGACCACCTCGCGCAGCGCCGCCGGCCGGTCCAGGTGGTCGGCGGACTCCAGCCGGTGCAGCGTCTCCACCTGCCAGGTCGCCCCGTTGCGCCCGGTCAGGCAGCGCTGCTCGATGATGCTGAGCAGCCGGTCCCGCTCGGTCGGGTCCACCCCCCACCGGTCCAGCCCGTGGTACGCCAGCGGCAGCAGCCGCCGCAGCACCAGCTCGGTCACCGGCAGGTAGCCCAGGCCGGGCCAGTAGACCTGCGCGTCGATCCCGTGCCGGGCGCAGTTGGTGAAGTTCTCCTCCGCGGCGCTGAACGACATCTGGGACCACAGCGGACGGTCGGACTCCGCCAGGGCCCGGACCAGCCCGAAGTAGAAGGCGCCGTTGGCGACGGTGTCGAGCACCGTCGGCCCGGCCGGCAGTACCCGGTTCTCCACCCGCAGGTGCGGGCGGCCCTTGAGTACGTCGTAGACCGGCCGGTTCCACCGGTAGACGGTGCCGTTGTGCAGCCGGAGCTCCGCCAGTTTCGGCACCCCGCCGGCGGCCAGCGTCTCGGCCGGGTCCTCCGGGTCGCACACCGGCAGCAGCGCCGGGAAGTAGCGGACGTTCTCCTCGAACAGGTCGAAGACGCTGGTGATCCAACGTTCGCCGAACCAGACCCGGGGGCGTACCCCCTGGGCCTTGATCTCCTCCGAGCGGGTGTCGGTGGCCTGCTGGAACAGCGGGATGCGGGTCTCCCGCCACAGCTCCCGGCCGAAGAACAGCGGCGAGTTCGCGCCGAGCGCCACCTGGATGCCGGCGACCGCCTGGGCGGCGTTCCAGTGGTCGGCGAACTGCGCCGGGCTGACCTGGAGGTGGAACTGGGTGCTGGTGCAGGCCGCTTCCGGGGTGATGGTGTCCGCGGTGGTCGCCAACCGCTCCACCCCGTTGATCGAGATCCGCAGGTCCTCGCCCCGAGCGGCGAAGATCTGCTCGTTGAGCAGCTCGTAGCGCGGGTTCTGCGACAGCGTCGCGGCGGTGAGGTGCTCCGGGCGCAGGGTGGGCAGGATGCCGATCATCACCATGTGCGCGCCGATCGTGCGAGCCTTCTGCTCCGCCGCGTTCAGGCTGGCCCGGACGTGCTCCTCGAACTCGGCGGTGCCGGTGCCGGTGAGCCGGCGGGGCGCCACGTTGATCTCGACGTTGAACTGCCCCAGCTCGGTCTGGAAGCTGGGATCGGCGACGGCGGCCAGCACGTCGGCGTTGCGCATCGCCGGCATCGACTCCTCGTCGACCAGGTTCAGCTCGATCTCCAGCCCGGTCATCGGCCGCTCCACGTCGAACCGCGACTCGCGCAGCATCTCGGCGAAGACGTCCAGGCAACGGCGTACCTTCTCGCGGTAGCGGGCCCGGTCCTCTCGGCTGAAGGTCCGCGCACCGACGTCTTCGCCCATTGGTCACCACCTTGTCACCGTTGGTTCCCCCAAACCTCGCACGTCCCGGCGCGGGCGGGGAAGACCCGAAGGACTCTGACCTACCCATTCGCGGCCTCCGTGATCCCCGTCCCTGCGCCGCGGTTCCGCCCCGGGTCGAGCGACCCGGCTGGATAACATGGCGCGATGCGTGAGAAGACGACCCGGCTGTTCGTGGCGGCGGCGATCGCCGAGGCGTGCTCCTGGCTGGCCCTGCTGGTCGGCATGGCCGTCAAGTACGGCCCGCCCGCCGACGAGATCGGCGTCAAGATCTTCGGGCCGATCCACGGCGGACTCTTCGTCGCCTACGGGCTGCTGGTGCTGGTGATGGCCCGCACCCACCGGTGGAGCCTGCCCGTCACCGCCGTCGCCCTGGTCAGCGCCGTGCCGCCGTTCGCCACGCTGTTCTTCGAGCGCTGGGCCCGCCGGCGGGGCAAGCTCCGCACCGCCCCCGAGCCGGCCCGCCCGCTCACCTCGGTCGGCTAACCGCCCGCGGCCGCCAGGAACGCGCCCAGCACGGCGGCGAGCTGCTCCGGCGCCTCCTCGGCCAGGTGGTGCCCGGAGTCGACGGACGCCACTTGCAGGTCCGGGGCCCACTCGCGCCAGATCGCGGCCGGGTCGCCGTACAGCTCGGCCATGTCGTCCCGGGTGGAGAAGCAGAACAGCACCGGGCAGCCGATGCGCCGCCCGGCGGCCCGGTCGGCCTCGTCGGCCGCCCGGTCCGGGCCGAGGCCGGCCCGGTAGTCCTCGCACATCGCGTGCACCGTCGCCGGGTCGTGGATGGCCCGGTGGTAGTCGGCGTACGCCTGCGCACCCATCTCGGCGGGGGAGCCGCCGTACCAGGCGTCGGGGTCGGCGTTGATCACCCGCTCGGCCGGCTTGTCCGACTGGGCCAGGAAGAACCAGTGCCACCAGCGGGCGGCGAAGCGGGCGTCACACCGGGCCAGCGCCTCGCCGATCGGCACCCCGTCCAGGACGCCGAGCCGGCTCACCCGGTCCGGGTGGTCCAGCGCCGTGCGCATCGCCACGTAGCAGCCCCGGTCGTGGCCGACGACCGCCGCCCGGTCGTGCCCGAGGGCGTCGAGCAGGCCGACCACGTCGGCCGCCATCGCCCGCTTCGCGTACCCGGCGTGGTCGAGGCCGGCCGGCGGCTTCGACGAGCCACCGTAGCCGCGCAGGTCCGGGCGGTGCCCCGGGGCGGGCCGGGAAACCCCTCAGCCGGTGACCACCGAGCAGGCCGCCACGCCGGCGAGCAGCAGTGCGCCGAGCAGCGCCTGGAGCAGCAGCGGCGGCCCCAGGTGCGACCAGACCGTCGCGGTGCGCGGGGTGAGCAGCTGCCCGGTGGTGACGTTGACGATCCGCTCCACCCGGGGCGGCAGGTCCGGGTCGGGCTGCCGGCGCAGGGTCAGCTGCACGTGGTCGGCCGGGTGCAGCGCGCTCTGCGGCAGGTGGCCGTGCAGCTCCACCTCATAGAGCAGACCGGCGGCGTCGCGCACCCGCAGCGGGGTGACCAGGAACTCCGGGCCTTTCTTCAGGTCCTTCCAGCCGCGCCGGGCGCCGCCCCCGCCACCGGTGGACAGCAGGCTGCGCACCAGCAGCATCAGCAGTCCCACCACGCTCGCCGCGGTCACCACCGCCACCAGCACCGGCTGGCCGACCCGCACCTCGCGGGGATATCCCTCCAGCAACCGGACGACCCGCCCGGTGAGGATCCGCTGCGTCGGATGTACGACGCGGAGCCGGAGATCGCTGTCCATGGCCACCACCGAGAGTCCGGATACGTGCACTGATGGTAGCGGTCGCCCCGGTCGAATGACGTGAATGAACCCCGGTCACGCGGACGTGCCGGCGAGGTGACATCCCCGGTGGCGCGGGTAAGCGTGCGGCCGAGCTGGAAAGGGGTCTTGAGCATGCAGCTGTCCTTCCTGCGCCCGCTCTACGACCGTCCCGGGCCGTGGTGCTCGGTCTACCTGGACGCCTCCAGGGACACCCACGACGCCCACCCCCAGGTGGACCTCCGCTGGCGGGCCGTCAAGGGGCGCCTGCTGGAGCAGGGCGCCGACGCGGCGACCGTCGAGGCGATCGGGCAGGTGGTGCGCGGGCACGACCCGATGCCCGGAGACTACGGCGTGGCGATCTTCGCCACCCGTGGCCGGGTGGTGCTCACCGAGTACCTCAGCGCGCCACCGTTCAAGGACCTGGCCGTCTGGTCCGCCCTGCCGCACACCATGCCGCTGGTCGCCCAGCGGGGCGAGCAGATCGCCTGGGTCCGGGTGCTGGCCGACCGGTCCGGCGCCGAGGCGATCGCGATCAGCGCCGGTGGGGTGCCCCGCCGGGCGCAGATCGCCGGCCGGGAGAGCTTCCAGCTGCGCCGGGTCCAGCCGGGCGGCTGGTCGCAGTCGCGCTACCAGCGCGCCGCCATGGAGGCGTGGCACCACAACGCCGGCGACGCCGTCGCGGCCACCGTCCAGTTGGCCGAGCAGGTCGGCGCCGAGGTGGTGGTGGTGGCCGGGGACGTCCGGGCCACCGGCATGATCGCCGCGCAGCTGCCGGACCGCTGGCAGGACGCGATGGTGCGTACCGACGCGGGCGCGCGCGCCGGCGGTGCCGACCCGCAGCTGATGGACGACATCACCGTGCAGGCCATCGCCGAGGTCGCCGAGCAGCACGTCAACGCCGCCCTCGACCGCTTCGGCATGCAGGAGGACGTGGGCGCCGGGCTGGAGGCCGTGGTTGCCGCCCTGCAGCGCAACCAGGTCGACACCATGCTCATCGTCGACGACCCGTCGGCGACCGGTCAGCTCTGGATCGGTCCGGAGCCGACCGACATCGCCATCGAGCCGGGGCAGCTCCCCGCGGTGCGCGACCCGCAGCAGGTCCGCGCCGACGCGGCCCTGGTCCGCGCCCTGGTCGGCACCGACGCCGAGCTGGCCGTCCTCGGCCGGGACGAGGCACCGGACCTGACCGACGGCATCGGCGCGGTGCTGCGCTACGTCGACGCCGGCACCCCTGGGCGCGGCAATGGCTGACCGGACGGTCGCGGACCTGGTGGTGGACCGGCTGCGGGCCTGGCGGGTGCCCCGCGCCTTCGGCTACCCGGGCGAGGCCATCGCCCCGCTGGTCGAGGCGCTGGACGTTGCCGGGGGTGACCCGGAGTTCGTGCCGGCCCGCCACGAGGAGACCGCCTCGTTCATGGCCACCGGGCACGCCAAGTACACCGGTGGGATCGGCGTCTGCCTGGCCACCCAGGGCCCCAGCGCGGTGCACCTGCTCAACGGCCTGTACGACGCCAAGCTGGACAGCAAGCCGGTGGTGGCGATCGTCGGGGAGGACGTCACCGGCCCGCTGGGCGGCGCGCACGAGGAGATCGGGCTGAGCCGGCTCTTCGGCGACGTGTGCAACCAGTTCGTCCGGTACGGCCGCACCCCGGGGCAGGTGGTGGCCCTGCTGGACCAGGCATTCCGGACCGCCGCGGCCACCCGCAGCCCCACCTGCGTGGTGCTGCCCCGGGAGTTGCAGGAGACCGCCGTACCTGATCTCCAGCCGCAGGCCGCCGGGGTGCTGACCGCGACGCCGGGGGAGCCGCTGGCCCGGGTGCTGCCGCACGACGCGGACCTGGACGCCGCCGCCTCGCTGCTCACCATCGGGCAGCGGGTGGCGATCCTGGTCGGTCAGGGCGCCCGGGGCGCCGAGGACGAGGTGGTGGCACTGGCCGACCGGCTCGGCGCCGGAGTGGCCACCTCGCTGCTCGGCAAGCCGGTGCTCGACGAGCGGCTGCCGTTCCACACCGGGGTGCTCGGCGAGGCCGGCACCACGGCGGCCGCGCAGCTGATGGGCGGCGCCGACACGCTGCTGCTGGTCGGCACGAACGACCCGTGGACCGACTACTTCCCGATGGCCGGGCAGACCCGGACCGTCCAGATCGACATCGACGGGCGGCGGATCGGCACCCGCTACCCGGTGGACGTGCCGCTGGTCGGCGACGCCGCCGAGACGCTCCGCGCGCTGCTCACCCGGGTGCACGACCAGCCGAACCGACAGTGGCGCGCCACCGTCGAGGGCTCGGTGGACCGCTGGCGGCAGGAATCGATCGCCCGGGCCGAGGCGCCCGCCCAGCCGGTCAACCCGCAGCTGGTGCTGCACGAACTCTCGAACCGACTGCCCCGGCGCGGCGCGGTCGCCGTCGACGTGGGCTCGGTCATCTACTGGTACGCCCGCCACCTGGAGCTGCCGCCCGGGGTGAACGCGCAGCTCTGCGGCACGCTCGGCTCGATGGGCTGCGCTCTGCCGTACGCCCTCGCCGCCAAGCTCGCCCACCCCGACCAGCCGGTGCTCGCGCTGCTCGGCGACGGCGCGATGCAGCTCAACGGCCTCGCCGAGCTGATCACCGTGGCGCACCGCTGGCACGAGTGGGCGGATCCGCGGCTGGTGGTGCTGGTGCTCAACAACCGCGACCAGTCCGGCATGGGCGGCGGCCGGCAGGTCACCGACGCCACCCACCGCCGCCCGGACGTGCCGTACGCCGGTTGGGCGCGGCTGCTCGGGTTGCACGGGGTCCGGGTCGACCGGCCGGACCTGGTCGGGGCGGCCTGGGACGAGGCGCTCGCCGCGGACCGGCCGTGCGTGCTGGAGGCGGTGGTGGACCCGGAGGTGCCGCTGCGCCCGCCGGAACCGGCGCTGGCCGACCTGCGGGGAATCTTCGCCGACGGCGACGCCGCTCGCCGGGTCCGCGAGCGGATGCTCGCCACCCGGATGACCGTGGAGGCGGAGGACCTCGTTTAGCGCCACCGGGGCAGGGCATCAGGAGACCCCCAGCCGTGACCGGGAGGTTCCATGTCCGACTCCGTCGACCGCCGCTACGGCCCCGCGCCGCTGCCGCAGCCCCGGGGCCCGGTCTCCACCGCCGTGATCGAGGCGCTGGTCCGGCCGCCGCACGAGCTGCCGGCCGGGCTGGGCGCGGAGTTCGACCCGGCGGACCCGGTGGTCGACGAGGACCTCCAGCTCACCCTCTTCCTCTGCTACGAGCTGCACTACCGGGGCTGGCAGGGGGTGGACGAGGACTGGGAGTGGCAGCCGTCGCTGCTGGCGCTGCGGTCCGTCGCCGAGCGGTCCTTCGAGGCGGCGCTGCGCCGGCTGGTCGGCCCGCTGCCGGCGGTGCTGCCCGGCGGGGTGCCGCGCGCGTTGGCCGACCTGGTGGCCGCCGACGACGACCCGGCGCTGGCCGCCGCGCTGCAGCGCCGGGCGACGCTGGCCCAGTTCCGCGAGTTCGTCACCCACCGGTCGATCTACCACCTGCGGGAGGCCGACCCGCACAGCTGGGCCCTGCCCCGGCTGGGCGGTCCGGCCAAGGCCGCGCTGGTGGAGATCCAGATGGACGAGTACGGCAACGGCCGGCTGGACCGGATGCACGCCGAGCTGTTCCGCCGCACCCTGGGCCGGCTCGATCTGGACACCGGGTACGCGGCGTACCTGGACCGGGCACCCGCCGTCACCCTCGCCACCAACAACCTGATCTCGCTGTTCGGCCTGCACCGCCGGCTGCGCGGCGCGCTGCTCGGTCACCTCGCCGCCTTCGAGATGACGTCCTCGCTGCCCAACCGCCGGTACGCCAACGGCCTGCGCCGCCTCGGGCTCGACGAGACAGCCACCCGCTTCTACGACGAGCACGTCGAGGCCGACGCGGTGCACGAGCAGATCGCCGCACACGACCTCTGCGGCGGGCTGGTCCGCACCGAGCCCGGCCTCGCCGCCGACGTGCTGTTCGGCGCGGCGGCCGCCCTGGCGGTCGACGGGCTCTTCGCCGGTCACCTGCTGGCGAGCTGGGCGGCCGGGGGTTCGTCGCTGCGAGCCGTTGCCGAGCCGTCCCGGGTGGACGTGGCCGCCTGAGCCCGTCAGCAACCACGCCCGCGCTGGGTCAGCCGTCCCGGTCGGTGGCCGCGCGGAAGTTGATCGCCTTGTGCGTGCCGTCGCAGAACGGCTTCAGCGCCGACTTGCCGCACCGGCACAGCGCGACCGTGCCCCGCCGGGCGTCGATACTGCGCCCGTTCGGGGTGACCAGCGCGAAGTCGCCCCGGACCAGCAGCGGTCCGTCCTCGTAGGGGGTGATGGTGGCCGCCGCGTCGGCGGTGGGGTGCTGGGCACTCATGGGACCGGATGTGCCCCTGCCGGCCCGGCCGAAACCCGGCGGGGCGGCGGGACGCCGGTGGGCGTCGACTCACCCGAGCGCCCCGGACCGGCGTACCGCCGCCCACCCGAGCATTGCCCCCAATGCCCGTTTAGACCCCATCCGGACGGGAAGCCGGGTCGCGTGGTGAGCGAACGAGGCAAGGTGGGGCCGGTGCCCAAGGTGCAGAAGGGGCTCACGGCAGAGGGCGCCGGCATGGCCGGCGACCGGGTCGTCGCCGCGGGCAGCACGGCCCGGGTACTGGTGGCGGCCACCGCCCGGGCCCTGCGCGGCGTCGACTGCGGCGACCTCGGCCAGTCGACGCCGCTGTCCCGGTTCACCGCGGCGCCGGAAGCGGTCCGCCGCGCCGCCGCCGCGCGGGCCGCCGGCCGGGTCGCGCTCACCCCGGACCAGACGGCCGAGGTCGACGCCGAGCGGGTGGCCCGGTGGATCGTCGACCAGTACCCCCGCCGCCGGTACCCCGGGGTGGTGCTGGGCTCCCCGCACGCCTCGGCGGTGCACCTGGCGGTCGCCCTGGGCGTACCGTGGCTGCCCGCCGCCTTCGAGATGACCGCGCACTGGACCTGCGGCGCGGTGGACCGGCCGCGCGCGGCCCTCGACCACGGCGCGGCGCTCGCCGCCCGGGTGCTTGCCGGCAACCCCGAGCTGCACCTGCGGCAGGTGCACTGCCCCGCCAGCCGGGGCGCGCTGGCCGGGTCCACGGTGTCGCTGGTGGCCCGCTGGCAGGCCCTGCCCCGGGCGTACGCCCGCTTCCTGGCCGATCGCCTGGAGCCCGCCGCGTCGCTGCTGGTGGTCCGCGACGCGCGCACCTGGCCGGTCAGCGACGAGGGACAGGGGCACAGCTTCCAGCTCGGCTGCCCGGGCAGCGGCCTGGAGCCGGTGGACTTCCACCCCGACTCGCACGCGCTGCGCCAGGTGCTCCGGTCGGCCGGCGGCGACGGCGGGCACTGGGAGCCGCCGGAGGTCTCCGCCGCCGCCGAGCATGCCGAGCACGGGGTGGAGCCCGGCTTCCTCGACGGGGCGCGGCAGTGGGGCCGGCGCCACGGCCACGGGCTGCACGAGGTGCACGTCCCGCGGCCCACGGCGCTGAGCGCGGCCGTCGCCGACCTGTATCGGCGCTGGCTGCGGCGGGCCGGCAAGACCGGCGACCGGCTGGTGGTCGAGTGCGGCCGGCTGCTCGACCCGTGGCAGGTGGTGCGGGCGGGGCTGGTGCCGTACTGGTGCGAGAACGCCACCCGGCGCTGCGTCGACGGGGTGGAGTTGTGGCTGGCCGGCAGCGAGCCGTTCAGCTCGGTGGACGTGCTGCCGGAGTCGCCGGGGATGCGCTCGCCCGCCCTCGCCGGGCTGCCCCAGTGGCTCGCCGTGGCCGCGTTCGGCCGCCGCCGCCGGGCGCTCGACCGCACCGCCGCCCGGGGCTACCCGATCGCCTCGGTGCCCACCCGCCGGGCCACCGAGGTGCTCCGCAACCAGCCCTACGACCTGCCGGTGCCGCCGCCGCTCGGGGTGGCCGAGGCGGTCGCCGCGCTGCGGGAGGACGGGGCTTCGATGGGCCTCGCCGTCTCCTGAATCCGGTGGGAAACCGGACGTCCGGCGGTTTCCCACCGACCCGCCGGACCGAGCTGCCGAAACATCCTCGCGAACCCGGGGTCGCGTGATTGAGTACCTACGGAGCGGGAACACCGCTCGCTGCGACGGATCGAGCACGCCGCGTAGCGTGCTGTCGTCGCTCTCGCGCGTCCGGTGACACCGGCGCGGCACGTGACCCAAGCTTCCGGCCCGGTGCGTGGCCCGACCACGCGCACGACCGGCTCCCACTCCGGGCGGGGGACCTTCCTGAGGGAGGCGCGGATGTTCGGACAGACCACCACAACCACACCACCGCCGACCGAACGCGGCCTGGAGGACCTGGACGCGGCCGCGCTGGCGTACGCGGCGCGGATCGCGGGCCTGCCACCGGAGCGTCGGCAGGAGGCCCGGGACGACCTCGTCCGGTTCGCCCTGCCCTTCGCCGGCCGGCTGGCCCGCCGCTACCGGGGGCGCGGCGAGCCGCTGGAGGACCTGGAGCAGGTGGCCCGCCTCGGCCTGGTCAACGCCGTCGACCGGTACGACCCCGAGCGGGGTTCGTTCACCGCGTACGCGGCGATCACCATCGTCGGCGAGATCAAACGGCACTTCCGGGACCGCACCTGGGGGGTGCATGTGCCCCGCCGGCTGCGCGACCTGATCCTGGAGGTCGGGCAGGCCACCGCGGCGCTGACCAGCGAGCTGTCCCGGGCGCCCAGCGTGGCGGAGTTGGCCGCGCGGCTGGAGACCCCGGAGGAGGAGATCCTCGCCGCGCTGGAGTCGGCCGCCGGCTACAGCCCGGCCTCGCTGAACGCGCCGGTGGGCGGAGAGAGCTCGGCCGAGTTCGGCGACCTGGTCGGCGAGTCCGACAACGCGCTGGAGTCCGTCGACGACCGGGTGACGGTCAGCGGACTGCTGCACCGGCTGCCCTGGCGGGAACGGCGCATCCTGGCCATGCGGTTCTACGGCAACCAGACCCAGGCGGAGATCGCCGCCCGGTTCGGCATCTCCCAGATGCACGTCTCCCGGCTGCTGTCCCGGGCGCTGACCTGGCTGCGCCAGGCGATGCTCGCCGACGCGCCGCCGCCCTGGCAGAACGGCGCCGCCGAGTGCGAGACCGGCCGGAACCGGATCGCGCTCAAGCGCACCGGCGACCGGGTGGTGGTCGAGGTCGGCGGCGAGATCGACCGGGACGGCGCCGACCAGCTGCGCCGGGTGATGCTGGAGGCGGTCACCGGCCAGCCCCGCGAGGTGGTGGTCGACCTGGACGGCGCCGGCGGGGTCGACGCCGGGGGGATCGCCGCCCTGATGGCCGGCCGCGACGCGGCGGCGCGCACCGGCGTCCCGCTGCGGCTGACCCGGGTCCAGCCCGCGGTACGCCGGTCGCTCACCGCCGCCGGCCTGCCCGCCACCGCCGACGCCTGATCATCGCCGCCCGACCCCGACACGGCCGGCCCGTGCCGGGGTCGGGGGCGACACGGTGTGGCCGCCACCACCGAGTCGCGGTGGTGGCGGCCACGTGCCCGTCGGCGCGGCGGGCGCCCGGTCAGTGCTCCTCGGGGTCGCCCTTGGTGTGCGGATGCCGCCAGCGCTCGTCCGACTCCGGGCGCGCCTGGGCGTCGAGCGGGTTGCCCTCCGGCTCGTCGGCCTGCTCGAAGCTGGGCCGGCGCACCACCTCCGGCTCCGGTACCTCGACCGGCCGGGCCCCGGACTGCGGGGCGGGCTGGTACTCCACCGCCTCCCGGGCGCCGTGCGCGCCCTCGGCCGCCGGCGACTCCGGGACGTGCCGCTCGTGGTGCAGCTCCTCGCGGAACTCCTGGGGCGGGAGGGTGGTGCGCTGCGGCAGGTCCCGGCCCAGGTCGGCGACGTGTGGGCCGTACTTGGCGTCGAACGCCGGGCGCTCGGAGCGGATCCGGGGCATCCGGTCGAAGTTGCGCAGCGGGGGCGGGCAGGTCGTCGCCCATTCCAGGGAGTTGCCGAAGCCCCAGGGGTCGTCCACGTTCACCATCGCCCCGTACCGCCAGGACTTCCAGACGTTGTAGATGAAGAACAACGTGGACGCGCCGAGGATGAACGAGCCGATGCTGGAGATCGTGTTCAGCGTGGTGAAGCCGTCCTGCGCGAGGTAGTCGGCGTACCGGCGGGGCATACCCTCGTTGCCCAGCCAGTGCTGGATCAGGAACGTTATGTGGAAGCCCAGGAACATGGTCCAGAAGTGGGCCTTGCCGAGTCGCTCGTCGAGCAGCCGACCGGTCATCTTCGGGAACCAGAAGTAGATTCCACCGAAGAACGCGAAAACCACCGTGCCGAAGAGGACGTAGTGGAAGTGCGCCACCACGAAATAGGTGTCGTGCGTGTGGAAGTCCACCGGCGGACTGGCCAGCAGCACCCCGGTGAGGCCGCCGAGCAGGAAGGTGACCAGGAAGCCGATGGCGAACAGCATCGGTGTCTCGAAGGTGATCTGCCCCTTCCACATGGTGCCGATCCAGTTGAAGAACTTCACCCCGGTGGGCACCGCGATCAGATAGCTGACGATGCTGAAGAAGGGCAGCAGCACCTGGCCGGTGGCGAACATGTGGTGCGCCCAGACGGTCATCGACAGGATGGTGATCGAGATGGTGGCGAGCACCAGACCGGTGTAGCCGAAGATCGGCTTGCGGGAGAAGACCGGGATGATCTCGGTGACGATCCCGAAGAACGGGAGCGCGATGATGTAGACCTCGGGATGGCCGAAGAACCAGAACAGATGCTGCCACAGCATCGGCCCGCCGGTGGTCGAGTCGAAGACGTGCGAGTCCAGGAGCCGGTCAGAGGCCAGCGCGAGCAGCGCCGCCGCCAGCAGCGGGAAGACCAACAGCACCAGGACGCTGGTGAGCAGAATGTTCCAGGTGAAGATTGGCATCCGGAACATGGTCATCCCGGGCGCGCGCAGCGTGAGGATGGTGGTGACCAGATTGACGGCGGTGAGGATGGTGCCCAGACCGCCGATGACCAGCCCGATCACCACCATGTTCGGCCCGACGCCGGGGGAGTTCTCCAGCGTGCTCAACGGCGGGTAGGCGGTCCACCCGAAGTCGGCCGACCCGCTTGGCGTGGCGAAGCTGCCGTACAGCATCAGGCCGCCGAACAGGAACAGCCAGTAGCCGAACGCGTTCAGCCGGGGAAACGCGACGTCCGGGGCGCCGATCTGGATCGGGACGATGTAGTTGGCCATTCCCAGAGCCGCGGGTGTGGCGAAGAGCAGCAGCATCGCCAGCCCGTGCGTGGTGAAGAGCTGGTTGTACTGCTCGGGGGAGAGGAGTTGCAGCCCTGGCCGGGCCAGTTCGCCTCGGATCAGCATCGCTTCGATCCCGGCGGCCACGAAGAACAAGAAGGCGGTGACCAGGTACATCAGGCCGATCAGCTTGTGGTCGGTGGTGCCGAGCAGCTTGATCAGGTGGTTGCCCGGCAGCGCCGTGCGGACCGGGCCGGGGAAGCCGCCGAACCGGGCCGGCGCCAGGATCGCCGGCCCCCGGTCTCGTGCCGGCTCCGTGGTTACCCGTCTGGGCATGGCTTCTCACCCCGTCATGACGACAGAAAGGACGAGCGCGACTACCCGTCCCCTCTGCCCATGTAACCAGGCGAGAGGGGGAATTTCGGTCAATTCGCCGGCACGACCGCCCAGACCACCTTTCCGTCGGCGAGCGGGGTGCTGCCCCACCGCTGTGCCATCTCCCGGACCAGCATCAGCCCGCGCCCACCCTCGGCACGCAGCCCGGGGCTGCCCGGCCGCGCCGCGCCGCGGCTGCCGTCGGTCACCGCCACGTGCAGGTACGGCCGGCGCAGCGTCAGCGTCACCTGCATCGGCGTGTGCGCGTGCCGCACCACGTTGCCGACCAGCTCGCTGAGCACCAGCGAGGCCGGGCCGACCAGCTCCGGCGCGTTCCACCGGCCGCAGGCCTCGCCGACCAGCTCCCGGGCGCGCCGGCAGGCGGTCGCCACCGGCTCCAGCCGGGCCCGCAGCCGGGGTGCGGCGACCTCGCCGGCCAGCCGGGTCGCCTCGGCACAGTCCCGGTGCACCGGCACCACCCGGCAGGCGGTGGACTCGGCGAGCCAGGCGGCCGCGTCCGACGGGGGAGCGCAGAGCAGCACCGGCACGGCCGGCCACCCGGCGGCCTCGCGGGCCGTGGCGGCGAAGACGGACAGCGCGAGCCGGTCGGCGACGGTGATGTCCGCCAGGTCGACCACCAGCGCGTCCGGCTGGGCGGAGAGGCAGCGGTCCAGCACCGTGTGCACCGACCGCATGGTGTCGAGGTCGAGCGCGCCGTGCAGGCGGACGACGGTCACGGGTGACTCGTCGCGCACCTCGCAGCTGATCCGGCTCGCCATCGGCCCCTCGATTCCGCTCGCATGCCCAGGTTCTGGCAGGTACCCGGGGCTTCTCCGGGCGAAACCGGACCGACCGGATACGGTGGCCGGGTCAGTGGCGATCCCCGTCACGACGGGTGAGCACGCCGAGCGCGAGCATTCCCGCGCCGAGCGCGAGGTGCAGGACGTCGTCGGCGGGGTTGACCGGGATGACGTTCGCCGCGCTGCGGTGGTCGACGGCCAGCCCGTAGAGCCACAGCACCAGGTAGACCGCCGCACCGCCGACCAGGTAGGCGCGCGCCAGCCGGACGGTGCGCGACAGCGCCAGCCCGGCCACGCCGGAGGCCAGGTGCAGCAGGTTGTGCAGCACCGACACCTGGAACAACCCGAACAGCTGGGCGCCGGACTGGTGCCCGGCCAGCCGCAGGTCGGCGTAGTCGCTGGTGATCCCGGGCACGAACCCCAGGGCCCCGATCAGGAGGAACACCGTCCCGACCGTGGCGGCGGCCCGGCGTACCGGCGCGCGGCCGTCCGCCGGGTTGCGCCGGGCCCGGGAGTGGGCCATCGGACCGGCCATCGCGCGCTCCCTCCGTCGCGCCGTGGCGTTCCCGCCTCCCGGCCCGACAAACGGGCCCGGACCATGCCGGTCCGGGCCCGTGAGAGCAGGGGGTACGCCTCAGGCGACCTGCAACTGCCGGGCCCGGGCGCCGTGGCGGACCCGCTCGTACAGTTCGACGTAGCGCTGCGCCATCATCGCCGGGGTGAACCGGGCCGCGGCCTCCCGCCGGCACTCGTCCGCGTCGAGCAGACTGGCCGCCAGCAGCAGGTCGCCGAGCTCGTCCTCGTCGCTGGTGAGCAGGCCGGTGCGGCCGTGCTCGATCAGTTCGGGCAGGCAGCCCCGGGCGGTCGCCACGACCGGGGTGCCCAGCGCGAGGGACTCCACCACGGCGGTGCCGCCCGGTTCCTCCCAGCGCAGCGGGAACAGCGAGGCCTTCGCCCCGGCCAGCAGGTCGTCGCGGTCCTGACCGGCCACCGTGCCGACCCAGCGGACCATTTCGCCATCGACGTGCGGGGCCACCTCGTCGTAGAAGAACCGCACGTCGGGGTTCTGCCGGGCCTCGTCGCCGGCGGCGGCCAGGTCCTCCGGCCGGTGGTACGGCCCGACCGGGCCGGCGAGCACCAGCGGGACGCCGACCCGCTGGGCCAGCCGGGCGCCCACGTCCTGCCCCTTGCCCGGGTTGATCCGCCCCAGGATGATCGTGTAGTCGCCCTTCTCCGGGCGCGGCGCGCGGTCCGCGCCGACGGCCAGCGGGGTGGACAGGTGCACGTGCCCCACCGAGTGCTCCCGCAGCGCCCGGGGGGCGCGGGCCAGCTGGGAGGCGGAGACGCCGTTGACCCGGACCCGGTCACCGGCGTCCAGGTTGCCGTAGAGCTCGGGGTGCTTGGCCAGGTCCCAGTGCAGGGTGTGCAGCACGGGCGGGCCGTCCGGCCCCATCGCGGCCAGGGTGGCCAGCCCGACCGCCTCGACGTGGTCGTGCACCAGGTCGATGTCGTCGCGGTGGTGCAGCTGCCGGATCACGCCGTTGAGGTGGGCCTGGGAGACGCCGCACACCTGGTTGTAGGGGCGCTGCAGGGCGTGGAACTGCCCGTCGGGGAAGACCGAGAACTTCTCGTCCACCGGCAGGGTGCTGCTCTCCACCGAGGCCAGCACCACCCGTACGCCCAGGCGCCGCAGCTCCGGCACCAGGGTGGCGATGACGTTCTCGATCCCGCCGTAGCCGGGGGGCGGCACTGACAACCAGGGGCCGGCGTTCATCAGGACGGTGAGGCTCATCGCGTTGTGGTCCTTCCCTCGGCGGAGACCCGGTCGGCCGTCCGCTCTCCGCCCCCGGCCGGCTCGTGCCGGCCGTCGGGTACCCGTCGCGGCGAACCGCCGCTCACGCCGCCACCCGCCGGCGCGGCACCCGGTGCCGCAGCTGGGCCAGCGGCGGGCGCTCCGCCACCGAGACGTCGCTGACCACGATCTCCCGGTCCAGGTTGGGCAGCGCGTCGGAGCCGCCCCGGCGGAACTGGGTCAGCATGGTGGCCGGCATGGTGCCGGGGCTGGCCCAGCCGCGCCGCTGCAACCGCGACCAGGCGGTGTGCATGATCTGCGCGGACATCCGGCCCAGCGCCGCGGTGTCCTGGTGGCGGTGCTTGCGCTCGCCGAGGTCGACCTGGGCGAGCGCGTCGAGGCCGACCAGCTCCAGCAGGTCGATCAGCATCGCCGTCTCGACCCCGTAGCCGGAGACGAACGGCACCTGCTCCAGCACGTCCCGGCGGCCGGCGTACTCGCCGGCGAGGGGCTGCACGAAACCGGCCAGCTCCGGCCAGAAGAGGTTGAGCAGGGGGCGGGCCATCAGCTCCGTCACCCGCCCGCCACCGTCGGCCTCCACGCTGCTGGCACCGACCAGCGGCCGGTGGTAGAAGCCCTTCACGAAGTCCACCGACGGATCGGTCAGCAACGGTCCGATCAGGCCGGTCACGAAGTGCGGACGGAACTCGCGCAGGTCGGCGTCGACGAAGGCGACCACGTCGCCCTCGGCGGCGGCCAGGCCGGCCCAGAGCGCGTCGCCCTTGCCGGTCAGTCGGGGCAGTCCCCGGGTCATCTCGTCCTGGCTGACCACCTCCGCGCCGGCGGCCCGGGCCACCTGGGCGGTCCGGTCGGTGGACCGGGAGTCCACCACGATCAGCTCGTCGACCAGGGCGACCCGGTCCATCAGGTGTTCGCGGATCGTGGACACGATCGCGCCGACGGTGACCTCCTCGTTGCGGGCCGGCAGCACCACACTGACCCGGGTGTCACCCTTGGCCCGCATCAGCCGCCGCGTCGGCCAGTCCTCGGCCGAAGTCGTCCGGTAAGTCGCCCATGCCTCCACCACTGGTGAGACGATCGAATCTGTATCCCGCACTGGCACACCCCCAGATCGTGGCGGAAAACGCGGAGTTGGTTTTCCCATCTCCGCCCGCGCGCTAACCGGATCATGCCTAACAGCTTGATCACGGACCGTGCACCAGCCGGTTCCCGGCAGATGAACGGTTCGTTGCCGAACGGCACGGGGTTTCGCGTTCGGGCGCTGGGGGGAGTGCTGTTCCCGCGAGTCGGAGAACAGCGTCGAAAGGGTCGGTGGAATGCGCACGTGCCGGGTGGGACTGGTAGGGGCCGGTGGGGTGGCGCAACGCCACGCCCGCGTGTTGAGCGGTTTCGAGGACGTGGAACTGCTCGGGGTGCACGACGTGTCCCGGGACGCGGCGGCGGAGCTGGCCGGCGCGTACGGCGGCCGGAGCTTCGTCGACGTGGACGAGCTGCTCGCCGCCGGACCGGACGCGGTGTACGTCTGCCTGCCGCCGTTCGCGCACGGCCCGGTGGAGGAGGCCGTCATCGCCGCCGGCGTCCCGATGTTCGTGGAGAAGCCCGTCGCGGTCGACCTGGAGACCGCCGAGCGGATCGCCGCGCTGGTGCAGGAGAAGCGCCTGCTCACCGCCGTCGGCCACCACTGGCGCTACCTGCACGTGGTCGAGCGGGCCCGCGAGCTGCTGGCCGACCGGCCGGTGCGGATGGTCAACGGCTCCTGGCTGGACAAGGTCCCCCCGGTGGCCTGGTGGGCGGTGCGGGACCGCTCCGGCGGCCCGGTCGTCGAGCAGGCCGCGCACGTGCTGGACCTGGTGCGGTCGCTGGTCGGCGAGGCGGTCGAGGTGACCGCGTACGGCGACGGCAACCCGCCACCGGTCGAGGGCGCCGACATCGACTCGGTGACCGCGGCGACGCTGCGCTTCGCCAACGGGGCGGTGGGCACGCTCGCCGCGGCCTGCGTGCTGACCTGGAAGCACCGGGCGGGGCTGGAGATCCTCGCCGACGGCCTGGCGCTGTCGCTGGCCGAGGACGGCCTGGTGATCTGCGACGCCGACGGGGAGCGCCGGATCGAATCCGATCCGGACGGTGCCCGGATGGCCGTCGACCGGGCCTTCATCGACGCGGTGACCGGGGTCGGCGACGACGTCCGGGTGCCGTACGCCGAGGCGATGCGGACCCAGCGGCTGGCCCTCGCGGTCGCCGAGTCGGCCCGCACCGGGCGTGCCGTGGCCCTGCCGACCGGCCCGGCGTCCGTGCCGCTGGCCGCCGCGGGGGTGAGTGTCGATGCGTGACAAGGTCGTGGTGGTCAGCGGCCCCGGCGCCGTCGAACTGGCCGAACAGGACGCCGCCGAGCTGCGCGAGGGCAGCTTCCGGGTGGAGACCCTCTACAGCGGCGTCTCCGCCGGCACCGAACTGAGCTTCGTCAAGGGCACGAACCCGTACCTCAACGTCACCTGGGACCCGGACCTCGGCCTGTTCCAGCCCGGTGCGGCGGGCACCCCGTACCCGGTCACCCGGCTCGGCTACATGCAGGTCGGCCGGGTGGTGGAGAGCCGTACCCCGGCCGTCGCCGTCGGCACGGTGGGCGCCATGACCTACGGCCACCGCACCGGGTACGTGGCCGACCCGGTCGCCGAGCGGTTCGTCCCGCTCCCCGACGACCTCGACCCGCTGCTCGGCATCTACGTCGCGCACATGGGCCCGATCTGCGCCAACGGCCTGCTGCACGCCGCCGCCGACCTGTGCGGCACCGACGTGCGCTCGCTCGGCGACGGGGTGCGCGGCCGGCGGGTCGCGGTGGTCGGCAGCGGCGTGGTCGCCCTGCTCACCGCCCTGTTCGCCAAGCGGCACGGCGCCGCCTCCGTGGTGGTGCTGGACCCGACGCCGCAGCGCCGCCAGGTGGCCGAGGCGCTCGGCCTGGAGACGCTCGACCCGGAGGCCGACGACCCGGCCGTGGTGCTCAAGACCCGGTGGAACCACGCCGCCGGGGACCGGGGCGCCGACGTGGTGTTCCAGTGTCGCGGCCAGGCCTGGGCGTTGCACCTGGCGCTGCGCCTGCTGCGCCCGCAGGGCACCGTGATCGACCTGGCCTTCTACCAGGACGGCGCGGACGCCGTCCGGCTCGGCGAGGAGTTCCACCACAACGGGCTCTCGCTGCGCTGCGCGCAGATCGGTCGGGTGCCGCGCGGCTTGGCGCCGACCTGGGACCGGGAACGGCTCTCCGCCGAGACCATCGAGCTGCTGCGGCAGTACGGCGACGTGATCCGCAAGCACCTCGTCTCGGCGGTGGTGCCGATGGAGGACGCGCCCGCCCTGCTGACCGACTTGGCCGAGCGCCGCCGGCAGGAACTCCAGGTGGTGCTGACCGGCTGACCCGGGCAGCCGGGCAGCCGGGCAGCCGGGCAGCCGGACACCCGGCAGCCGGCTGGGCGGGGGCGGCTACGGTCGGCGCATGACCACCGCCGCCGCCCGCCGGCCCGCCGGCCTGGCCGCCCTGCTGCCGTACCTGCGCGCCCACCGCGGCACCCTCGCCGTGGTGGGCGCGTTGTCGTTGGCCGGCGCGGGCGCCGCGCTGGCGCAGCCGCTGCTCACCCGCCAGGTGCTCGACCGGATGGCGGCGGCCCGGCCGGTCACCGGCCTCGTGGCGGCGCTGGTGGCCCTGGTGGTGGCCGGCGCCGCCCTCGGCGGGCTGCGCGACTTCCTGCTGCAACGCACCGCCGAGGGCGTCGTGCTGGGCACCCGGCGCCGGCTCGCCGGGCACCTGCTGCGGCTGCCCATCGTCGAGTACGACCGGCGCCGCACCGGCGACCTGCTCTCCCGGGTCGGCTCGGACACCACCCTGCTGCGGGCCGTGGTCACCTCCGGGCTGTTCGAGACGGTCACCGGCGCGGTGATGGTGGTCGGCGCGGCCGGCGCGATGGCCCTGCTCGATCCGGTGCTGTTCGGGGTGACCCTGCTGGGGGTGGCCGCCGGCGTCGGTTTCGCGCTCACCGTGGCCCGCCGGGTGCGCGGGCTGTCCCGCGCCGCCCAGGAGCGCGTCGGGGAGATGACCTCCGCCGTCGAGCGGGCCATCTCCGCCGCTCGGACCATCCGCGCCGCCCGTGCCGAGCACCGCGAGGCCGAGGCCGTCGGTGAGAGCGCCGCCCAGGCGTACGCGGCGGGGCTGCGGGTGGCCCGGGTGCAGGCGGTGGTGGGCCCGGTCAGCACGGTCACCATCCAGGGCGCGTTCCTGCTGGTCCTCGGTGTGGGCGGGGCCCGGGTGGCGGCCGGGGCGATCACCGTGGGCGATCTGGTGGCCTTCGTGATGTTCCTGTTCTTCCTGGTCCTGCCGCTGGGCCAGGCGGTGCACGCGTACACCCAGCTGCAGACCGGGCTGGGCGCGTTGCAGCGGATCGAGGAGGTGCTGGCCGTACCCGCGGAGGACGCCGGGGACGGCGCGGACCTGGCGGCGGCCCCACCCGCCGGCCGCCCGGCGGCGATCGAGTTCGACCGGGTGGGGTTCGGCTACCCGGACGGTGCCCCGGTGCTGCACGAGGTGAGCTTCACCGTGCCGGCCGGCAGCCGCACCGCCCTGGTCGGCCCCTCCGGAGCCGGCAAGTCGACCCTGCTCGCGCTGGTGGAGCGCTTCTACGAGGTCGACACCGGGTCGCTGCGGCTCGACGACGTCGACGTGCGCCGGCTGTCCCGCGACGCCCTGCGGGCCCGGCTCGGCTACGTCGAGCAGGAGGCCCCGGTGCTGGCCGGCACGCTGCGGCAGAACCTGCTGATCGGCGCCCCGGACGCGACCGACGCCGCGCTGCTCGCCGTCCTCGACGAGGTCAACCTCGGCCACCTCGCCGAGCGCACCGACGCCGGGCTGGACGTGCAGGTGGGGGAGGGCGGGGTGCTGCTCTCCGGCGGCGAGCGGCAGCGCCTGGCGATCGCCCGGGCGCTGCTCGCCGGCCCGCCGGTGCTGCTGCTGGACGAGCCGACCAGCAACCTCGACGCGCGCAACGAGGCGGCGCTGCGCCGGGCCATCGACGCGGTGGCCGTGCGGCGCACCCTGCTGATCGTCGCGCACCGGCTCGCCACCGTCGTCGACGCCGACCAGATCGTGGTGCTCGACGGCGGCCGGGTGGTCGCGGTCGGCACCCACGACGAATTGACCGTCACCAGTCCGCTCTACCGGGAACTGGCCGCCCACCAGCTGCTGGTGAGCTGACCCGATCCGCCGCCGCTGACCTGCGCGGACGTGCCGGGACGGGGACACCCGGGACGCCCCGGACGAGCCGGGCAGCGACAGCCCGGCCGGTTCGCGTACCGTTGCCGCTCATGGGTGTGTCGCAACGGTTGAAGAGCAGGTTCCGGCGGTTCCTCCAGCGCCCGGGGACGACGGTCGACCTGGCCCCGCTGGAGAAGTTGCTGCCGCAGATCGCCGCGCGCGAGGACGAGCTGTCCGCCCTCGACGACGCCGAGCTCACCGAGGCCGCCGGCGCCGCCACGGAGTACGCGGAGATCTGCGCGATCGGCCGCGAGGCCGCCCGTCGCGGGCTGGACCAGCGGCCGTACGACGTGCAGCTGCTCGGGGCGATGGCGCTGCTGTCGGGCAAGGTCGCCGAGATGGCCACCGGTGAGGGCAAGACCCTCACCGCCACCATCGCCGCGTACGGGCACGTCCGGCTGGGCAACGGACCGGTGCACGTGCTCACCGTCAACGACTACCTGGCCCGCCGCGACGCCGAGTGGATGGCGCCGGTCTACCGGCTGCTCGGGCTGACCGTGGGCTGGGTCAACGAGGCCTCCACCCCCGAGGAGCGGCGCGCCGCGTACGCCTGCGACGTGACCTACGTCGCGGTCAGCGAGGCCGGCTTCGACTTCCTCCGCGACCAGCTCGTCACCGACCTCGCCGACCGGGTCCAGCCGCCGCTGAAGACCGCGATCGTGGACGAGGCCGACTCGATCCTGATCGACGAGGCCCGGGTGCCGATGGTGCTCGCCGGTGCGGTAGCCGGCGAGCAGGACCCGGTGCACGCCGCCGCGGCGCTGGTGCGCGGCCTGCGCAAGGGCAAGCACTACACCGTCGCCGAGGACGGCCGCAGCGTGGCGTTCACCGCCGCCGGCCTGGCCACCGTCGAGGCGAAGCTCGGCGGCATCGACCTGTACGACACCGAGCACGTCGGGCAGCTCTCGGCGGTCAACGTGGCGCTGCACGCGCACGCCCTGCTGCACCGCGACGTGGACTACATCGTCCGGGAGGGCTCGGTCGAGCTGATCGACGAGATGCGCGGCCGGGTGGCCCAGCGTCGCCGCTGGCCGGACGGCCTGCAGGCGGCGGTCGAGGCCAAGGAGGGCGTGGACGCCACGGCCGAGGGTGAGGTGCTGGGCACCGTCACCGTGCAGGCGTACATCGCGCTCTACCCGACGGTCTGCGGGATGACCGCCACCGCCGTGCTCGTCGGCGACCAGCTGCGCGAGTTCTTCGGCCTCGAGGTGGCGGTGATCCCGCCGAACACCCCCTGCGTCCGGGAGGACGAGCCGGACCGCATCTACGCCACCCGGGCCGAGAAGGAGGAGGCGCTGGTCGACGAGATCACGCGCTGCCACCAGGCCGGCCGGCCGGTGCTGGTCGGCACCCTGGACGTCAAGGAGTCCGAGGGGCTGGCCGCCGGCCTGCACGCCGCCGGGGTGCCCTGCGTCGTGCTGAACGCCAAGAACGACGACGAGGAGGCGGCGATCATCGCCGAGGCGGGCGCGTACGGCGCGGTCACCGTCTCCACCCAGATGGCCGGCCGGGGCGTGGACATCCGCCTCGGCGGCAGTGACCAGAGCGACCGGGACCGGGTGGCCGAACTGGGCGGCCTGTACGTGATCGGCAGCGGCCGGCACGACAGCCGCCGGGTCGACGACCAGCTGCGCGGCCGGGCCGGCCGGCAGGGCGACCCGGGTGGCTCGGTCTTCTTCGTCAGCCTCGAGGACGACCTGGTGGTCCGGCACGCCGGCGACGCCGTGCCGGCCTCGCCGCGGATGAACGCCGACGGCCTGGTCACCGACGAGCAGGTGGACTACGCCGTGGAGCACGCCCAGCGGGTGGCCGAGGGCGTCAACCACGAGATCCACCGCAACACCTGGCGGTACAGCGTGGTGATCGAGCAGCAGCGCAAGGCGCTCGCGGAGCGCCGCGAGCGGCTGCTCACCAGCGACGTGGCCGCGCTGATGCTGCTCGACCGGATGCCGGAGAAGGCCGGCGAGATGGACGAGGACCTGCTCGCCCGGGTGGCCCGGTCGATCGCCCTCTACCACCTCGACCGGCTCTGGGCCGAGCACCTGGCCGAGCTCTCCGAGGTCCGCGAGGGCGTGCACCTGCGGGCGCTGGGCCGCCTCGACCCGCTGGACGAGTTCCACCGGGCGGCGGTGCCGGCGTTCAACAACCTCGTCCCCGAGATCGAGACCCGCACCATCGCCACCTTCACCGAGACCGAGTTCGACACCGACTGGGAGCCGGACGCCGCCAAGCTGGTGCGGCCGACCGCCACCTGGACGTACCTGGTCCACGACAACCCGTTCGGCTCGGAGCTGGACCGGCTGATCGCCTCGGTCGGCCGGCGGCTCTCCGCCGCGCGCTGAGCGGTCAACGGGGTCCCTTCCGGCGCGGGTCCGCGCCGGAAGGGAGCCCTTTACGCGGTTTCGATCCTGGTTTGCGAGGGTAGAAGCCCGGGGCTCATGAGTCAGGGGAGATCACACGATGGGACAGGCAATGGGGCCGGTCGGCGGGATCGGTCGGCGCGCGGGGGCCGTGCGCCGGTGAACCTGGACATGCGGGAGCCGATGATCGACACCCTCGGCGTGCTGGAGACGGCCGGCCTGCTGCGCGAGCTGACCGCCGGCCTGATCGCAACCGACGACTTCGACGAGGCGCTGGCCCGGCTGGTGCGGATCGCCCGGGACGCCGTACCGGACGTGACCTGGTGCGGCTTCACCGCGCTGCGCGCCGGGGAGCCCGCCGGGGTGGCCGCCTCCGACGCCGACCTGGCGGAGCTGGACGACCTGCGGCACGGCCCGGAGTCGCCGGCGATGAGCGCCATCGGGCGCCGGGAGATGACCGTCGCCCAGGACCTCGCCGTCGAGGACCGCTGGCCGGGCTGGACGGCCCGGGCGCGGGGCCTCGGGGTACGCGGGGTGATCTCCGCGCCGGTCGACGTCGACGAGCAGGCGATCGGGGTGATCAACCTCTACACCGACTCCGCCGGCACCTTCACCACCCGGCACCAGCTCACCGCGATGCTGCTCGCCGAGCACGCCGGCCTGCTGCTGGCGGCCGTCCGCGACCGGGTCAAGCAGGCCGAGCGGGCCGGGGAGCTGGACGAATCGCTGCTGGAGAAGGGCGTCGTCGGTCAGGCGGTCGGGGTGATCATGACCCAGCGCGGGTGCCCCGCGCCGGAGGCGCTCGACGTGCTGCGCAACGCCGCCTCCTCGCTGGACATCCCGCTGCGCGAGGTCGCCGAGCGGCTGGTCGCCACGGTGTCGCGTCCCCGGGAGGGTTGAGCGCGTCGTTTCGCCGGACTGGCCGCCGGGTAGCACCCTGGATTCGTGAGCTGACGCGAAACCTGGGAGGAACCGATGGAGAGCCGGCTACGGGTGCAGGGGCATCCGATCCAACCGATGCTGGTGACGTTCCCGTTCGGGCTCTTCGTCAGCGCGGTCCTCTTCGACCTCGCCGACGTGGCCGGCGGGCCGGCCTTCCTCGGCGAGGTCGGCTACTGGACGGCGGTCGCCGCCCTGGTCGCCGCCGCGCTCGCCGGGGTGGCCGGCATGGTCGACCTGTGGGACGTCCGGGCCGGCCGGACCCGCCGCACCATGGTCACCTTCAACCTGGTCAACGCCGGCATGGCCGCGCTGTTCCTGCTGGCCTGCCTGATCCGGGCCGACGCGCCGCAGCGCGGCGCGACCGCGGTTTTGGTGATCACCGAGCTGGTCGCCCTGGCCGTCGGCGCGGTCGGGGTCCGGCTGGGCGCCCGCCTGATGCGCCAGTTCGACGCCGGCCGCCGGGAGCCGAGCGGCTTCGAGGCCCTGGACGGCGTGCCGGCCGCCGGCGCCACCGTGGAGATCATCCGCCCCCGCGCCTGACAGCCCCGCCGCTCGCCCCGGACCGCCCGCCCGCCCATGTCGGCGACGTGGCGGTGTCCTCCGGGGCGGAGGCCGCCACCTCCCCGACCGGGTTCGACCGGGGCCGGCGAAATCCGGTTGTCGGCCACCCTTCGGGCCCGGCAGGGTGGCCGGATGGCAGAGCGCGCCTTCGCCGAACTGGTCGCCGAGGCGGCGGCCGCGCCCGTGCACGGCTGGGACTTCTCCTGGCTCGACGGCCGGGCCACCGAGGAACGCCCGCCGTGGGGCTACGCCCGGCTGGTGGCGGCCCGGCTGGCGGCGGTCTCCGCCGCCCTGGACATCGACACCGGCGGGGGAGAGGTGCTGGCCGAGGCGCCGGCCCCGCCACCGCTGCTGGTCGCCACCGAGGCCTGGCCGCCCAACGTGGCGGTCGCCCGGCGTACGCTGCGCCGGGTCGGCGCCACCGTCGTCCAGGTCGGCCCCGCGTCCGGGCTGCCGTTCCAGGATGCCTCCTTCGACCTCGTCACCAGCCGGCACCCGGTCGCCACCGGGTGGGCCGAGATCGCCCGGGTGCTGCGCCCCGGCGGGGCGTACCTGTCCCAGCAGATCGGCCCGGGGACGATGCGGGCGCTGAGCGAGGCGATCCTCGGCCCACTGCCGCCGGCGACCAGCCGGCAGCCGGAGCGGGCGGTGGCCGCCGCCCGGGCCGCCGGCCTGTCCGTGGTCCGCCTCGAACAGGCCACCCTGCGCGCGGTCTTCCACGACGTCGGCGCGGTGGTCTGGTTCCTGCGCAAGGTCGTCTGGACGGCGCCGGGCTTCGACGTGGACCGGCACCGGCCGCAGCTCGCCGCGCTGGACCGGCGGATCCGCGCGGAGGGGGCCTTCGTCGCCCACGCCCGCCGCTTCCTGATCGAGGCGGTCCGGCCGGCCTGAGCGGCGTCAGTGGGCGCGGGCGTGGTGGGCGGCGAGCACGTCGGCGCCGAACTCGCCGGCCGGACGGCGCAGCACCGTGTGCGCGTGGTTGCCGTCCTCGGTGGTGTTGTCGTACTCGATCAACAGGTCGTCGCCCTGCACCCGGTAGTAGTGCCGCCCACCCGGCCGGGTCGACCCGGCCCAGGCGAAGTGCAGCTCGCCGCCGGCGAGGCGATCCGCCTCGCGGACCGCCAGCTCGGCGGGGAGCCGGTCCAAATAGAGCGCCACCAGCTGGTCGAGCAGGGCGCGGCCGGTGACACCGAGCCGGTCACCGGGCACGCCCAGCGGGGTGAGCGGCCCGTCGACCGACGGCCGGGTGGCGCTCACGATGTCCGCCGGGGCCTCGTCGGCGATGATCGCGGCGGCCCGCCCGGCCGGCCCGATCGCCTCCAGCAGCTCCCGGCCGAGGTCCTCCTCGATGCCGAGCGGGCGGGAGACGGGCCGCCCGGCGTGCCGGACGGTGGCCGGGTTGGCGCCGAGGAAGAGCGGGGCGGGGGAGACCTCGTCGTCGACCACCGTCATGCTCACCGACAGGTGGTGCCCCTCGAACCGCCACGCCCAGCGGTCGTCGCGGGCCGGGTCGCCGTAGAGCGCCACCCAGTAGTCGCCGCTGTGCCGGCCACGTCGCCACTCCTCCGCCCGGTCCAGCACCTCCTCCAGCGCCACCACGGTCATCGCCTGGGCGTACGCCGGTGGGCTCAGCGCCGTGGCCAGCAGCCGGTGCGCCGCCTTGCGCCCGGCGCGGTCCAGGTCGGCCAGGCACACCCCGGGGCGGGGCCGGGGCCGGTACTCCAGCCACCGCCGGCCCTCGTCGTCGAAGGCGTGCCCGGCGGCCGCGCGGGCCGGCTCGTCGAGCGTGGCCAGCAGCGCGCCGGCCGCCGTGCGCATCCGCTCCGGTACGGGATCGTCCATGGTGTCGCCTCAGCGGGAGGTGGGCAGGGTGAGCAGCTCCGGCAGGTCGACGAAGCGGGCGGTCTCCGGCGCCGACGGGTCGCCGTGACCGGCGCGGGCCAGGTCGAACCTCCGGTGGGCGAAGGCCGACGTCTCGGCGTCCGGGTCGTCGGTCACCCGTCCAGGCTAGTCGGCCGCCGCGGCCGGCGGGCTGGTAGCTTGCCTGCCCACGACGGGAGGGTCATGGACGACGTGTACGTCGGCAACGCGGGGGTGGACGGTGCCACCAACGCCGGTTGGCTGCTCGGGCACTTCATGCCCGCCGGCGACCCGCGGCACAGCGCCGAGGTCGAGGTGAAGTGGGGCGTGCACCCGCCGGGGGAGGCCCGCTCGCGGTGGGCCACCCAGGAGCGGCGGATCGCGCTGCTGGTTCTGATCAGCGGCCGGTTCCGGGTGGAGTTCCCGGACCGGACGGTGGTGCTGGGCGCGCCGGGCGACTACGTGGTGTGGGGCCGTGGGGTGGACCACTGCTGGTACGCCGAGCAGGCGTCGGTGGTGCTGACCGTGCGCTGGCCCTCGGTGCCGGGCTACCGGGTGGACCCGCCGGTCTCGCGCTGATCCCCGGTGGTTCCGGTGGCCGTCCCAGCATTCGGTATTACCTACTAAACCTATAGGCTTTGACTCCTATAGTGGTGGCCGGACGCATCGCCACGGGAGACCGCCATGACCGACCCGCACACCGACCTGCTCGCCGTCGCCGCCTCGTACGCCGACCCGGCCCGCTGGCCGGTGCCGCTGCGCTTCGACCCGGTCGAGCGCTGGTACGCCCGGCTCGCCGGCACCGACACGCACGAGGTCTGGGCGCTGAGCTGGCTCCCCGGCCAGGGCACCGACCTGCACGACCACGGCGGCTCCTCGGGCGCCTTCCTGGTCGTCGCCGGTGAGCTCACCGAGGAGACGGTGTCCGGTGCACGGCTGCGCCCGCACCGCCTGACCGCCGGGGCCGGGCGACGGTTCGGCCCCCGGCACGTGCACGTGGTGACCAACCACGCCCACCAGCCCGCGGTCAGCGTCCACGTCTACCGGCCCGCGCTGCGCCGGATGACCCGCTACCGGCTCGACGCCGGTCGGCTGCGGGTCGCCGACGTGGCCGAGGCCGGCGTCGCCTGGTGACCCCCCCACGCCCGCCCACCGGCTCGTTCCTGGAAGGACCGCGAGGATGCCGCAGCAGCACCACCCGAGTACCGACAGCCCGCCGGTGCCACCACCGGGATCCCGGGGCATCGACGAGATCCTGGCCGCCGCCCGCGCCCGGCTGCGCCGGCTCGACCCGGAGGCGGCGCACCTGGCGTACCGCGCCGGGGCCCTGCTGGTCGACATCCGGCCGGCCGCCCAGCGGGCCGCACACGGCACCGTGCCGGGCGCGCTGGCCATCGAGCGCAACGTGCTGGAGTGGCGGCTCGACCCGCGCTGCCCGGCCCGGCTGCCCCAGGCGGTCGGCTACGACCTGCCGGTCGTCGTGATCTGTCAGGAGGGCTACACGTCCTCGCTGGCCGCCGCCGCGTTGCAGGACCTCGGCCTGCACCGGGCCACCGACGTGGTCGGCGGCTTCGTCGCCTGGCGGATCGCCGGCCTGCCCGCGCTCGGTCCGACCCCGCCGGCCGGTTCCCCGGCCACCGCGCCCCCGGTGACCGCCGGCCGGGCGCCGCGCTGACCGCCACGCTCCACCGGGCGTGGCGGACGACCCCGTCATCTCAGGAGGCACCGATGTCCGTCGTCGCCATCACCTCACGCCCGCACCCGCCGGGCCGCTCCGACCGGCCGGGACCGCCCCGGCCCCGGTCCGCCCCGACGCTGACCATCACCCTCGATCTGGCCGCCGCGCCCCTGACGCCCCGGCTGGCCCGCCTGGTCGACCTGCTCGGCGAGCTGGCCGAGGCGGGGGAGGGCGTGGTCCGGCTGGCCGAACCGGTGCCGGTGCGGGCGGTCACGGCCGTGCCCGCGCCGGCCCCCGCCGACGAGCACCCGGACACGCTGCGGATCCTGGCCGGATCCCGGGTGGTCCGGCAGGGCGACCGGGAGATCCCGCTCACCCGGATCGAGTTCGACCTGCTGCTCTTCCTCGCCGAGCACCCGCACCGGGTCTTCACCCGGCTCCAGTTGCTCGGCAGCGTCTGGGGCTACGAGCACGCGGTGGCCCGTACCGTGGACGTGCACGTGCGCCGGTTGCGCGCCAAGCTCGGCGCGGACACCCCGCTGGTGACCACCGTGTACGGCGTCGGCTACCGGCTGGCCGACGAGGCCCGGGTCCGGGTCGACCGGTTCCGCTGATCCGGCGCCGGCGCGGCACGCCCGGGGCACCGTCCGCCGTGGTGCGTCGGGCCGGACCGGCCAATGTGAAGCGGAGCGGGTACCCCCCGTATTCGACCGCCCCGGCGACTCTGCTGTAATCATCTGGCTCGTACGCAGAGCGAGGGTTCGGCTGCGATGTGTTCGTCAATTGTCACATTCATGCAACGTGGCCGCCCCTTGACCCTCGCTCAGGGGCCGGGAAGCATCGATGAAGCGGCGTCCCGGGCCGTGGGTTTACCCGGACCAGCCAAGGAGGACCATGTCGGTCAGCCCCGCCTCGTCGCGCGCCGGATGGCATACGTCCCAACCTGCGGTTCCTGGTCGTCCCCCCGGCGGCCAGCGCCGCCCGGCGAACACGGCCGCACCCGTGCTCACCGTGACCCTGTCCATCCCGTTGGCGTGTGAGGAGTCGTTGACCCCGCCGGCCCGGCGGCTGCTGGAGGCCGCCCGCGAGATGTTGGAACGCGGCGAGGGCACCATCATCACCAACGGTGTCCCCGCCGAGCGGCGGCCCGAGCCGCTGCCCGGCGGCCGGTCCCCGGCCCGGTCGCTCGCGCCGACCATCCCGGCCCTGCACATCCTGGCCTCGTCCCGGTCCGTGCTGCGCGACGGCGAGCCACTGCCGCTGACCCGGCTGGAGTTCGACCTGCTGCTGCACCTGGTCGCCCACCCGCGCCGGGTCTTCACCCGGTTGCAGCTGCTCAACGCGGTCTGGGGCTACGAGCACGCCGGGGTCCGCACCGTCGACGTGCACGTGCGCCGGCTGCGCGGCAAGGTCGGCGTGGACGTCCCCCTGGTGACCACCGTCTACGGGGTCGGCTACCGGCTCGCCGACGACGCCCGGGTCACCATCGACCGCACCGGCTGACCAACCCGGTCACCATCGACCGCACCGGCGTCCGCCGGGTCACCATCGACCGCGCCGGCGTCCGCCGGGGTCACCATCGACCGCACCGGCTGGCCGGCCGGGGCACCATGGTCGGATGCGTGTCCGACCCATCTCGCCCGAGCGGCTCGTCGCCGAGCTGACCGAGCGGCTCCTCGCCGCCGCCCCCGAGCCCGGCCTCCCGGCCGTGACCGGTGCGGGCCCCGACGCCCCGACCGACCGGCCCGGCCGACTGCGGGTCGCCGTCGACGGCCCGCCGGCCGCCGCGCCGCAGCGCCTCGCCGAGGCGCTGGTCGATCCGCTGCGCGCGCTCGGCCGCCCGGTGCTGCACGTGCGCGCCGAGGACTTCCTGCGGCCCGCCTCGATCCGCTTCGAGCAGGGCCGGACCAACCCGGACGCGTACTACGAGAGCTGGACCGACGAGGCCGGGCTGCGTCGCGAGGTGCTCGACCCCGCCGGCCCGGGTGGCTCGGGGCGGGTGCTGCCCTCCCTCTGGGACCCGGCGACCGACCGGGCCAGCCGGGCCGGGTACGTCCCGCTGCCGCCCGGCGCGGTGCTGCTGGTCAGCGGGGCGCTGCTGCTCGGCGGCGGGCTGCCCTTCGACGTCGCGGTGCACCTGGCGCTCTCGCCGGCCGCCCTGGCCCGGCGCACCGACCCGGAGCTGCGCTGGACCCTGCCCGCCTTCGCCCGCTACGCCGACGAGGTCGACCCGGCCTCCGTCGCCGACGTGGTGGTCCGGGCCGACGACCCGCGGCACCCGGCCCTGGCCGAGCCGGACGAACCGGTCGACGGAGGTCGGAAAAACTCGTCGGTTTGATCCACTGCGGAGGTGGGTATTCGCCCGGCTCACAGAGCACGGGTGATCTCGCCCGTGCGGACCGTATCCGGGCGACCGGCCCGGCCGGCCGGAGCCCCACGAAAGGCAGGCAGCGATGCTCGTCCACGACACCGTCGGTACGGGCCGATCCCAGGCGGAGATCGACCAGATCCGACTCTCCCTGCAGGCCCGCTACGACGAGCTGTCCGCGGAGTACGAGCAGGCCGTCGCGCAGAGCCAGGTGCTGCGGCTGGTGGAGGTCGGCGACACCGCCGGCGACGACCAGGCCGACAGCGGCACCAAGACCGCCGAACGGGACACCGCGCAGTCGTTGCTGCGCACGATCCTCGACCGTCGCGCCCAGTTCGAGCACGCGCTGACCCGCCTGGAAGAGGGCACCTACGGCTTCTGCGAGGGCTGCTCGGCGCCGATCCCGGTCGAGCGCCTGGAGATCTTCCCGTCGGCCACCTCCTGTGTGGCCTGCAAGCAGACGCGGGAGCGGCGGGTCGCCTGAGCGGCGGGCGTCGCGGTTGCCGGTCAGGTCCGGGCGCGGTGGACTCCTTCCATGGGTGACATCAAGGTGGGCACCGCGTCCTGGACCGACCGGACGCTGCTGGAGTCGGGGTGGTATCCGCAGACCGCGGACACCCCGGAGAAGCGCCTGGCGTACTACGCCCGGCGCTTTCCGCTGGTCGAGGTGGACGCCACCTACTACTCGCCGCCGGCCGAACGGACCGCCCGGCTGTGGGCCGAGCGCACCCCGGCGGGCTTCACCTTCAACGTCAAGGCGTTCAGCCTGCTGACCGGGCACCCGACAAAGGTGTCCGCGCTCTACAAGGACCTGCGCCCGGAGACCGAGAAGAAGAACCTGTACCCGGACGACCTGCCCGCGCAGGCGTACGAGGAGGTGTGGACCCGGTTCCTGTCCGCGCTGGACCCGCTGGTGACGGCCGGCAAGCTCGGCGCGGTGCTGTTCCAGTTCCCGCCCTGGTTCACCATCAAGCGGGAGAACAAGGAGTACCTGCTGGAGGTGGAGCGGCGTTGCCGCCCGCTGCGGCCGGTCTTCGAGTTCCGGCACGCCTCCTGGTTCGACGGCGCCAACGCCGACGAGACCATCGCCTTCCTGCGCAAGCACCGGCTGCCGTACGTCTGCGTCGACATGCCGCAGGGGCACCGCTCCTCCGTACCCCCGGTGCTGGCCGCCACCGCGGACCTCGCGGTGGTGCGCTTCCACGGGCACAGCGACAAGTGGACCAGCAAGGACATCCACGAGAAGTTCGGCTACCACTACTCCGACCGGGAGTTGCGGGACTGGGCGCCGAAGCTGCGCGAGCTGGCCGACTCGGCCGGGCAGACCCACGTACTGATGAACAATTGTTACCGCGATTTTGCCCAGACCAACGCCGCGACCCTGGCCGGCCTGCTCGACGCCGCCGGCTGACGGTCGCCGGAGTTCACCCGGGCGGGGTGACGCCGGCTCACCCGATCGCCGAACAGCATGGGCGGTGTCTGCGGTCCGTCGACCGACGGAACCGTGAGGCCGACAGCGACGGAGGTGGCCCATGGCGGTTCGCGTCGTGACGGACAGACGACGTGGCGGGGTGCTGCACGTGGTCGGAAGGGCCGACGGCAACGCCCGCGAGCGACCCGGTCGGATCAGGCCGACCCGGCTGTGGCGGGGGCCGAGCGGGCCGCCGCGCCGCACCGACGACCGACGATGGGAAGACGACGCACGGGGGTGGACAGATGGCTGAGCAGCTGCAATCGGCGTTCGAATCCTCTTTGGAGAAGACGAACCTGATGCTCAAGGACATCGAACAGGCGTACGGTTGGCCGAAGGAGCAACGCAACCAGTCCTACTGCGCGCTGCGCACTGTTCTGCACCTGCTGCGCGACCGGATGCCGGTGCAGGAGAGCGTGGAGTTCGCCGCGCAGTTGCCGGTGCTGGTCCGCGGAATCTACTTCGACGGCTGGAAGCCGATGGACGTGCCGATCAAGCTCAATCGGGACGACTTCCTTCTCGAGGTCCGGCGGCACTTTCCGTACGACGTCGAGGGCGGCACCGAGCGCGTGGTGCAGGTGGTGCTGGACGCCCTGAGCCGGCACGTGACCCAGGGCCAGTGGGACGACGTGAAGGACAACATGCCCAGTGACCTGCAACGGATGATGCCGTAACCGGATCGCCCAGCGGCCCGCCCCCCGTCCGGTGGGGCGGGCCGCTTCACTCCGTCCGGCTGACCGAGCGCCCCGCCCGGCGGGCCAGCCCGGCGAAGGCGACGGCGTCGACCACGGCCGCCCCGCCCGGGTCGTTGTTGAAGTAGACGTACACCGGCTCGGCGTCGTCGAAGGTCGCGGCGAGGCGGCGTACCCAGGAGGCGAGCGCGGCCCGGCCGTAGCGCGGCCACGGCTGTGCGCGGCCCTCGTGCAGCCGCAGGTAGCCGAAGTCCGTGGTGCGCCACAGCGGGGTCACCGGCCGGCCCCGCCGGTCCGCCCAGACCAGCGCGGCCCGCCGGCGCTCCAGCACCTGCCGCACCGACGGCGTCCACCAGGACGGGTGCCGGGGCTCCACGGCCACCCGCACCTCGTCGGGGAAGAGGCGCAGGGTGGTATCGAGCGCCTCCGGATCGGCGGGCAGGTTCGGTGGGAGCTGCACCAGCACCGGCCCGAGCCGGTCGCCGAGCGCGGTGGCCCGACCCAGGAACCGGGCGACCGGCTCGGCCGGGTCGCGCAGCCGCTTGATGTGGGTCAGGTAGCGACTCATCTTCACCGCCACACAGAAGTCGTCCGGGGTACGCGCCCGCCAGGCGGCGAAGGTGTCCCGTTCGGGCAGCCGGTAGAAGGCGTTGTTCACCTCGACGGTGGCGAACCGGGTGGTGAAGTGCTCCAGCCAGAGCCGCTGGGGCAGCTTCGGTGGGTAGAAGCGCTCCCGCCAGTCGCGGTACTGCCATCCCGAGGTGCCGACCAGGATCATCGCGTCCGCCTAGTGCAGGCCCAGCGGGAAGATCTCGAACGCGGCGCCGTAGCGGACGCCGAGCCGGGTGCCGACCGGGCGGCTGATGCCCTCCAGGAACTCCGCCGGGTCGAACCCGCCGTCGCCGAGGCCCCGCAGGTAGGCGTCGTGCGCGCGCAGCGAGGCCAGCCCGGCGTCGAAGGTGGCGGTGACGTCCACCCCGTGCCGGGACAGCGGCGAGGCGGCGGCCCACACCTCCCGGACCCGGTTCCACGGCGCCACGCCGCCGATCAGCTGCTCCGGGAAGATCCACCGGTTGCCGGCGTCACGGGCCGCGTCGAGCACGGCCCGCCCGGTCGCGATGTGGTCGGCCTGGTTGAGCGCGTACGCCCCGTCCCAGGTGTCGCGGAAGTTGTTGGTGATCACCACGTCGGGGCGGTGCCGCCGGATCACCTCGGCGATCGCCCGGCGCAGCGGCACGCCGTACTCCAGCAGCCCGTCGGGCTGGCCGAGGAACTCCACCGTGGTCACCCCGACCACGGCGGCCGAGGCGCGCTGTTCCTCCTCGCGCACCACCCGGGCCCGCTCCGGGGTCGTCCCGTCGATCCCGGCCTCGCCGCTGGTCACCAGGCAGTAGACGACCTCCTTGCCCTGCCCGGTCCACCGGGCGACGGCGGCGGCCGCGCCGAACTCCAGGTCGTCGGGGTGGGCCACCACGGCCAGGGCGCGCTGCCAGTCCTCGGCCAGCGGCGCCAGCGGTGCGGGCTGCGGCTGCCCCATGGTGACCTCCCTGCCCGGACGGATCGTGCCCCCCATCCTGGCACCGCGTTCGCCGCCGCGCCCGGTTCGCGGCGCGCCGGAGCGTCCCGCCGGGGCCGGGCGAACTGTCCCGCTCGCCGGGTCCCGCCGTCTACCGTGTGGTTAGAGAAGATCGCGCGTGGGGTACCACCCGCTGCACGACGGACCCCGCCGGTGGCGGGGCGGCACACCCGAGGGAGCACCCATGGCACTCAACGACGACGACATGCAGACCACCAGCGGCGGCGGCCTCGAGGGCCCGGCCGACGGTGGCGCGACTCCCGGGCAGCAGGACGGCGGCGCCGACGGCGGCGCGGACCGCGGTGCGGAGCGCGGCGCCGACCAGGGCGCGGACCGGGGTGCCGAGGGTCCGGCCGACGGTGGTGCGACCCCCGGCCAGCAGGACGGTGGCGCCGACGGTGGAGCCGAGGGTCCGGCCGACGGCGGCGCGACCCCGGGCCAGCAGGACGGCGGCGCCGACGGCAGCGCCAGCTGACGACGTCATGACGATCATCGACTCGCCGGGCGGCCACGGCCGCCCGGCGGTCTCGTCCGCTGCCGAGGCCCTGGCGCGCTGCGTCAGCGTGGAACCGGCGAAGTTCGCCGCCGCCCACTGGGGACGCGCCCCGCTGCTCTCCCGCGCGGACGAACTGCCCAACCCGGACGGTTTCACCGACCTGCTCAGCCCCGCCGACGCCGACGAGCTGCTCAGCCGCCGGGGTCTGCGTACCCCGTTCCTGCGGGTGGCCAAGGACGGCCAGCTCGTGCCCGCGGCGCGCTACACCGGCGGCGGCGGCGCCGGCGCCGAGATCACCGACCAGGTCCTCGACGAGAAGGTGCTGGAGCTGTACGCCTCCGGCGCCACGCTGGTGCTCCAGGGACTGCACCGCACCTGGCCCGCCCTGGTCGACTTCGCCCGCGACCTCGGCACCGCGCTGTCCCAGCCGTTGCAGGTCAACGCCTACCTGACCCCGGCCGGCAGCCAGGGTTTCGCCACCCACTACGACACCCACGACGTCTTCGTGCTCCAGGTCGACGGCCGCAAGCACTGGCGGATCCACCCGCCGGTGCTGCCCGACCCGCTGGAGCAGCAGCCCTGGGGCGGGCGGGCCGACGAGGTCGCCGCCACCGCCGACGGGCCCGCCGCGCTGGACGTGGTGCTCGCCCCCGGCGACGCGCTCTACCTGCCGCGCGGTTGGCTGCACAGCGCCCAGGCGCAGGAGTCCAGCTCGCTGCACCTGACCGTCGGCATCCGCGCGCTGACCCGGTACGCCATGGTCGAGGAACTGCTCACCCTGGCCGCCGAGGATCCCCGGCTGCGCGCCGGGCTGCCCTTCGGCACCGACGTCGCCGACCCCGACGCCGTCGAGCCCGAGCTGACCGAGACCGTCGAGGCGCTGCGGGACTGGCTGCTGCGCGTCGACCCGGCGGCGGTCGCCGCCCGGCTGCGGCAGCGCGCCTGGCCCGCCGCGCGGCCGGCCCCGATCCGGCCCCTCGCCCAGGCCGCCGCGCTGGCCGCGCTCGACGCCGACAGCCGGATCGCCCCGCGGGCCGGGTTGCGCTGGCAGCTCACCACCACCGCCGACCACCGGGTGGCGCTGCGGCTGCCCGACCGGACCATCACCCTGCCCGGTACCTGCGAGCCGGCGGTGCGCACCCTGCTCACCGGCACCGTCACCCGGGTGGGCGACCTGCCCGGCCTGGACGACGACGCCGACCGGCTGGTGCTGGCCCGCCGGCTGCTGCGCGAGGCCGTCGCGGTCCCCGCCTGACAGCCGCTGCGCCTCGGCCGGTCCACCGAGCCGACCGGGCGGCCCGCCGGGCCGGCCCGGACCGCCGGGGTCAGCGGGTCGACACCAGCAGGGCCACCGTGCTCGCCACCCCGGCGACCAGCACGATCGCCATCGGCCGCGGCCCCAGCAGGGCGTGCCGCCGGTCGGCCAGCCGCTTCGCCGGCGCCAGGCCGGCCAGCGGTCCGAGCAGCGTCACGACCAGGGCCAGCACCGGCATCCCCACCGCCAGGTCACCGCCGTAGCGGTGGCCGAGCGCACGGGCGCCCGCCCCGAGGCCGTACGCGAGCAGTGCTCCCGCGACTCCGCAGAGCGCCAGCAGCGGGTTCACCGACGCGGGCAGCTCACCCGGCTGCCCGGCCCGGTCCAGCAGCTCCCGCGCCGCGCGCAGCGACGACACCGGATCACCGGAGGCGTCCCTGGCCGGCCCCGGCGCGGGGCCGAGTCGCCGCCCGCCCAGTCCCAGCCGGCCCCGCAGCTCCGCCCAGAGGTGCCCGACCTCGGCGTCGACCCGCTCCACCATGGACCGGGCCTCGACCACCTCGGCCTCGGCCCGGCGTAGCTGGGCGGTCGCCTCGGCCACCGCCCGTTCGGCGGCGGCACACTGCTGGTCGTGCCAGGCCTGCGCCTCGGCCCGCTGGGCCCGGACCCGGCCGGTCAGCTCGGCCAGTCGGCGGACGTGGGCGGCGTACGTGTCACTGGCGACCGGTTCGTTCATCGGGAGGGACCATAAGGGATGATCACCTGTCCGGTGCGGTGCACCGCCCGGTCGAAGAAGAGCCCGCGCCACGGACGGGGGTACCAGTCCGGGCCGCCGGTGCCCGGGTAGAGCGAGGAACCCAGCTCCGCCCCCTGCACGTCGAGAGCGACCCAGGCCCCGATCTGGTCGGTGCGGGCTGCCGGGCCGCCGAGGTCCACCCGCATCCGGGCGATCCCGCGCCACCAGGCCAGCACGTGCGTACGCCGTTCCGGCCCGTCGTGCAGGATCCGGCGCAGCTGCTCCAGCCCGCTGCGCCCGCCGGCCGGCGCGGCCAGCCGCCCGGCCGCCGCGTCCACGGCGAACAGCAGCAGGTAGTGGGGGGTGCTCGGGGTGCCCGGCCGGCCCAGGGCCTCGGCCGTCTCGGCCATCAGCTCCGGCACCGTCTCCTCGTCGTACCAGGCCGCGTCGTCGGCCAGGTCCTCGTAGAGGGCGCGGGCGGCCGGGTCGGCGTCCGGGTCGAGGCAGGCGATGGAGAACCGGGCGGTACCCGGCCGGTGCTGGCGGGCCAGCGACCGGGCAGCGGCGTCGAGCACCGCGCACGCCTCGTCCACCCGGGTGCCCAGCACCGCCAGGTTGCGCCCGGGGGCGCGGGGCAGCCGCAGCGCCGCCGAGCGGGCCTGCACGTCGATGATCTCGCCGAGCAGGGCGACCGGCCCCCGGGGCGGCGGGGTGTCGCCCTGCGGGGTCAGCGCGCGGTAGTCGGGCGCGTCGACCAGCCGGGGGACGGCGTCGCCGTCGAAGAGCCGCGCCGGCGCGGCGTCCTGCGGCCGCATCCGCCACAGCCGGTGCTGCAGTTCGCTCCAGGTCTCCCAGTCGCTGGCCGACGGGATCCGGGCCAGCTGGTTGCCCTCGGTCATCCCGGACTCGGCGTTGACCACCGCGTGGTGCCGGGGCAGTGCCTGTGCCGCGTCGTTGCGTTCGGCCAGGATGCGCAGCGCCTTGGGCAGCGCGATCCGCAGGGTGAACTGGGCGACCAGCGCGGGGCGTCCCCACAGCGCCTCGATGCCCCGCACGTCCTGCGAGGCGAGCACCAGGTGGATGCCCTGCGACCGGCCCCGCCGGGCCAGGTCCTCCAGCAGGTCGGCGGCCTCCCGGGCCACCACGTCCCGGCCGGCCAGCAGCGCCTGGAACTCGTCGACCACCGCGACGATCCGCGGCCAGTGCCCGGTCGGGTCCACCGCCCGCAGCTCGGCCAGCTTGGTGACCTCGTGCTTCTTGGCGGCGTCGGCCCGCCGGCGCAGCTCCTCGGCGAGGAACCGCAGCAGGGCCAGGCCGAACTCCCGGTCGGTGTTGACGTTGATGCCGACCAGCCGCATGTGCGGCAGCCAGCTCGGGTCGCGCCGGCCCTGGGCGAACCGGGCGAAGGACACTCCCTCCTTGAAGTCGAGCAGATAGAACTCCAGCTCGGCGGGGGAGTAGCGGGCGGCGAGCGCGCCGATCCAGGCGAAGATCAGGTTGGTCTTGCCGGTGCCGGAGGGGCCGCCGATCAGCGCGTGTGGCGGGTAGTCGCCCAGGGTCAGCAGCACCGGCCGCCCGTGCGGGCCCTCGCCGATCGGCGCGGTCAGCCCGTGCGCCGAGTCCTCCTTCCACATCTGCTCCGGCGGGGGCAGCAGGTCGGTGAAGGGCGTCGGCGGCGGGCCGGCGTTGACCCGGGAGGCGATCTCCCGGCAGGTCTCGGTGACCAGCGCGGCGGGCGGCGGCGGGTCGAGGCGTACCGGCAGGCCGGGCGGGGCGCCGACGCGGGCGTCGCCCGGCTCGGCGACGATCCGGGTGACCGTCGGGTCCTCGGGCAGCGGGATGCCGCGCACCACCAGGTGCACCCCACAGGCCGCCCCGGTGCGGACCACCCGGTCCAGCTGGCCGCGTTCGTGCCGGGACAGCTCGTCCCCGCCGAGCAGCACCGCCACCCGCCACGGCTCCGGCCGGCGGCCGGTCGCCGCGGCCAGCTCGCGCAGCGAGCCGTACTCGCCGGCCAGCACCGTCTCGTTGATCCGGCGGATCTGCTCCACCAGGTCGTCGAGCAGCCGGCCGAGCCCGCCCGGACCGACGAAGGTGAGCAGCCCGGCGGTGCCCAGCGGGGCGAAGCCGGCCAGCCCGCCGCCCAGGTGCTCCGGGTCGTAGCCGGACAGCCGCACCGCGCCCGGGTCGGCCCGACCGACCCCGCGCAGCAGCAGCGCGCTGACCACCGCGTCCGCGCCGTCCCGGTCGCCGCCGGACAGGTGCACGTGGCCGGCGTCCAGCAGCGGGACCAGCGCCGGGACCGGTTCCGCGCCGGCGATGCGCAGCGTGCCGACGCGTACCGGACCGATCGGCTCCCCGCGCCCGGCCGGCGCCGCCCGCCAGGCCGTCCACGACGCGGACGCCGCGCCCGGCGCCTCCCGCAGCGCGGCGGCGGCGGCCCGGCGGGCCAGCTCGGCGATCCGCGCCGCGTGCCGGTCGTCGATCTCGGCCAGCCGGCGGTCGCGTTCCGCGCCGACCCGCTGCGGCACCGCCGCGGCGGCCCGCCGCACCCGGACCAGCCGTTCGCGGGCGGCGGTCAGCTCCGTCTCGGCACCGGCCAACCGGGTACGCGTCGCGCCGAGGGCCTCGGAGAGCGTCCCCCGTACCCGCGTGACCAGTTGGCTGCGCAGGTCAGCCACGGTGCCCACCGTCGGGCCGGTGCCCGGCGACCGGCGCGGCGGCGGCCGGCGCCCGGCGGGCGTCGGGCTCGTCGCGGGGCAGGTCCCGACCGAGCCGGGCCAGCAGCACCCCGGTCACCACCCCGGCGGTGACCGCCGGGTCGGCGGCGTGCGGCTGCTCGCCGGCACGGGGCGGGGGCATCCGGCAGACCCGGGTGAGCAGGGTGTCCAGCACCGGCGGCGGCAGCCCGGGGAGCAGGTCGCGGACCCGGCCGTCCAGCTCGCGCCGCAGCCGGCCCAGGTCGTCGGCGCGGGGCGGGTGCCCGAGCAGTTCCCCGGCCAGGTCGCGCAGCAGCGGCGGGGCCACCGCGGCCAGCCCGAGGCCCACGTCGGCGTGTGCCGTGCGCAGCTCCCGGTGCAGCCGGTCGCGGTCGCCGGAGCGGACCCCGGTGACCACCCGGCGCAGCAGCTCCCGCGAGTCGGCGATCCGCTCGTCCGGCTCGTCCGGCGGGCCCTCCCTGCCTCCGGTCAGCTCCGCCACCCGCACCGACCACCAGCGCTTGACCGTCGGGTCCGCCGGTGGTCGGGGTGCCGGACCGGTCGGCGGCGCGGCGTCCGCGCGGGGTGCGTCGTGCCTCGGCTCGCGGCGGGCCGGCGCCGCCGGGGGCGCGCCGTCGGGGGCCAGCCCGATCGCGGCCAGGTACGCCGACAGCTGCTCCTGGGCCACCCGCAGCGCGTGTCCGGCGGCCTCGGCGTGCTCGGTGGCCGCGGAGAGCTCCGGCACCCCCATCGGGTTGGCCGACTCCTGCCGGACCCAGCGCAGCCGCTCGGTGGCCTGGCCGAACTTCTCCAGCGCCTGGGCCAGCGGCGCCAGCGGCAGCTCCTCGGCGGCGGCCCGCACCTGCGCCCCGACGTCCTCGATGATGGACACGGCCGCCCGCTCAGAGCGTCGAGACGTAGAGCTGCGCCTGCTCGACCGCGACGAGGGTCGCGGCGAGGCACTCCTCCAGCTCCTGGCCGGCCTGGGTCAGCGAGGCCTGGGCGTTCTCCACCGTCTCGTGCCCGCTGCCCTCCAGCGCCCCGGCCAGGGTCTGCTGCGCCTCGGAGAGCTTCTCGCCGGCCGCCTGCACGGCTGTCTGCCCGTCACCGATCTGTTGGAGGGCGACCTCGATGGCTGCCTTCAGCTCGGCGACGCTCGCCACGGTGACCTCCTGGGGGCGGGGAGACGTCCATTACAACGCATACCCGTGGGTAGCGAACATCCGCCCTTGTCGCCGTTCCCGCCCTGGTGTCCGGTTACCCCCGTGACCTGCGGGAAGGCGCCCGCCGCCGGACCGTCCGGTCCCACCAGGGGATCCTCCGGTCCCGCCGACGGGACCGTCCGACCGCCGCGCGAACTCCCTGCTCACGGGGGCGGGCCGGCGGATCAGGTGGTGGGGTGAGTGTGCTCGCGCAGCCAGCGCGGGCCGTGCAGCTCCGCGCCGAGGGCCGCCACCCGGTCGCGCAGCTCCCGGTCGGAGGTGACCACCAACCGGCGCCGGTCGGGCGCGTCGCGCACCAGCGCGACGATCGCGTCGTCCCCGGAACCGGGCGCCGGCACCGTGTGCACCCCGGCCACCGCGGGCACCTCCCGCGCCGCGCCCTCCACCACCAGCACCACCTCCACCGGCGGCGGCAGCTCCGGCGGCAGCCCCCGGTCGGCCAGCGGCGCCAGCGCGTCGCGCAACCGGGCCGCCGCCCCGGCCCGGTCCCGCCACCAGCCGTCCGGGCGGGAACCGACCACGTTGGCACCGTCGACGATCAGCAGCGGGCGGGAGTCCATGCCCCCAGCCTGCCATCCCCTGGCGTTTGTCGCGCCGGTCGCCGGGTAGCCACCGGCGACCGTGCCGCGCCCGCCGTGTCGCCCTCGGCGACCGTGCCACGCCCCGACTGCGGAGGACAGAGATGATGGGACCCGGTGACTACGGCTCCGACCCCTGGGACGAGTTCCTGGCCCGGTACTTCGGCCGGGGTGAGGGCGGACGCCGACCGGCCCACCGGGTCGACATCACCCGGCTGATGACCGCCGACGCCCGGGAGATGCTGGCCGACGCGGCCCGCCGGGCCGCCCAGAAACACAGCAACGACCTGGACACCGACCACCTGCTCTGGGCGGCGCTGCAACGCGAGCCGCTGCGCGACCTGGTACGCCGGGCCGGCGCCGACCCGGACGCCCTGGTCAACGCCCTCGGCGGGCGCGGCGACGGCGCGCCCGGGGGCGAGGTGCCGCCGAACCTGTCGCTCACCCCCGCCGCCAAGCGGGCGCTGCTCGACGCCCACCAGCTGTCCCGGGCGATGGGGGCGAACTACATCGGCCCCGAGCACATCCTGATGGCGCTGCCGCTCAACCCGGAGTCGCCCGCCGGCCGGATGCTGGCCGCCGGCCGGATCCAGCCCGAGTCGTTGCAGGCGGCCAGCGCGGAACGCGGACCGATGGGCGGGCCGAAGCCCGACCGGGGCACCCCGACCCTCGACCAGTACGGGCAGGACCTCACCGAGCTGGCCCGGATGGACCAGATCGACCCGGTGATCGGGCGGGCCGACGAGATCGAGCAGGCCGTGGAGATCCTGTCCCGGCGGACCAAGAACAACCCGGTGCTGATCGGCGAGGCCGGCGTCGGCAAGACCGCGATCGTGGAGGGGCTGGCCGAGCGGATCTGCGACGGCGACGTGCCGCAGACCCTGCTCGGCAAGCGGGTGGTGCAGCTCGACCTCGCCGGCCTGGTCGCCGGCACCCGCTACCGCGGCGACTTCGAGGAACGGTTGAAGAAGGTCATCGAGGAGATCCGGGCGCACCGGGACGAGCTGATCATCTTCCTGGACGAGATCCACACCCTGGTCGGCGCGGGCGGCGCCGGCAGCGAGGGCGGCATGGACGCGTCCAACATGCTCAAGCCGGCGCTGGCCCGCGGCGAGCTGCGGGTGATCGGCGCGACCACGCTGGACGAGTACCGCAAGAGCATCGAGAAGGACGCCGCGCTGGCCCGCCGCTTCCAGCCGGTCCTGGTGCCCGAGCCCAGCGTCGAGGACACCGTCACCATCCTGCGCGGCCTGCGCGACCGGTACGAGGCGCACCACCAGGTCCGCTTCACCGACGAGGCGCTGGTCGCGGCCGCCGAACTCGCCGACCGGTACGTCACCGACCGTTTCCTGCCGGACAAGGCGATCGACCTGATCGACCAGGCCGGCGCACGGGTCCGGCTGCGCACCCGCACCCCCGACGCCGACGTGCGCGAGCTGGAGCAGCAGCTCGACGAGGTGCGCCGGGACAAGGAACAGGCGGTCGCCGACGAACAGTACGAGCGGGCCTCCGCGCTGCGCGACCGGCTCGCCGAGGTCGAGGAGCAGATCCGCCGCGCCCGGGGCGACGAGGGCGCCGGCCGGGTCCCCGCGGTCGGCCCGCAGGAGATCGCCGAGGTGGTCTCCCGCGCCACCGGCATCCCGGTCAGCCAGCTCACCGAGGAGGAGCGGGACCGGTTGCTGCGACTGGAGGGGCAGCTGCACGAGAAGGTCGTCGGCCAGGACGACGCGGTCACCGCGGTGGCCGAGGCGGTCCGCCGCTCGCGTACCGGGCTGGCCGACCCGAACCGGCCGATGGGCAGCTTCCTCTTCCTGGGCCCCACGGGCGTCGGCAAGACCGAGCTGGCCCGGGCCCTGGCCGAGGCGCTCTTCGGCGAGGCCGACCGGATGGTGCGGGTCGACATGAGCGAGTTCCAGGAGCGGCACACCGTCGCCCGGCTGGTCGGGGCGCCCCCCGGCTACGTCGGGTACGAGGAGGCCGGCCAACTCACCGAGGCGGTGCGCCGCCGCCCGTACGCGGTGGTACTGCTCGACGAGATCGAGAAGGCGCACCCGGACGTGTTCAACATCCTGCTCCAGGTGCTCGACGACGGCCGGCTCACCGACAGCCAGGGCCGGACGGTGAACTTCAAGAACACCGTCCTGATCATGACGAGCAACCTGGGCTCGGAGCTGATCACCGGCACCACCCGCGCGGTGGGCTTCGAGGCCGGCGCGCCCGGCGGCACCCAGGAGAGCGACGAGCTGCGCGAGCGGCTGATGCGCCGCCTCCAGGAGGCCTTCCGCCCGGAGTTCCTCAACCGGATCGACGAGACGATCATCTTCCGCCGGCTGGAGGCCCAGCAGCTGCGGCAGATCACGGAGCTGCTGCTGGAGGATACCCGCCGCCGGCTGCACGCCCAGGACGTCGAGGTCGAGTTCACCACCGCCGGCGTCGACTGGCTCGCCGAGCACGGCTACCAGCCGGAGTTCGGCGCCCGGCCGCTGCGCCGGGTGATCCAGCGGGAGGTCGACAACCGGCTGTCCCGGATGCTGCTGGAGAACCAGCTCTCGCCGGGGCAGAAGATCACCGTCGACGCGCGCGACGGTCAGCTCGCCTTCGACGTGGCCGCGGGAGAGCGGGGCTACACCGCGGCCTCGACGTCCCATCCGCGATGACCCGGAGGGCGGAGATGACCGAACCCGAGGAGAGCGACGAGGAGACCGACCGCACCGAACCGATCCTCGCGCCGCCGACGGCGAACCCGGCCCGGGTGCGGGTGCCGCCGGAGGGCCTGAAGCAGCAGACCGACGACGGGAGCCCGGCGCCGTCCGGGCCACCGGAAGAGGAGGCGTGATGGCACGCGAGCAGCGACTCGACCCCGAGGTCGAGGTGATCTGGGACGACTTCCACGCCGAGGTGAACGTCCCCTCCGAACAGTTGCGGCAGTGGCTGCTGACCCGGGGCTCGGGGGAGGAGTCGTTCGGCCCGAACCCGGACATGGACCTGCCCCAGCCGGGCCGGCAGATCCTGCGGGTGCTCAGCAAGCGCAAGGTGGATCTGACCCCGGAGGACATCGAGGTGATGCGGGAGGCGATCGACCGGATCCGGGCGCTGACCGCGGAGAAGCCACGCGGCGGCAACGCCGACGACGAGTGGCGGCACTCCCTGCTCGACCTGGGCCACGACGTCCTGGTCGAACGCTGACCCGCACGGGCGGCGGCTCGCGCTACGGCTCGGTGCCGAGGCTGGGCAGCTCCAGGCCGGCGGCGGTGGCGGCGGCCTGCCGCTCGGCCCGGGTCTGTTCCTCCTGGGTGAGCAGGTTGGCGTACTCGGCGATGTCGGCCGGATCGGGCACCGCCGGCAGCCGGCGCAGGAACGCCTCGAGGTCCCGGACGGCGGCGGAGTGCGCGGCGGCCGCCTGCCGCAGCAGTTCCCGCTCGTCGACGTCGGGGTAGCGATCGGTCATGGGGTCCAGGTACCCGCCGTCAGGCGATTCGCACCCCGCCGGCCGGCCGGGCCCCGAACTCCGGGTGGCGCAGCAGCCAGGCCAGGTAGTCGGGGTGCGGCGCCAGCGAGTCGGTGTACGCCGCCACCGCCGTCTCCAGCACCGCCTCGGCGACCCGGGCGGCGGGCGACTCGGGGTGCCAGCCGAGCAGCAGCCGCCAGCGCAGCGGCACGCCGGCCAGCCGGCGGGTGACCAGACCGTCGACCGGGCGGAAGGTCGCCTGGCACAGCGCCACCGCCTCGCCGGCGTCGACCAGGTCCATGCAGCCGCGCACGTCGGTCTCGTACACCTTGCGGGGGGTGAAGCCGGCCCGGGCGCAGGCGGCGGCGAAGCAGTCGCCGAAACAGCCCTCGCCCGGCGCGGCCACCCACTGTTCGCGGCGCAGCTCGGCCAGGCCGATCTCCTCCCGGCCGGCCATCGGGTGGCTGGTCGGCAACAGCACCAGCACCGGGTCGACCGCCACCTCCCGCCAGCAGAGCCCGAACTCCGGGGACACCGTGGCGTCGCCGCAGACCCCGGTGAGCGCGAAGTCGAGCCGCCCGCCGGCCACCAGCCCGGCCAGCTCCGCGGCCGACCAGGAGGCGTACGTGGTGATCTGCGCCTGCGGCTGCTCGGCGACCAGCCGGTGCACCAGCCGGCCGAGGATCGGGCTGTTCACCCCGCCGAAGCGGTACCGGCCCAGGCTGTCGTCCGCCCCGGCCAGCCGGGCCGCCTCGTCCTGGAGCCCCTTCATCGCCGGCAGCAGCACCCGGGCCCGGGCCAGCACCAGCTCGCCCAGCGCGGTGGGCCGGGCGCCGCGCCGGTCGCGTTCGAACAGCGGCCCGCCGAGGGCGCGCTCGATGCGCTGGAGCTGCGCGGTCAGGGCCGGCTGGGCCAGGCCCAGGGAGGACGCGGCCTTGGTCACGCTCCCCGTCTCGGCGATCGCGCAGACGACCCGCAGGTGTCGCAGCTCCAGATTCATAACGTGACGGTAGGACCACCGCACGGGCCGGCGGAAGGGCCTGGGCGGATCGGCGTCCGGCGATGGATCAGTCGCGCGCGTCCCGCTTGAGATCGGCCAGGTACGTCCGCCGCCCGGTGACCGCGTCGCGCACCTTGTCCACCACGCCCAGCGCCGGCTCGACCACCCGGTTCCACGGCGGGGTGGCCGGCGTACCCGGGTGCGGGCGGGTGGGGGCCGCCTCCTCGGCGATCTCCCACCGGTTGCCCAGCCGGATCAGCTCCGCGTCGGTGGCCACCTCGCGCAGCGGGGTGATCAGCGCCGAGACCGCCTCGACGTGCCGGCGGACCCGCGCGGCGACGTCCGCCAGCGCCGGGTCGTCCGGCCCGCCGAGCGCCTTGAGCGCGGCCAGCAGCGCCGCGTCGGCCGCCAGTTCCCGGTCGACCCGCTCGGCGCTCCCGGGCAGCGCCGCCCGCGCGGCGGGCAGCAGGTACTGCTCCTCGGCGGAGAGGTGCCGCGAGATCGCCGCGGTCAGCACCTCGGCCACCTCTCGGCGCCGCTCAGGGCTCAGCCCCGGGTCGGTCACCTGGTCGGCCAGGCCGAGCAGTTGCCGGTGCTCGGTGTCGGCGATGTCGGCCATGCTGCGCCCGCCGGGCCGGTAGGCGTCGTCGGCGGTGGGCGGCAGGGGCGGCAGCGGGACGGTCATGGGGCCCTCCTCGACGGGCGGCCGGAGCCTGGGGACGGCCGGCGCGACGGGCGGTGCGGGGTCGCCGAGGCGGTACCCGCACCGCAAGATCGCGAAACGGGGGCGGCCCGCAGGTGCCGCGCGGACGCTGACGCGTGCGAGCGCCGGCCGGGCCGCCGCGACGGCTCGCCCGACTGGTAGAAAGAGCCGATGACGAGCGACCCCGACTCCGCCCGACCCGACCCCACCGACGAGGTCGTGGAACTCTGCCGCGACCTGCTGCGTATCGACACCACCAACACCGGTGACAACGCCACCAGCGCGGGGGAGCGGCTCGCCGCCGAGTACGTCGCGGACAAGCTCGCCGAGGTCGGCGTCGCGTCGCATTTCCTCGAGTCGGCGCCCGGGCGGGCCAACCTGGTCGCCCGGATCCCCGGCACCGACCCGGGCCGGGACGCCCTGCTGGTGCACGGCCACCTGGACGTGGTGCCCGCCGACGCCGACGAGTGGTCGGTGCACCCGTTCTCCGGGGAGATCCGCGACGGCTACCTGTGGGGCCGGGGCGCGATCGACATGAAGGACTTCGACGCGATGGTGCTGGCCGTGGTGCGGCACTGGCAGCGCACCGGCGTGCGCCCGCCGCGCGACATCGTGCTGGCCTACACCGCCGACGAGGAGGCGGGCAGCGACTACGGCGCACACTTCCTGGTGCAGCGGCACCGGGAGCTCTTCGACGGCTGCACCGAGGCGATCGGCGAGGTCGGCGGCTTCTCCTACGATATCGACGACGCCAACCGGCTCTACCTGATCGAGACGGCGGAGAAGGGGCTGGACTGGCTGCGGCTGCACGCCAGGGGCCGCCCCGGGCACGGGTCGTTCATCCACGACGACAACGCGGTCACCGCGCTCGCCGAGGCGGTCGCGCGGATCGGGCGGCACCGCTTCCCGGTCACCGTCACCCCGACCGTGCGGGCCTTCCTCGAAGAGATCTCCGACGTGCTCGGCGTCGAGCTGGACCCGGACGACCCGGAGGCGGCGATCGCCAAGCTCGGCCCGATCGCCAACATCATCGGGGCGACCATCCGCAGCACCGCCAACCCGACCCGGCTGGCCGCCGGCTACAAGGACAACGTCATCCCCGGCCGGGCCACCGCCACCATCGACTGCCGCAGCCTGCCCGGGCAGTCGGAGATGCTCGAGCGCCAGCTGCGCGAGCTGGTCGGACCGGACATCGACATCGAGTACATCCAGCGCCAGCCGGCCCTGGAGACCACCTTCGACGGTGACCTGGTCGAGGCGATGTCGGCGGCGCTGCGCGCGGAGGACCCGGGGGCCCGCCCGGTGCCGTACATGCTCTCCGGCGGCACCGACGCCAAGGCGTTCTCCCAGCTCGGCATCCGCTGCTTCGGGTTCGCACCGCTGCGACTGCCGGCCGACCTCAACTTCTCGGCCCTGTTCCACGGCATCGACGAGCGGGTACCGGTGGACGGACTACAGTTCGGCGTGCGGGTCCTCGACCGGTTCCTGCGCACCTGCTGACCGGGTCCGTCGCCGGACCGCTTCCTCCCCATCGCGAAGGGACTCCCTCATGACCGACCAGCACGGTGAGCTGGACGCTGCTCTGGAGCGCGTGATCGACGCCGCCCGGGCCCACCTGACGGCCGTGCGCGCCGCCCAGGGCCGGATCGACGACGACGGCGTCTGGCAGGCGTACGTGGCGTTGAACAACGCCTCGTACGCCTACGACGAGCAGTTGCTCGACGCGTTCGGCGAGGTCACGCCGTGGGACGTCGAGTCGATCGACCCCGACGAGGCCGACGAGCGGTTCGGCGGCGCCGAGGGTGTCGAGGCCAGCGACCCGCACCCGGCGGTGATCTCGGTGCGGCAGCGCCGCGACTACCGGGTGCCGAGCGTGTCCGCGCTCATCCGGGTCGCCGAGGTGGCCCGCCGCGAGGGCACCCCGGAGGAGGACGAGCCGGCGCCCGTCGAGGGGGTCGGCGAGGCGGTGCTGGAGCTGCTGCAGAGCGGGGACGGCTCGCTGAGCGCGCTGGACGTGCCGGAGCTGGAACCGCTCGACGGCGTGGTGATGGTCAGCGAGGTGGGCACCCCGGTCGACCTGGAGTCCTTCGACGACGACGACCCGGTGGGCCCGTTCCAGCCGGCCGCCGACGACCGTCTCGTCGGGCGGCTCGACGAGCACCCGTTCCTCGACGAGGACGAGCACGACCACGCCGGGCACAGCCACTAGGCCCTGGGCCGCGACGCCCCCGGGGCCCGACCGTGCGGTCCGGCCCCGGGCGCGTGGGCCGCCGACCCGGGTACGCCGGGCGGCGTGCCCGCCGTCAGTAGGACAGACCCGGCTGCGGCTGGTTGACCCGCCGACGGCGCAGCACGACCTGCCGCGTGCCGTCCCGGAACAGCCGTACCCGGGCCAACTCCCAACCGGAGAACTCCGCCTGGATCGCCAGCTGCGCCGCGGCGGTCAACCGGTCGACGTTCGGCGGCAGCCGCAGCGGCGCGTATTCGTAGTCCATGGACCTATGCTGCCCAGCCCGCAGGCCGTCCGCCACCCCCTCCCGCGTGACCCGCGCCGCTGGCCGGCCACCCCCGGCACCGCCACCGCCCGGCCAGGCACCGCTCGCCCGGTTTCCGCCGCTCTGCGTGCGGCGTCCCCCGGGGTGCCGGTCCCCGCCGCCGCGCCCCTATCGTGTTGTGGTGACGACCATCCGGCTGGAACCCATGACCGAGGCGCGGTACGCGCGCTACCGCGAGCGGGCGGAGGTCGACTACGCCGACAGCATCGCCGCCAGCGGTCTGCTGCCGCCGGCCGAGGCGCGGGAGAAGGCGCGCCGGGACTACGCCCGGCTGCTCCCCGACGGCCTGCGCACCGAGGGCCACCGGTTGTGCACCGCCTACGCCGGTGACGACGAGGTCGGCGTGCTCTGGCTGCACCTCGAGCCACGCTCGGACGGCCTGCACGCCTTCGGCTACGACTTCGAGGTACGCGCCGACCTGCGCCGGCGCGGCCACGGCCGGGCGATGATGCGGGCCGCGGAGCAGCTCTGCCGCGAGCTCGGCGTGGTGTCGATCGGGCTGAACGTGTTCGGCCACAACTTAGGCGCCCGCGCCCTCTACGAGCAGATGGGCTACGAGATCACCTCGGTGCAGATGGTCAAGCGGTTGTGACGGACGGGCGCAGGGCGACCGCCGCGGCGCGCCGGTCCGGCTCCGGGGTAGCTGAGCCGCCCCGCCGCGCCCCGCCGTACCATGCGCCGGTGCCGCTCACCATGATCGTGACCCGACCCCGCCCTGGCCGCGCCACTCCGCTGTTCGCGCGAGCCGTCGCCGGGCTGGTGGCCACGCTGCTGCTCGCCGGCTGTGGTCTCGTCGTCCGGTCCCGCCCCGGTGCCGCGCTGCGGTTCGAGTTCGCCCCGACTTCCGGGGACGGGTACATGAACCAGGTGCTCACGATCGTCAACGAGGGCACTCAGGTGCTCGCGCCGACGCTGGAGTTCACCGCGCTGGACGCCGCCGGGCGCACGCTGCCCAGCGTGCGGGTCGCCTCGGTCTACGGCAGCGACCGGGGGCGGCTGGTCGTCCCGCCGGGCACCAGCAGCGACGTGCTGACCTTCACGGGTGCCGGAGCCCGGGCGGCCGAGGACGTGGCCGTCTCGGTGCGCACCGCGGAGCCGGTGGACGCCCCCGCCGTCGACGTCCAGCCGGTGGTGACCCCGGTGGCCGACGACGGCCGGGTACTCGACCGCAACAGCCGGTTCACCGCCGTGTCGGTACGCAACGACGACAGCGAGCAGATGACCGTCCGGCTGGTGTACATCATCTGGTCCGACCCGCCCGCCGATCCGGCGGCCGGCCAGCGGCAGCAGGCCGAGCGGGTAGTGCCGATCGGCGGCCTGATCCTCCTGCCGCCCAAGCACACCACCGTGGTGCCGGTGACCAGGGAGGCGCGGGCCGCCGTGGCGGATGCGGCGGGACGCGTCCCGACCAGCATCAAGGCGTACCTGTCCCGTTAGCCTCGCGACCGGGCCCGCCCGCTCCCGACAGCTGTGCGACCGCGCCGAGCCGGCCGGTCCCACGTGCGGCGGATACGCTCCCTCAGCGGCCCGTGCTGCCCGGTCGCTCGACGGTGGCCGGGGCGAGGGAGCCCTGCGAAGCGGTCAGGTCGTTCGCGGCCAGCAGCGCGGCCAGCGCCGAGGCGGTCAGCGTCAGGCCGTGGGCGGCACCCGGGTCGACGGCGAGGCCCCAGCCCGGCTCCGGCCAGTCCGCCAGCAGGTCGGCGGCGGACAGCGCGACGAACGGCACCCCCACCCCGGCGAACGCGGCCAGCGCGTCCGCCGAGGTGAAGACCGGCAGCAGCGGTGCGCGGTCCGCCCCGAGGACGACCGTCCACGGAAAGTCCCGGTCGGGCGACGGGTCTCCGGCGAGCGGTACGCAGACCGGGCCGGCCGCGAGCACCCCCAGGTAGCGGGGCAGGTCGTGCGCGGCCGCCGCCCGGGCGAGCAGTTCGGCCGGCTCCGGCTCGGCCGGGCGCGCCCCGCCGCCGTCCGCGACCGTGGCCCCCGGGGAGGCGACGTCGGCGGCCGTCGCGTCGACCCCGGCGCCGGCCCCGACCGGCACGGCGACGCCGACGCCGGCCGGTACGGGCGCGCCGACACCGGACCCGGCTGCGCCGGTCACCTCGGCACCGGTTGCCGTCGGCGGTTCCGCCCCGCCGTCGAGCGGGAGCACCCGGCAGGAGAGCGCCGCCGGGTCGGCGGTCAGCGCGACGGCGGCGGTCCGGGCGGCGAAGCCGCTCCACCAGTGCAGGCCCTCGGCGGTACGCGGGGTGGCGTACCACCAGTCGCCGCCGTCGCCGGGCTGCCAGCCCAGCTCGGCCAGCCGCTGCCCCGCGTACCCGGGGCAGTGGCCCTCGACGCTGTCGCGGCGCACGGACAGCCGGAGCCGGCGCGACCCGGCGCTGAGTTCCACGTCGGTGTCCCGGTCGCAGGCGACGAGCGTGCGGTGCAGCCGGGCCACGATCTCCGGCCAGCCGGTCGCGGTCACGCCGGCGGCCTCGGCAGCCGGGCGTCCAGGGCGCCGAGTCGGGCGACGGCCTCCTCCAGGCGGCCCAACGCCGCGAAGTCGCCCGGCTTGCCGAACAGCTCGGTCAGGCCCGCCCCGAGCGTCGCGTCGAGACCCTCGGTGCGCTCGTCGAGCTGGGCGGTCGCCGCCGCGCGGGCCCGCCGGTACGCCTCCAGCACCATCCTCGCCAGGTCGGCGGTGCCGGCCCGCAGCGCCCCCGGCTCGACGGTCAGGTCGGTGAGCCCGCCGGTGGCGTCCACGGTGGCCGACACCAGGCCCGTGTCGTCGGTGGCGGTGCCGTCGACGTCGTCGAGGCCGGCGTGCAGCCCGGCGAAGCGGCGTTCGATGTCGGCGAGCCGGCCGGCGAGCGCGTCCAGACCGGACAGCGGATCAGTCATGCGGGCTTCCTCTCCCTTGGTTCCTCCTTGGGCCGGGGTGGCGGCCGGAGGCCGAGGAATCGTATCTTCGACGCGCGTCGGATGCGGGGGAGGAACGGCGATGGCAGCTGACATCGAAGTGGACGTGACGGCCGTGAAACGGCTGGAGGCGGCCGCCACCGGAGTGGCCAACGCGCTGGGCGCGCTGGAGAGCCGGGTGGTGGCCGCGGGTGACCTGCCCGACGGCGCCTTCGGTCACCTGCCGTTCGCCAGCGACATGCTGCGCGCCAAGTACGCCGAGCAGGTCGCCGACGGCACCACGCTGTTCCGGGCCGGTCAGGACGCGTTCACCCGCGTCGGGGCGGCGCTGGGGTCCACCGCCGAGTCGTACGAGCGCAACGAGCAGGACATCGACTCCGGCTTCCGGGCGATGCGCGAGGGGATGGGCCGGTGAGCGGACCCGCCGGCAGCGCCGTCCAGCTCTGGAACGGCATCGACAACGCGCTGTCCGGGGTGGAGGACGTGGTCGACAGCGTCTGCCGCACCCTGGCCTGGCCGCTCATCCAGCTGGTCGACATGGTCGACGGCGAGCCGGAGGCGCTGCGTGCCCGGGCCGGTGACTGGGACGCCCTCGCCGCTCAGGTGCGGGAGCTGGCGCTGAGCCACCGCGGCGTCCGCGAGGCCGAGCAGCCGGGCTGGCGGTCGCCGGCGGGCGAGGCGTACGGCAAGCGCCTCGCCGAGGTCGAGCAGCAGCTGCTGGACGTGGCGGGGCAGTTCACCGCCACCGCCGAGTACCTGCGCGGGGTCGCCGAGGCCCTGCAGATCGTGCACGAGGTGCTGGTCGACCTCTGCGTCGAGTTCGTCAACTGGATGCTGGTCACCCTGGTGACCGCCCTGCTCATGGCGCCGTTCACCGCCGGGGCGTCCTGGGCGGCCGGCCTGGGGGTCACCGTGACCCGCGGCATGATCGTCCTGACCCGGTCGCTGAAGATCATCCGTCCGCTCGCCACCCACCTGCAGAAGGTCATCCGGCTGCTCCAGCGGGTCATGCTCTACCTGCGCAAGCTGCGCAACCACCTGGACAAGCTGGTGGACAAGCAGAAGGCGCTGCGGATGGGGCAGAAGGCGATCGACAAGCGGCGCGCCGCCGGCAAGGCCGACAAGTGGTTCCACAAGATCACCGACCCGGCGCAGGGCACCTTCAAGCTCGGCAAGTCCGGGTCGCCGTTCGACATGGGGATGCTGGAGCGGGCCGGCGCCCTGCGCGCGCACGGCCTGGCCGACGGCGGTCGGATGATCGCCCAGAACTGGGCCACCAACCTGCCCTGGAACGTGCCGAACTCGGTCGTGCACGGGGCGGTGTGGGGCGGCACCGCCCTGGTCAGCGGCCTGTCGGTGCCCGGCTCCGACCTGGTCAAGGACGAGATCGGCGACGTCGTGCAGGGCGGCGCCGACTGGATCGACCAGAATGTCTTCGGGCAGCCACCCGCCGAGCAGCAGCCGGCGGGCCGCTGACCGGCGACGGAGGAGGTACGGCGTGACGGGTGCGTGGGGACGGCTCGGGCGGCTCGGCGACGCGGTGCGCGACGGCGCACGGGTGGCCCGCGACCGGGCCCGCGCGCTGCGCGACGAGTTCCGCACCTCCGACGAGCCGGAGCGGGCCCTGGTCGCCCCCCTGGTGACCGGGCAGGAGCTGCGCTACGTCGGCCTGGCGCCGGTGCGGGCGCACGAGACGCACCGCGCCGGCAGCCAGTTCGTCGACGACGTCGGCACCGAGGTCGCCGAGGCGCTCGATCCTCGGGCGCTGTTCGGGCTGCTGAACATCGTCAACCCGGTGGCCTGGGTGGAGGCGGTGCTGACCCCGGTCCGGATCGTGGCCGGGGTGCTGCTGCTGCCCGGCAAGGCGGCCGCGCTCGCCGCGGGACTGCCCGAGGCGGCCGGTCGGGACGTGGCCGTCGACGCGACCCCGGCTGTCCCGCAACCCCGGCCGGTGCTGCCGCTCACCGACGAGCAGGAGGCGTTCCGGGCGCTGTTCCGGCTCAGCCGCCACCGCCCGCTCGCCGACCAGCTCGCCGAGATCGCCTACCGCCGCCGGTACGTCTTCAGCGGCGACCTGGCCACCCTCGCCGGCAGCCTGCTGCTGTTCCTCGAGCGCTACACCGGCACCCCGCTCGCGGTCACCGACACCCACCTGCACCTGCTGCGGATGGGCCGCCGCCCGGACGAGGGCCGGCCGGACCGGCGCGAGCCCCGGCTGCTGTGGAGCGTCGAGCGGCGGCGGATCACCCGGATCGACTGCGACCACGGCTCGGCGCGGCTGATGCAGTTCCCGGCGACCCTGCACTTCGACGACGGCTCGTGGATCCGGATCGTCAACCCGGCCACCCGCGACGACCAGGCCCGCTTCCTGGCCGCCGTACGGGAGATCCCCGGCGACCGCCCCACCCTCGACTGACCGCGGCACTCGGCCCGGCCGCAACCGCCCGCCGGTCCGCCACCGGTCAGTCCCGCGCGGCCGTCCCGGGCCTCGCGCCGGCGGGCGCGCGGGAGACCCCAGGCCTGCCCCCCGACGTCAGCCGTCGCGTTCCGGGTAGCCCACCGGCACCGCCGAGACGTCGTCCAGCGCCGTGGTGATCTCCGCCGGCAGGGTCATCCGCTCCACCTGGAGCGCGCCGAGGAGCTGCCCGACGGTACGGGCGCCCAGGATCGGCGCGGTGACGCCCGGCCGGTCCCGGATCCAGGCCAGCGCCACCTCCATCGGCGAGACGCCCAGCCCCCCGGCGGCGGTGGCCACCGCCTCCACGATGCTGGAGCAGCGCGGCTCCAGGTAGGTGGCGACGAACCGTTCGAAGTGCGGCGAGGCGGCCCGCGAGTCGGCCGGCCGGCCGTGCCGGTACTTGCCGGTGAGCACCCCCCGGCCCAGCGGGGACCAGGGCAGCACGCCCAGCCCGAGCGCGCCGCAGGCCGGCAGCACCTCCCGTTCGACGCCCCGCTCCAGCAGCGAGTACTCCACCTGCGCGGCGATCACCGGGGCGCGCCCCGGCCAGGCCGCCTGCCAGGCGGCGGCGCGGGCGGTCTGCCAGCCGGAGAAGTTCGACACGCCGACGTAGCGGACCCGGCCGCTGGCCACCGCGTGGTCCAGCGCCGCCAGGGTCTCCTCCAGCGGTGTGTCCGGGTCGTACCCGTGGACCTGCCACAGGTCGACGTGGTCGGTGCCCAGGCGGCGCAGCGAGGCGTCCAGGGTGCGCAGCAGGTGCCCGCGCGAGCCGTCCCGGCGCCGGCCGCTGCCCGGCCGCAGCCCCGCCTTGGTGGCGATGAGCAGCTCGTCGCGGGGGACCAGGGCGCCCAGCAGCGAGCCGAGCACCGACTCGGCGTCACCGTCGCCGAAGACGTCCGCGGTGTCGACCAGGTTGCCGCCCGCGTCGAGGAAACTCTTCAGCTGGGCGGCCGCGTCGTCGGCGTCGGTGTCCCGGCCCCACGTCATGGTGCCGAGCGCGAGCCGCGAAACCGCCAGCCCGCTTCGGCCGAGCGGTCGCTGTTGCATGGGTGAACCTTATTTCGAACCTGGCGTCACGGATATCCTCGCTCCCGTCATCTCTGCCCGCCACGTCGCCGATCCGACCGTGACCGGGCCCCGCGCTGGTCGTCGGGCACCCCGGCGGGAGCCGGGTGAGCCGGTGATCGGGTCCACCGCCGGCATTGCGTACCCTGGTGCGACCTGTGGTGCGGATGGGGGAGGATCCAGTGCGACTAGGGCTCAGCCTCGGATACCAGACGGCGTGGAGCACGCCCGCCGATCACCTGGCACTTGCCCAGGAGGCGGACCGGCTCGGTTACTCGGTGGTGTGGGCGGCGGAGGCCTACGGCTCCGACTCGCCCAGCATGCTGGCCTGGATGGCCGGCCAGACCGAGCGGATCGACGTGGGCAGCGCGGTGATGCAGATCCCCGCCCGGACCCCGGCCATGACCGCGATGACCGCGGCCACCATCGACGCGCTCTCCGGCGGCCGGTTCCGGCTCGGCCTGGGCGTCTCCGGGCCGCAGGTCTCGGAGGGCTGGCACGGCGTGCGGTTCGCCAAGCCGCTGGCCCGCACCCGCGAGTACGTCGACATCGTGAAGCTCGCGGTGGCCCGCAAGGAGGTGGCCTACGACGGCGAGCACTACACGCTGCCGCTGCCCGACGGCCCCGGCAAGGCGCTGCGGCTGGGCTTCCACCCGCCCCGCGAGCACATCCCGATCTACCTGGCCGCCGTCGGCCCGAAGAACCTGGAACTGGCCGGCGAGATCGCCGACGGCTGGCTGGCTGTCTTCTACGCCCCCGAGTTCGCCGAGGAGCAGCTCGCCTCGGTGCGCGCCGGCCGGGCCAAGGCCGGCAAGGACCTGGCCGGCTTCGACGTGGTCCCCTCCGTGCCGGTGGTGGTCGGCGACGACATCGCCACCTGCGCCGAGCTGGTCCGCTGGTACGCCGCGCTCTACGTCGGCGGCATGGGCAGCCGCCAGCAGAACTTCTACAACCAGCTCGCCACCCGGATGGGCTACGGCGACGCCGCCCGCGAGGTGCAGGACCTCTACCTGGCCAAGCGTCAGCGCGACGCGGCCGCCGCGGTGCCGATGGAGTTCATCGACCGCACCTCGCTGCTCGGCCCCAAGGAGCGGATCGCCGAGCGGCTGCGCGAGTACGCCGCGGCGGGCGTGACCACCCTCTCGGTGACCCTCTTCGTCGCCGACCGGGACAGCGGCGTGCAGACCCTGCGTACCGTCGCCGAGGCGCTGGAGCTGTCCGGGGTCGGCGAGTGACCTGGGTCGAAGCCATCGTCCTGGGCATCGTCCAGGGACTCACCGAGTTCCTGCCGGTCAGCTCGTCCGGACACCTGCGGATCACCTCCGCGATCTTCTTCGACCGGGACGCCGGCGCCTCCTTCACCGCGGTGACCCAGCTGGGCACCGAGGCGGCGGTGCTGATCTACTTCGCCAAGGACATCTGGCGGATCACCCGCACCTGGCTGCTCGGCCTACGGGACCGCTCGGTACGCGCCAGCCTCGACTACCGGATGGGCTGGTACGTGATCGTCGGCTCGATCCCGATCGGGCTGTTCGGCTTCCTGTTCAAGGACCAGATCCGCACCGCCGGCCGCAACCTCTGGGTGGTCGCCACCACCCTGATCGTGTTCGCCTTCGTGCTCGCCTTCGCCGAGTATTGGGGACGGCAGACCCGCACCCTGGAGAACTTCCGGATGCGCGACGGCGTGGTCATGGGCTTCGCCCAGGCGATGGCGCTGATTCCCGGGGTGTCCCGCTCCGGCGGCACGCTCACCGCCGGCCTGCTGCTCAACCTCACCCGGGAGGCGGCGGCGCGGTACTCGTTCCTGCTGGCCATCCCGGCGGTGGTGATGTCCGGGATCTTCAGCGTCGGTGACGTGTTCGAACCGGCCGCGCCGGGCACCTCGGTGCCGAGCGTGGCGCAGATGGTGGTGGCCACCGCGATCGCCTTCGCCATCGGTTACGCCGCGATCGCCTGGTTGCTGCGCTACGTGGCCCACCACACCCTGTACGTCTTCGTGCTCTACCGGGTGGCGCTCGGCACGTTGGTGCTCGCGCTGCTGCTCACCGGCACGATCAGCGCCACCTGAGGCGTACCGGCGGCATGGGAGATTCGTCCGGATACCGCACCGGTATCCGGACGGATCTCCGCCTTGCCGGATCTCCGCCTGGACTCCGCCTCGGCGCGACCGAGGACTTCGACCCAGGCCCTAGGGTGGTGTCGTGGCGACCCTTCTGCTTCTGCGACACGGCCGGACGACGGCGAACGCCGACGGCGGGCTGGCCGGCCGCCAGCCGGTCGAGCTGGACGACACCGGCCGGGCCCAGGCCACGGCGGTCGGCGAGCGGCTGCGCGCCCTGCCCCTGGCCACCGTGGTGACCAGCCCGCTGATCCGCTGCCGGCAGACCCTGGAGCTGGCGCTGCCGCAGGTGCAGCCGGTGGTCGAGGAGGGCCTGATCGAGTGCGGCTACGGCGCCTGGGAGGGGCAGCCGCTGAAGAAGCTGGCGAAGGAGCCGCTCTGGCCGGTGGTGCAGCAGCACCCGAGCGCGGTGGTCTTCCCCGAGGGCGAGTCGATGGCGGCGATGGCGGCGCGGGCGGTCGCTGCGGTGCGTACCTGGGACGCCGCGGTCACCGCCGAGCACGGGCCGGAGGCGGTCTGGCTGGCGTGCAGCCACGGCGATGTGATCAAGGCCATCGTGGCGGACGCGCTCGGCGTACACCTGGATCTCTTCCAGCGCATCGTCGCGGACCCGGCGTCGGTCACCGCGATCCGCTACACGCCGCTGCGGCCCTTCCTGGTCCGGCTCAACGACACCGGCGGTGACCTCGCCGGGCTCGTGCCGCCGCCGCGCAAGCGGCGCCGGCGGGCCACCCGGCCGACCGACTCGGACGCCGCGGTCGGCGGCGGTGCGGGGGCGGCCGGGTGAGGCGGCCCGCCACGCCCGGCGCGACGCGGGCGGCTGCGGGCGTTTCGCCCTCGGCTGAACCACCCTCGGTGCGGTGCGCGACGCCTCCGTGTGCCGGATAGGGTCGTGGGTATGACCCACCAGGTGCACGCCTTCGAGCCGCCGGAGCGGTTCGTCGCCGGGACCGTCGGTCCGCCGGGGGAGCGTACGTTCTTCCTCCAGGCGCGCGGCGGTGGCCGGCTGGTCAGCGTCGCGCTGGAGAAGGTGCAGGTGTCCCTGCTCGCCGAGAAGCTGGAGGAGCTGCTCGCCGAGGCCCAGCGCCGGTTCGGCGTCGACCTGCCCGAGGCCGCGCCCACCCTCGTCGGCGACAACGACCCGCTGGACACCCCGGTCGACGAGGAGTTCCGGGTCGGCACCCTCGGCCTGGCCTTCGACGTCGACAGCGCGACCGTGGTGATCGAGGCAATCGCCGCCGGCGAGGCGGAGGTCGAGGTCGAGCTGGGCGAGGAGGAGGACGACGACGAGGACGACGTCGAGGAGCCGGACGAGGACCTCGACCGGCTCCGGGTGCGGCTGACCCCCGAGGCGACCCGGGAGTTCATCGAGCGGGCCCGCCGGGTGGTCAACGCCGGCCGCCCGCCCTGCCCGCTCTGTGGCCAGCCGCTCGACCCCGCCGGGCACCTCTGCCCGCGGCACAACGGTTACCACCGGTGACGTCGTCGGAGTTGCAGCCCCGCCAGGACGGCAGCGCGGCGCTCCGGCTGCTCCGCGACGGTGAGCTCGCCCTGGAGGGGCGGCTGGTCGACGCGTCCAACACCACCCTGCGCGGGATCCTGACCCTGGGCCGGCGGACGGCCCGCTGCGTCTACAAGCCGGTGCGCGGCGAGCGGCCGCTCTGGGACTTCCCCGACGGCACCCTGGCCGGCCGGGAGGTCGCCGCCTACCTGGTCTCCCGGGCCACCGGCTGGGACCTGGTGCCGCCGACGGTGCTGCGCGACGGCCCGTTCGGCCCCGGTTCCTGCCAGCTCTGGATCGACGAGCCCGACGACGCCGAGCCGCTGGTCGGCTTCGTACCCGCCGAGGCGGTGCCGCCGCGCTGGTTCCCGGTCGCCGCGGCCCGCGACGACGACGGCGCCGCGTACGCCCTGGCGCACGCCGACGACCCGCGGCTGGCCCGGCTGGCGGTGCTCGACGCCGTGCTGAACAACGCCGACCGCAAGGGTGGCCACGTGCTGGTGGGCCCGGACGACCGCCTCTACGGGGTCGACCACGGCGTCTGCTTCCACGTGGAGGAGAAGCTGCGCACGGTGCTCTGGGGCTGGGCCGGCCGGCAGCTCCCGGCGGACGCGGTGGAGATGCTCGACACGTTGGCCGGCCAGGTCGCCGGCGAGCTGGGCGAGGAGCTGTCCGTCCACCTGACGATCGGGGAGATCGCCGAGCTGGCGGCGCGGATCGACCGGCTGCGCGACACCGGGCGCTACCCGCAGCCCCCGCAGGACTGGCCGGCGATGCCCTGGCCCCCCATGTGAGTCGCTGTCACGTTGATCACCCGTGGGGTGCCTGCCCGCCGCCGGACGGCTCGTTAGGCTGACGGTCATGGAGTCTTGGGCGGGACACGAGGTGCCACGGCTGCCGGGCGGCGGCGGGCCACTGGGCTTGTACGACTCGGCGCGGCGCGGCGTCCACCCCAGCCGCCCCGACGGTGCGGCCACCATGTACGTCTGCGGCATCACCCCGTACGACGCCACCCACCTCGGCCACGCCGCCACCATGATCACGTTCGACCTGGTGCAGCGCATGTGGCGTGATGCGGGAATGGATGTCCGGTACGTGCAGAACGTCACCGACATCGACGACCCGCTGCTGGAGCGCGCGGCGCGCGACGGCGAGGACTGGAAGGTCCTGGCCATGCGGGAGACCGCGCTGTTCCGGGAGGACATGGAGGCGCTGCGGATCATCCCGCCGGCGCACTACGTCGGCGCGGTGGAGTCGATCCCGGACATCGCCGAGAAGGTCCTCGTCCTGCTCAAGGACGGTGCCGCGTACCGGCTCGACGACGGCAGCGGCGACATCTACTTCGACGTCAAAGCCGCCCCCGAGTTCGGCTACGAGTCGAACCTGACCCGCGAGCAGATGCTGGAGATCTTCCCGGAGCGCGGCGGCGACCCCGACCGGGCCGGCAAGCGCGACCCGCTCGACCCGCTGCTGTGGCGCGGCGCCCGCGAGGGCGAGCCGTCCTGGCCCGGCGGTGAGCTGGGCGCCGGCCGCCCCGGCTGGCACATCGAGTGCGCGGTGATCGCGCTGAACCTGCTCGGCGACCGGATCGACGTGCAGGGCGGCGGCAACGACCTGCTCTTCCCGCACCACGAGTGCTCCGCCGCGCACGCCGAGCGGCTCACCGGCCAGGCGCCCTTCGCCGCCCACTACGTGCACGCCGGCATGATCGGTCTCGACGGCGAGAAGATGTCGAAGTCGAAGGGCAACCTGGTCTTCGTCTCCCGGCTGCGCGCCGACAAGGTCGACCCGATGGCGGTGCGGCTGGGCCTGATGTCCGGGCACTACCGCGCCGACCGAGCCTGGACCGACGACCTGCTCCACACCGCGCAGGCGCGCCTGGACCGCTGGCGGCGGGCCGCCGCCGCGCCCGCCGGGCCGTCCGGGGCGGACTTCCTGGCCGGGGTACGCGCCCGGCTCGCCGACGACCTCGACACCCCCGGCGCCCTGGCGCTGGCCGACGACTGGGCCGACCGCGCCCTGGCCGGTACCGGCGACGACGGGCAGGGACCGGCGCTCTTCGCCGACACCGTCGACGCCCTCCTCGGCATCCGCCTCTGAGCCTCGGCCGGCGGCGGCTCCCCCGGCGGCGGCCGGCCCGGGTCGCAGCCCCATGATCCAGTCGCACTTACCGACACCGCCCACGGCGTGTCGTGTCGGTGAATGCGACTGGATCATGAGGGTCACCGGCCCCCACCGGGTGCGGAAGCGGTCAGCCGAGTACCAGGCCGGGGTCGGGGTCCTGGTCCGGGGCGGGAGCGGGGATCCTGTACTCCTCGGTGAGGGTGGTCATCGGGCCGGGCCAGGTGGCCTGGGCCACCTCGATCGGCTTGCGCTTCTCGTCGTAGGCGACGTGCAGCAGGTGCAGCACCGGGGTGTCCGGCCGGATCTGCAGGGTCTCGGCCTCCTCCCGACTGGGCTGGCGGGCGCTGATCGTGTCGGTGGCTGAGACGTACCGGCGGCCGGTGGCCTCCTCGGCCTCCTGGTAGAGCGGGCGGCCGAACGCCTCCGCCCGCTCCAGCGAGGTGCCCGCGGTGTCGGCCGGGAGGAACCAGGAGGCGCCCACCTCCACCGGCGAGTCCTCGGTGCGTACCAGGTGCCGGCGGCAGAGCAGGTCGGTGCCGTCGGGCACCCCGAACGCGTCGGCGACCTCCGGCGGGGCGGGGGAGCGGCCGACGGAGACCAGCTGCTGCCGGTACCGGGCGGCCAGGTCCGTGTGGTAGCCGCGGAAGCCGCCGTAGCGGCCCCGGGAGAGCCGGTTGAGCCGGCGCCGGGTGCCCCGCACGTACGTACCCGAGCCGGGCTTGGTGATCAGGATGCCCTCGACCCGCAGCTGGTCGACGGCGCGCTGCACGGTCTGCTTCGCCACGCCGAACATCTCGGCGATGGCCGGGATGGACGGCAGCCGCTCGCCCGGCGCCCAGTCGCCGCGGCGCACCTGGGTCTTGAGCTGCGCGGCGATCTGCCGGTGCGGGAACTCGGCGGCCCCCGGGTTGATCTGCACACCCGCCTCCTCATACCACTAGGTTCCTAGGATGCCTCAGAGGGCGTGACGAGCGCCACCCCGACACACGCAGATCGAACCCGGACGCGAACGTCCGGGGTCGATGCGACGAGGAAGGGGGGTGCTACCAGGAACCGGCCGTGGGGCCGGCGGAACCGCCCCGGCGGCGCAGGTACTTCTCGAACTCCTGGGCGATCTCGTCCCCGGTCAACGGGGTGATGCCGGCGTCGCCGACCCGCTCCTCCAACTCGCGGACGTACTCACCGAGCTCGGCGTCCTGCTCGGCGGCGCCGCGCACCCGCTGCTCCCACTCGGCGGCCTCCTCGGCCAGGTCGGCCATCGGCACCGGCAGGTCGAGCACGTCCTCGACCCGGTGCAGCAGGGCCAGGGTGGCCTTGGGACAGGGCGGGTTGTTGGCGTAGTGCGGCACGTGCACCCAGAACGACACCGCGTCGACCTCGGCCCGGGTGCAGGCGTCCTGCAGCACCCCGACGATGCCGGTCGGCCCGTCGTAGCGGGTGGGGGTGAGCTGGTAGCGCTGGGCGGCCTCGGCGTCGGAGGCGCTGCCGCTGATCGGCAGGGGACGGGTATACGGCACGTCGGCCAGCAGCGCGCCGAGCAGCACCACCCGCTCGACCTCCAGGCTGTGGCAGATCTCCAGCACCTGCTCGCAGAAAGTGCGCCAGCGCATGCTGGGCTCGATGCCCCGGATCAGCACCACGTCCCGCTCGGTGCCCTCCGGGCTGGCCACCATGAACTTCGTGGTGGGCCACTCGACCCGCCGGGTCTCACCTTCGGCCATCGTGATGGTCGGGCGGCTGACCTGGAAGTCGTAGAAGTCCTCCGGGTCCAGCTCGGTGACCGGGCGGGCCTGCCAGACCTGCTCCAGGTGCTCCACGGCGGCGGTGGAGGCGTCCGCGGCGTCGTTCCAGCCCTCGAAGGCGGCGATCGCCACCGGGGACCGCAGCACCGGCAGCCCGTCGAACTCGGTCACGCCGTCACCTCACCCTGCTCGTCGCCGACGGCGCCGGGCGCCGACCCGGTCCTCCGCCCGCCGTGCACGGTGGCGTCCCTGATGTCCTTCACGTCCGCCAGCCTACGTGGCGGTGCCAGGTGCGGCCCGTCGGCCGCGCCGGTCCGCCGCGCGGGTGGGCGGGCGAAAGGGTACGAAAGGGATGCGCGTTCCCGCTGGCAGAATGTGGGACCGGCTACGGCTGTGGACCGACGGGCGCATCGTCGCATTAACCTGAACCCGTGCGGACTTCGTTGCTGGATGTGCTGGCCGACCGGATCCTCGTCGCCGACGGGGCGATGGGGACGATGTTGCATGCTGCCGACCTGACCCTCGACGACTTCGAGGGGCTGGAGGGGTGCAACGAGATCCTCAACGTCACCCGCCCGGACGTGGTGCGCGGCGTGCACGAGGCGTACCTGGCTGCCGGGGCCGACTGTGTGGAGACCAACACCTTCGGCGCCAACCTGGCCAACCTCGGCGAGTACGACATCCCGGAGCGGATCCGGGAGCTCTCCGCGGCCGGCGCACGGCTCGCCCGGGAGGCCGCCGACGCGTACGCCACGCCGGAGCGGCCCCGGTTCGTGCTCGGGTCGATCGGGCCGGGCACCAAGCTGCCCACCCTCGGGCACACCGCGTACGCGACGCTGCGTGACGCGTACCAGGAGAACGCCGCCGGCCTCATCGACGGCGGGGCCGATGCGCTGATCATCGAGACCTCCCAGGACCTGCTCCAGGTCAAGGCGGCGGTGGTCGGCTGCCACCGGGCGATGGCCGAGCTCGGCCGCACGGTCCCGATCATCTGCCAGGTGGCCATGGAGACCACCGGCACCATGCTGGTGGGCAGCGAGATCGGGGCGGCGCTGGCGGCGATCGAGCCGCTGGGCGTGGACCTGATCGGGCTGAACTGCTCGACCGGCCCGGCCGAGATGGGCGAGCACCTGCGCTACCTGTCCCAGCACTCCCGTACCCCGCTGTCGGTGATGCCGAACGCGGGCCTGCCGGTGCTGACCGCGGACGGGGCGTACTTCCCGCTGACCCCGGTCGAGCTGGCCGACGCGCTGGAGCGGTTCGTCGCCGAGTACGGCGTGACGCTGGTCGGCGGCTGCTGCGGCACCACGCCGGAGCACATCCGGGTGCTGGCCGAGCGGCTGCACGGCGCGACCCCGACGCCGCGCGAGCCGCGGCACGAGGCCGGCGTCTCCTCGATCTACCACCCGGTGCCGTTCGCGCAGGACGCGTCGGTGCTGATGGTGGGGGAGCGGACCAACGCCAACGGTTCCAAGGCGTTCCGCGACGCGATGCTCGCCGCCGACTGGCAGGCCTGCGTGGAGATCGCCCGCAGTCAGGCCCGGGACGGGTCGCACCTGCTGGACCTCTGCGTCGACTACGTCGGCCGCGACGGCACGCAGGACATGCGCGAACTGGCTGGGCGCTTCGCCACCGCCTCCACCCTGCCGATCATGCTGGACTCCACCGAGCCGGCGGTGATCGAGGCGGGGCTGGAGATGCTCGGCGGCCGGTGCGTGGTCAACTCGGTGAACTTCGAGGACGGCGACGGGCCGGAGTCCCGGTACGCCCGGGTGATGCCGGTCGTCAAGGAGCACGGCGCCGCCGTGGTGGCGCTGCTGATCGACGAGGAGGGGCAGGCGCGGACCGCCGAGTGGAAGGTCCGGGTCGCCGCCCGCTTGATCGACGACCTCACCGGACGGTGGGGGATGGACCGTTCCGACATCCTGATCGACGCGCTGACCTTCCCGATCGCCACCGGGCAGGAGGAGACCCGGCGCGACGGCATCGAGACGATCGAGGCGATCCGGGAGATCGCCCGCCGCTACCCCGGCGTCAACTTCACCCTCGGCATCTCCAACGTCTCGTTCGGCCTCAACCCGGCGGCCCGGCAGGTGCTCAACTCGGTGTTCCTGCACGAGTGCCAGCAGGCGGGGCTGACCAGCGCCATCGTGCACGCCAGCAAGATCCTGCCGATCAGCCGGATCCCGGACGAGCAGCGGGAGGTGGCGCTGGACCTGATCTACGACCGGCGCCGCGAGGGGTACGACCCGGTGCAGCGGTTCATCGAGGCCTTCGAGGGCGTCGACGCGGCGTCGGCGCGGGCCGGGCGGGCCGAGGAACTGGCCGCGCTGCCGCTGGACGAACGGCTCAAGCGGCGGATCATCGACGGCGAGCGCAACGGCCTGGAGGCCGACCTGGACGCGGCGATGGCCGGCGGCAGGTCCCCGCTGTCGATCATCAACGACCTGCTGCTCGACGGCATGAAAGTCGTCGGCGAGCTGTTCGGTTCCGGGCAGATGCAGCTGCCGTTCGTGCTGCAGTCGGCCGAGGTGATGAAGACCGCGGTGGCCTACCTGGAGCCGCACATGGAGACGGCCGAGGACGGCGGCAAGGGCCGCATCGTGCTCGCCACCGTCCGGGGCGACGTCCACGACATCGGCAAGAACCTGGTCGACATCATCCTGTCCAACAACGGCTACGAGGTCGTCAACATCGGCATCAAGCAGCCGATCAGCGCGATCCTGGACGCCGCCGAGGAGCACCGGGCAGACGCGATCGGGATGTCCGGCCTGCTGGTCAAGAGCACCGTCATCATGAAGGAGAACCTGGCCGAGATGGCCTCCCGAGGGGTGGCCGAACGCTGGCCGGTGCTGCTCGGCGGGGCCGCGCTCACCCGCGCGTACGTCGAGGACGACCTGCGGTCGATGTTCCCCGGCCAGGTCCACTACGCCCGCGACGCCTTCGAGGGGCTGTCCCTGATGGACCGGGTGATGACCGCCAAGCGCGGTGGCGCGCCGGTCGTCGACCCGGAGCGGGAGGCTGCCCTGGCCGCCCGGCGGGCCCGCCGGGAGCGGCAGCGCACCATGGTCACCGAGGCGCTGCCCGAGCTGCACGACGCCTCGGTCCGCTCCGACGTGGCCACCGACGTGGAGGTGCCCACCCCGCCGTTCTTCGGCACCCGGGTGGTCAAGGGGGTGCCGCTGGCCGACTACGCGGCGCTGCTCGACGAGCGGGCCACCTTCCTCGGGCAGTGGGGGCTGCGCGGCGCCCGGGGTGGGCAGGGCCCGTCGTACGAGGAGCTGGTGGAGACCGAGGGCCGGCCCCGGCTGCGCTACTGGCTGGACCGGCTGATCGCCGACAAGGTCCTCGAGGCGGCCGTGGTGTACGGCTACTTCCCCGCGTACGCCGAGGGCAACGACCTGGTGGTGCTCGACGAGAACGGCAGCGTCGAGCGGGCCCGGTTCTCCTTCCCCCGACAGCGGCAGGAGCGCCGGCTCTGCCTGGCCGACTTCTTCCGCCCGAAGGGCGACCAGCTGGACGTGGTGGCGTTGCAGCTGGTCACCGTCGGGCAGCCGATCAGCGAGTACACCGCGAAGATGTTCGCCGGCAACGAGTACCGCGACTACCTGGAGGTGCACGGGCTGTCCGTGCAGCTCACCGAGGCGCTCGCCGAGTACTGGCACCGGCGGGTGCGCGCGGAGCTGACCCTGCCCGGTGGCCGTACCGTCGCCGACGACGACCCGGCGGACCTGGCCGGCCTGCTGCGCACCGATTACCGGGGCTGCCGGTACGCGTTCGGCTACCCGGCCTGCCCGGACCTGGAGGACCGGGCGAAGATCGTGGAGCTGCTGGGCGCGGAGCGGATCGGGGTGCAGCTGTCCGAGGAGTTCCAGCTGGTGCCGGAGCAGGCGACGGACGCGATCGTGGTGCACCACCCGGAGGCGAACTACTTCAACGCCAAGTGATCGCCGCAGGTGTCCTGACCTGCGGCGGCCGGGGTTGTCAGGTGGAGATCGGCTTGACCGTGTTCCGCACCACGGAGCACAACGACACCGGCCCGAGCTGGGGCGGAACCGCGTTCCCCGCCCTCAGCGATCTGCCCGCCCTGCTGCGCGAGCCGTCCCGGGGTGAGGGAGCCCGTCCGGGGCTCACACGGGGGACAAGACAGCGTGAAACGTCGGTACCAGGCCACCAACGCCGTGGATCAGATCCGGGGCGTGGCCAGGCTGCCGGCGAGGTTGCCGCAGGTCACGGGAGGGCCGATCCAGGTTCCGCTTCAACGTCCGATGGCATTCATTGGTCCTGCCGTCTTCACGTGAACTCTCCATCCGCGGTTGCCTGCTCCTAGGTGCAGGATCGATAGCGGTGCGACGTCGAGTTGCCAGAAGGCTGTCGGCGGTGCCTGCAGGACGTTGATCACCGCGGCGCGGACCACTGCCGCGTGAGTGATCGCGGTGATTCGCTCGCATCGGGCGGTCTGTGCGTGAAGCCAGTGGCCGACGCGGTCGATGAACGCGGTGAGGTTTTCTCCCCCGTGTGGTGCGGCATCAGGGTCGGTGAGCCATTCCTGCAGGTCGTTCGGGTGTGCCGCGGCGACCTCGTCGAGCGTGCGACCGGTCCAGTCTCCGTAGTCGCAATCGGCGATCGCGGTTTCGATCGTCGGTCTCAGCCCCCATGCCATCGCGGTTTGGACAGCCGCCGCAGCGGGACTGCTCACGCAGCGGCTCTCGCCCTTGTGGGCGGGGGATTGGTTGGCCAGGGCGAGGGCGGCACGTCGGCCGCCCTCGTCCAGGTCCACGTTTCCGCCGCCGAAGGTGACCAGTCGTAGGGCACGGGTGGGCGCGTGGGCGACCAGCTGAAGCCTGGTCGTGGTCACGATCGGGCAGGAACGATCGTCTCAGGTGTGGGCTCGCTGCCGGTGGGCTTCTTGTGACTACCCTGCAGCAGCGCGGCGAAGGCAAGCCCGATGCCAGCCCACATCACCAGCTGGGTGCCAAGGGAGGCGAGACGGAAGTTCCACAGCAGTCCCGCCGGGAAGTCCGCGGGCACCTCGTTGAACGATGGCAGCATCAGGTAGCCGACCGTCACCGTGGCCAGGAAGCCAGCGAGAGCGGCGGCACAGCGTACCCATTGTGGTGTCCCGGCCCGCATGGATCGGTAGGCGAGGGCGCCGGCCCACACGGCGACCAGGCCGAGGATCACCATTGCCAGGTAGCTGCCGGTGCGCTGGTTGATCGTGTCGGGGTTACCAACCGCAGGTGGGTTGGCCGGATATTTGCCGAACGGCACGATCACAGCACCGAGCAGGGCCGCACCGGCCAGAGCGAGGGCGGCGTGGGCGTCGTGGCGGATCCGCAGCCGTCGCCGTAGCAGTGCGTACGCGATGGACAACAGGCCGCCCATGGCGACGCCGAACAATCCGGTGGCGAGGAACAGTCCAGCGCGTTGGCCTTCGCGGCTGACCAACTCGTCGGCGTGGTGGTCGTCGCCGGTCACCGGATCGGCGTGAACAGCCTGTTCCTCGATTGCGATCGCCGCCTCGACGCGGGGTTCACCGGCGACATAGGCGAAGGCCCCGGCGAGCAGGCCGGCGACCAACCCGGCAAGGAGACCACGCAGCAGCACAGCTGTGAAGGTAGGCATCGCGGCGGCGCTCAGTGGCACGGGACGCCGAGCAGGTGCCGGCCGTCGTGCATCAGTTCGTGCAGGTACATGCCGCTGCGCGAAACGGCCCCCTGGTCGAAGGCCACGAGGTACGTCAGGAGCAGCAGGACGGCGACGATGGTCAGCACCGCCCACACCATCCGGGGGGAGACGGCAGGATGAGTCAGCGGGCGAGCCGGAGTAGCACTGGACATGACGAGTCGACCTCCTGGGGATGGCGCGTCCCCTACGAAAGGACTGCGACGAAGGAGTGTCCTGACTCGCGACCTCGTCTCCATCATCGAAAGGAAGGCCGCTCACAGTGGCGCGACCGCACCGGATTCCCACCGGTTTCCCTCGCGACGCCGCAGATGGCGTCATGACCGTACCGACGCGATGCCGACCGGTCAACAAATACTTGGCAGGCGCAGCGGGCAAACTGCGGCGGGGGCGATGCACCAGGAAGGCAGCGTGAGTCTCGATGCAGGCCCGTTCCGCTTCTCGCCGATGACAGGTCCGTCCTGGCTGTTGAAGAATCGGCGGATGGGAGCGGCATCACTCCTGCGCTGATGCTGGCCACGATCGAGTATCTCGAGGGCACAGCTCGTCCGTGCCCAAGGAGTCGGCGTCTGCCGGAGAAAACCATCCCAAGAGTTGCCACGCTTGATCCGGACGATATCGCGGGCCGCTGTCCCGTCTTTCGCGCTCGGCCTCATCGTCCAGGCGCTGTGCGGCGCGGAGGAGTTCCCGCCCGAGCGGCAGATCCGCATCCTGGACGGCTACTCGTTGATTGCGACGGTTGATGCCGCACTCGACGGCGTCGGCTCGCCCATGGCCGGGGCGCGCCGGGGCAACAGGCGGGCGGCGGTGGCGCCGAGCAGCGCCAGGAGATACGTCGCGCCACACGCCGCGCTGGCCGGCACGGCGAGCTGCGCGGCCTCGTCGACCAGGTTCGCCTCGCCGAGGCTCTGGATGACGGCGAACAGGCCGCAGGCCAGGAGGATGACCTGTGCCATGACGATGTGGAACCACGCGCGCCGGATCGGCTCCCGGTCCACCAGCCCGGTGTACAGGACTGCGCAGACCGCCGCGGCGACGCCCCACGCCGTACCGGTCACGACCCGCGCCGCCGGGGTGTCGGGTAGGTCCATCAGGCCGGCGATGAGCAGCGCCAGCGGCATCCGGAACGACAGGCCGGACAGGAACGACTCTTCCAGGTCGGCCGGGCGCCGGCCGGCCGACGGCTCCGTCGCCCGCTTGAACGCGCCGACGAGCGAGAGCCCGACGCTGATTCCCGTGCCGACCAGCGCGCTCAGCAGGCTGGACAGGAGGATGGCGCGAGCGTTCAGGTCGGCGAGACCGAATGCCAGGACGAGCAGTTTGACCGCGACAACCACGACGTACACGATCGGCAGGCCGACCACGAAGGCGAGGATCGCCGTGAAGGTGGCCCCGCCGGTGTGCTCGTCGAGCAGCGCCCACAGCAGCACGCCGATGCCGTACACCACGGCCAGGCCCACCTCGCCGTGCCCGCCCAGCGCTTCGCCCACGAACCAGCCGAGCGCGCCCGGCACGGCGACGGCGAGCACGCCCAACGCGATCAGCATGCCGTCAGTGTGCGGCCGCCTGTCGAGCCGCGTGTCACCCCTGGCTCGGGTGAGAGCCATTCGTTGACTCCGACGACGTGGAGTGCGGCCTCGTAGCGCACGGGCCAGCTTGTCGAACCTGGTGGCCACGGCCCGGTGGCGTTTGGGTTGGGTGAACTGCGTGCGGCCAGCCAAGCCGATGGTCCGGCCTGCTGGCGACCTCCGGCCGGCATCGGCCGGGTCGGCCCGCCACACGAGGTGGGGCCTCAGTGTCGGCTGTCACGGTGGTGCAGCCACAGCGCGATGAGAACAGTGGGCAGGCCGAGGAACATAGCGATCAGATGGGCGGCCCATGCCCATGGAGCGAGGCGGGCCCCGTCCATCCCTGCATGGTCGATGAGCAGCGCCCAACCACAGGCGATGAACAGCAGTCCCATCGCGACGGCACCCACCCGTAGCAGAGCCATCGAACGTCGGACAGCGGCCGTCACCAATACGAGCGTCACTGTCGCCGGCACGCCCAACAACACGCTCGCCTGGCTCCAGTCGATGCCCGGAGGGGCGGAGGTGCCGATACGAAGATCGGCATCAGCCAAGGCCCAGCTCCAACCGGCCGCGACGTTGGCAAGGCTGAGAATGGCGCCTGCCTCCATCAACCAGACGGCTCGCACGGCGGCAGCATAACGGCGTCACATGCCCTTCGGGTGACTGATCGAGTGACGACCGGTGCAATGCCGCCGGCGACTTTCGACCTCGGTGACGAGAAGCGTCTCGCGCCGTGGTTCGGCCCGGCGAGTACGCCGCCGTCGGGGTCGATGACGGCGGTGAACCCGGGCGCGAGTTGCTCGCCCGCCTGCCGGCAACGTTGCCAGGTGACGCCCGCACATCCGCCGGCCCGGCCCGGACCGACTGATCCTGGGCCGGGCCGGATTCGTCCGCTGATCAGTTGAACGCGGCGGCGAACATGCCGGGCTCGTAGGAACCCCCCTGCTGGTGCACGATCACCGCGAGCCGGTTGGCCGCGTTGATCACGGCGACCAGGGAGACCAGCGCGGCGATCTGGTCGTCGTCGTAGTGCTTGCGTACCTGTGCCCACGTCTCGTCGGACACGCCGTGGTGGGCGTCGGCGAGCCGGGTGCCCTCCTCGGCGAGCGCCAGCGCGGCCCGCTCGGCCTCGGTGAAAACGGCGGACTCGCGCCAGGCGGCGACCAGGTTGAGCCGGACCGCGGTTTCACCGGCGGCCGCGGCCTCCTTGGTGTGCATGTCGATGCACCAGCCGCAGCCGTTGATCTGGCTGGCCCGCAGCGACACCAACTCCTGCGTGGAGCTCGGCAGCGGCGACTGATGGATCACCAGGCTGGCGTTGGCGAACCGCCTGAAGAATTTGACGGCGATCTCGTTGTCGAACATGTTGAACCGAGCGTCCATGATTGAAGCCCTTCCTCGTGGTGTGGCACTGGACGAACACGAGATGCCGACGATCAGATCCCTGTGACGGTGTGAGTACGTGGCACCCGCCACAGGGTCTCGGTGTCACACGACGGCGGGGTCCGGCATCTGGTGGGTGACACAGGCGCGAGTGAACAGGAGTCACCCATGGCCGGCACGTCGCAGACCGCACCCGACGCTCGTGGCAGGGGCAGCGCCCGCGACGACCGCCCGGACCTCGCCACCGAGGCGTTCCTCGCCCACCGCAACCTGCTGTTCACCGTCGCCTACGAGATGCTCGGCTCGGCCGCCGACGCGGAGGACGTGCTGCAGGAGACCTGGCTGCGGTGGGCGGGCGTCGATCTCGGCACGGTGCGGGATCAGCGTGCCTACCTGATCCGGATCACCACCCGCCAGGCACTCGGCCGGCTGCGTACGCTCGGCCGCCGCAAGGAGTCCTACGTCGGTCCCTGGCTGCCCGAGCCGCTGCTCACCACCCCCGACGTGGCCGAGGACGTCGAGTTGGCCGACAGCGTCTCGATGGCGATGCTGCTGGTGCTGGAGACGCTCACGCCGACCGAGCGCGCGGTGTTCGTGCTGCGCGAGGTGTTCGACGTCGGGTACGACGAGATCGCCGAAGCCGTCGACAAGAGCCAGGCCGCGGTCCGCCAGATCGCGCACCGGGCACGGGCACACGTTGCGGCGCGCCGCCCGCGCGGGGTCGTCTCCGCGGCCGAGGCCCGAGACGCGCTCGAGGCGTTCCGCCGGGCGGCTGAGACGGGCGATCTGCAGAGTCTGCTCGACATCCTCGCACCGGATGTCGTCCTCCTGGGTGACGGTGGCGGAGTCAAGCAGGCCGTCCCGCGTCCCATCGTGGGAGCCGACAAGGTGGCGCGCCTGCTGGTTGCCGGGCTGGGTAGGCTGGCCGACACCGCGTCGCTGCGGCCGGCGCAGGTCAACGGCTACCCGGCGCTGATTTTCTGGCAGGCCGGCGAGCTGGACACCGTTGTGGCGGTGCGCATCGACGACGGCCTCATCACCGGGCTCTACGCCGTGCGAAATCCCGAGAAACTGTCGCACATGGAACGGGAGACCGCCCTGCGCCGCTGAGGCGTGCCGTCGGCGGCAGATCCGGCTGCTGGATCAGAGGCCGAACGAGGCTCGGCAGGCGTCCATGCCGTCCACCGTCACGGCTGGCCGCTTGTGCTGGCGCCACCGCTGCAGGGTCAGACGCAGGCGGTCCGAGACGACGGCCTCACCGTCGCGCGCATCGACGGAAATCCCGTCGTGCTCGTAGCCGAGTTTGCGCGATACGCCTTGCGAGGAGTGGTTGTCCTGGAACACCTCGGTCAGTGCGGCGGTGGCGCCGAGATGATCGAAAGCAAGGGTGAGCAGTCCGGCTCTGGCTTCCGTTCCATAGCCTCTGCCCTGATGATCCATGCCGAGCCAGGCCGAGGTCGTCACCTGTCTGACGACCGGGAAGTCCCGTGCGCGAAGCGTGACCTTGCCGATCGGCTGGCCCGCCCGGAAGACCCCCATCCCGAGCTGCCACGCTGCCACGTCCCAGGAGGCAAGCTGGTCCCAGTGCCCTTGCAGGACGGACCGCGCCCGGTCCGCATGGCTGCCGTCGGTCCACGGGGTCAGGAACGGCCGCTCGCCGGGACGATGCACGCCCTGGCCGGCGAGATCGGCTAGCGCAGCCAGTTCCTCCTCGCGTGGCAGGCGCAGCTGCAGGTGCGGTGTGACGATGGTGAGACCGTAGAGCGGCCACAGATCGGCGAGCATGTCCCGCATCCTGTCGGTCAAGATCCGTCTGGGCAAGCGAGATACGTCGACAGACTGGTCTCGCGGAAGTGGATGGGCCAGCTTCCTCAGCCACCCGACGCCACGACGTCAATGTCGGTCTTCCGGGGGCCGTGGCGGGCGTTCGTCCTCAGCCGGGGCCGCAGACCCGTCCGAGCGCTGCCGTCTCATAAGCTCCACTGCCGCGACTCCCAGCAGGACGATGGGGGTGCCGAAGCCCAGAACCAGGTTCGACACGTGCGGGGCGGCCGGCACGAGGGCGACGGCGGCGAGGACGCCGACCACGTGCGAGAGCGGGATGTGTCCGAGGACCTCGTGGTCGAGGGCGGCCCGCCCCAGCAGGAACAGGACCGCGCCGCCCAGAATGAGCGCGGTGATGGTGTCGTCCGGCCGCTCCGTGGGATGCTCGATGACCCGCATGAATCCGGCCGCGACGCCGACCACGCCCACCACCATGAGCCAATGGACGTACGGGTTGGTCTGGACGAGCCGCTCCCGGTGCGGGGACCGCTCGATGGCGATACTCAGCCGGGCGCCGGTTCCCCGGGCGTAGCTCCACCACAGCAGCACGGCCGCGACGAACGCGGTGGCGAACGCGGTGATCCGGCCGGCGCTGAACGGCATGTCGCTCAGGGAGAGGACCGTGACCAGGATGAGCTCGCCCAGGGTGAGGACGTAGATCTGCTGGTACCGCTCGGCCAGGTGCTCCGGCACCACGTCGTACCTGGGCAGCGGCGGTCGCCCGGGGAGCGGGAACCGCAGGCCGAAGCCGAGGTAGTCCACCGCCAGCGCGGCCAGCCACACGACGAGACGGGTACCCGGGGAGGGAATCAGGCCGCCGGTGATCCACAGGACTCCGGACACCGTGGTCCAGAGCAGAACCCGTTTCGGGCGCTGCTGCTCCGGCCGGCCCCGCAGCGACGGGATGACCACCAACGCCCGACCCCAGTTGATCCCGGCCCAGGTGGCGCCGAACACCAGGCCGTGATCGCCGAACGCGGTCGGCAGGGCGGCGGACATCAGCATGCCGCCGAACATGATGCCCAGGATCACGAGCTGGACGGGTCGCGCCTGAGGGCTGTAGAGGTCGGTGAAGGACGTGGTGGTCACCCAGACCGCCCAGAGCGTCGACAGGGCGAGCAGTGCCTGGGCGATACCCGTCCAGCTCTGCTCGGTCGCCATCTTCGTCGAGGCCAGGGTCAGGGTGGCGATGGCCGCGAGGTCGAAGAAGAGCTCGAGTAGATCGGTCCGCCGTGCACCGCCCGGCCCCCGCGTTATCAGCCGGCGACCAGCATCCATCACTTCGGCCTTCTCGATCTCGCGACGCCGGGCCGCCCTCTCGGATCTGATCCCGGGGAACGTCGACCGCCGGTGTCGGGACGCACTGATCGCCCTGGTGCTCAGTCCGGGCGTCGGGCAACGTCCAGGTCCGTCGGCCGACCGGAGCCTTCCGGGTACGCGGCAGGGCAGCGGTCGGTGCTCCGGGTGACTTCACACCGCCATGGTCAAAGCTAGTAGACGCGGGGGCGGGCGACCGGGCGATTGTCGAACTGTGTGCTGGGCCCTGCGGCGCTCAGCAAGCCCCGGGGTCCCGCCACGACGCGCCGTCCCTGGTCCGACCGGCGAGACGCCGGCCTCGGTGCCGCCGCCGGGTAACCGGCTCATTCCATGGCTCGAAGCGGGAGCTCCCGGTCGTGGTTCCATCCTGCGCCGCCCTTGTCAGCAGCTGGTACGTCGCTTCGTCGAAGGCGACCAGGCGGACACGCTCAACCTGGGTGGGCGTGGCTCGGATGGTCGAGATCGCGATCGTCGCCGCCCGCTCGGGCGGGAAGCCGTACACGCCGGTGGCGATGGCGGGGAAGGCGACGCTGCGGGCGCCGACCTCGTCGGCGACGGCGAGGCTGCGCCGGTAGCACGAGGCCAGGGTGTCGGCCTCGCCGTGGCCGCCGCCCTGGCACACCGGGCCGACGGTGTGGATGACGTGGCGCACCGGTGGGTCGAGGTCGAACGCCGGTGTGGCGACCGCGTCGCCGGCGTCGCAGGGCGCCAGCGCGGCACCCGCCCGGGCCAGTCGCGGTCCGGCCGCCCGGTGGATCGCCCCGTCCACACCGCCGCCACCCAGCAGCGATTCGTTGGCCGCGGTGACGATGGCGTCGACGTTCTCGGCGGTGATGTCACCGAGCACCACTTCGATCGCGGGCATGCCCCATCATGTCACCGGGCGATGCGGCAGGTGGTCCGAGCGGCACGGGACCGCTGTGGCGCGAGGGCAGGTGGCGCGCCCCGGGGGTTCAGTCGGCGGGCTTCTCCCAGACCGAGACGTGCTGGCGGCTCTCGCTGGTGAACGGCGCCCGGTTCCATCCGTCCCAGCGGTTCCGCAGTCGCAGTCCGGCGAGCTGTGCCATCAGGTCGAGTTCCGCCGGCCACACGTACCGGAAGGGGATCGACCGGTACTCCCCGCGACCGTCGACGATGCGGACGTAGTTGGAGCTGGTCGCCTGGGTGGCGACGTCGTAGACGTCGTACGCCCATCCGGTCGGGGACACGTGGAAGGGCAGCACGTTCTGGCCGGGCGGGAGCCGGCGCAGCTCGGGGACCAGTACCTCGATCACGAAGCGGCCACCGGGGGCCAGGTGCGCGGCGGCGTTGCGGAAGCAGGCCACCTGGGCCTCCTGGCTGGTCAGGTTCATGATCGTGTTGAAGACCAGGTACGCCACGGAGAAGGTCCCGTCCACCCGGGTGGTGGCGAAGTCGCCGATCGTCAGGCCGATCGCGTCGCCGCCGGGCTTGGCGCGCAGCCGGTCGACCATCGCCCGGGACAGGTCGATGCCGTGTGTCGGCACACCGCGGGCGGCCAGCGGCAGCGCGACGCGTCCGGTCCCGACGCCCAGTTCGAGGGCGCGGCCGGCGCCAGCGAGCTCGGCCAGCACGTTGACCGTGGCCGCCACGACGGCGGGGTCGAACATCTCGCTCGTCGGGTCGTCGTAGGTCGCCGCCACTGCTTCGCCGAAGTAGCCGTCCGCATCCCGCATCGCCGGACCGTACCGCCGGAGCCGGCGGCGGCGCCCGTGATTTACCGGTCGTCCAGGGCCGTGCCGCTCGCCAGAATGTCGGGCGTGCGGGGCATCATCCTGGACGGCGCGCACGAGCAGATTCCACGGAGAGGGACGTCGCATGGCTGAGGTGCTGTTGTTCCACCACGCGCAGGGGCTGACACCGGGTGTCCGCGACTTCGCCGACCGGCTGATGGCAGCCGGGCACACGGTGCACACGCCGGACCTCTACGACGGCAAGACCTTCGACACCCTCGAGGAGGGCCTCGACTACGGCCGGACGGTCGGATTCGACGTGATCCTGGAGCGCGGGCGGCGCACGGCCGAGGGGCTGCCCGCCGGGCTGGTGTACGCCGGGTTCTCCCTCGGGGTCATGCCGGCGCAGTTGCTGGCCCAGACCCGATCGGGCGCGACGGGCGCCCTGCTCTTCCACAGCTGCATCCCGACGTCCGAGTTCGGCGGGGAGTGGCCGGCCGGCGTGCCGGTCCAGGTGCACGGGATGGACGCCGACGAGTTCTTCGTCGACGAGGGTGACCTCGACGCCGCCCGCGCCCTCGTCGCAGCGGCCCCGGACGCCGAACTGTTCCTGTACCCCGGTCCGCAGCACCTGTTCGCCGACAGCAGCCTGCCCTCCTACCACGAGCCGGCGGCCGCGCTGCTCACCGAGCGGGTGCTGGGTTTCCTCGACCGCATCGGCTAGTGCCGTGTCCACAAACGTTGGCTGGGTGGGTCGGGTTGGGAGAATGTCGTAGGGGTGGTGTTCGCTTCGGTTTGTGCCTCGCCGTCGGGATCCCGCCGCCGAGCGGGTCGTGCACCGCACCGCGCGTGTCGCTGTGCGGGTCACGCCAGGGCAGCGGCGCCGGTGTTTCGGACTGCTGCGCTCCGCCGGTGACGTGTGGGCGTGTGTGGTGGAGGTCAACGCGTGGCGGCGCCGCCGCTGGGACACGCCGCTGGCCGGCTATCAGCAGTTGTGTCGCGAGCTGGCGGCATCCGGGCCGGGCACGTTCGCCGAGTTGAACTCTGTGGGTGCCCGCTCGGTGTTGCGCCGGTTTTCGGATGCGTGGTTCGCGGCGGCGAAACGCCGCAAGGACGGTGACCTGTCGGCCCGGTTCCCCCGTCGCCGGCGGGGGTTGGTGCCGGTGCGCTGGTATCACGGCACGTTCACCCTCGACGGGCGCCGGTTGCGGATTCCCACCGCCAGAGGCACCGCGCCATTGTGGGTGCGCCTGGCCAGGGAGGTGCCGTATCCGGCCGAGCAAATCCGGTCGATCACGCTGCTGTGTGAGGGTGGGCGCCTGTTCCTCGACGTGACCGCCGAGGTGCCGGTGACGGTCTACCCGGCCGGTGAACAACCGGACCCGGGCAGGGTGGCAGGGGTGGACCTGGGGATAACCCACCCCTACGCGGTGGCCGGCCCCGACGGGGAAGGGCTGCTCGTGTCGGGGCGGGCGATCCGCGCCGAGCACCGCATGCACCTAACCGACACGAAAGCCCGCCGCCGTGCTGTCTCACGCCGGGCACCGAAGCCGGGCCAGAAGGGGTCGCGGCGGTGGCGGCAGTACCGGCGTCGGGCACGCCTAGTCGAGGGCCGGCACCGGCGTAGGGTCCGTCAAGCCCAGCACGAGGCCGCCCGCGGCGTCGTTTCGTGGGCGGTGCGGCAGCGGGTCGGTGTGCTGCATGTCGGTGACCCACGGGGTGTGCTGGATCTTTCCGCGGGGCGGCGGCACAACCTGCGGTTGCGGCAGTGGCAGATCGGCCGGCTCCTGCAGGTCCTCACCGACAAGGCCACCCTCGCCGGCATCACCGTCCGGCTGGTCGACGAACGCGGCACCTCCTCCACCTGCCCGGCCTGCGCCCGCCGGGTACCGAAACCCCGCGGGCGGACCCTGTCCTGCCCGCACTGCGCGTTCTCCGGGCACCGCGACCTCGTCGCGGCCGCCAGCATCGCCACCCGAACCCCGGGCGGCGGACCCACCACCCCGACAGCCGTCGTGCTGCCGCAGGTGGTCACGCACGTCGAGCTGGCCGGCACCTCCCTGGTGCCGGACGGTCCCGACGTGACCCGCGGCGCCCAGCATGGGTGGCGCGAGGATCAGTTGGCCCGCGGAGGCCCGCCCCACCACCCGGTGGGGAGTCGCTCGCCCACCCGGCGAGGATCCAACACCCACCGGATACCCGGTGAACGTTAGTGGACACCGCACTAGCTGCCCGGCCGCCGGCAGCACCAGCGGGACAACGAATTCGCGCCGCCCCGGTCACCGGGGCGGGCCGCTGCCGTCCTCGCCCGCCGGTGGCAGCGAGTCCGGCAGCCCGAACCCGGCGAAGTGCTCGGCCCCCAGGAACGAGGTGATCTCGGCGATCCGCCCGTCCCGCAGCGTCAGCACGTTGATCGACCACGCCAGGTACGGGCCGGCGTCCTGCGCGCGCAGGTACGAGGCCACCGCCGGCTGCCCGTTCGCGCCGGTCGTCCGGTGCCGCCAGCTCCCGCACCGGGTCATCGGCAGCTCGCGGGCGAAGTCGGTGACCGCAGCCAGCCCCCGGTACCACTGCGGCAGCGGCGGCATCGACCAGGTGACGTCCTCGGTCAGCAGCGCGACCAGCGCCTCGGTGTCGCCGTTCTCCAGGGCGGTCGCGTAGCCGGTGACGATCTCCCGCAGCCGGCTGTCGTCGACGCGGCGCAGGGCCCGCTGCTGGCTGACCGCCGGCACCCGGTCGGCCACCAGCCGCCGGGCGCGCGCCAGCGCGGAGTTCACCGAGGCGACCGAGGTGCGCATCATGGTGGCGATCTCGGCGGCGGAGAAGCCCAGCACCTCGAAGAGCAGCAGCGCCGCGCGCTGGTTGCCCGGCAGGTGCTGCAGGGCCGCCACGAAGGCCAGCTCGACGGCCTCGCGCTGCTCGTAGCGTACGTCGGGGGCGGCTGGACCGGCGGCGAGCCCGGCGTCGGGGTAGGGCCCCAGCCACGCGACGTGGCCCGCCGGGGCGCTGTCCAGCACCGCCCGTTCGCTGGCCGGGCCGAGGTCCACCGGAAGCGCCCGGCGGGCGCGCCCGGCCACCGCGTCCAGGCAGGTGCGGGTGGCCACCGTGTACAGCCACGAGCGCAGCGAGCTGCGCCCCTCGAAGCGCGGCAGCCCGCGCCACGCCCGCAGCAGCGCCTCCTGGAGGGCGTCGTCGGCGTCGTGCGCGGAGCCGAGCATCCGGTAGCAGTGGGCGTGCAGCTCCCGGCGCAGCGGCGCCACCAGGTCGTCGAACGCGCCCCGGTCGCCCTCGCGCGCCCGGTCCAGCCCGGCGTCGCGGGCGTCGTCGGTGACGCGCGGAGAAACAGCCCTCACGAGCGACGATTCTGCCGTACGACGGAAGTCTCCACTCCGAACGCGCACGCCCCGACCCGGGAGGACCCGATGAGCAGCACATCCACCGCACCTGTCACCACCGCGACCCTGGAGGTCCCCGACGGGCGACTGCACTACGAGGTACGCGGACGGGGGCCGCTGGTGGCGCTGGTCGCCGCCCCGATGGACGCCGGGGCGTTCGCGCCGCTGGCCGACCTCCTGGCCGCCGACCACACGGTGCTCACCACCGACCCGCGTGGCATCAACCGCAGTCTGTTGCACGACCCGCACCAGGACTCGACCCCGCAGTTGCGCGCCGACGACGTCGCCCGGCTGATCGCCCACCTCGACGCCGGCCCGGCCGCCGTGCTCGGCTCCAGCGGCGGCGCGGTGACCGTCCTCGCCCTCGCCCAGGCCCACCCGGAGCGGACGCACACCGTCATCGCGCACGAGCCGCCGCTGATCGGCCTGCTCGCCGACCGCGCGGACCGCTTCGCCCGGGAGGACGCCATGATCGCCACGTACCTGGCCGGGGACCGGCTGGGCGCGGGGCGGCAGTTCCTCGCCAACGCGAACATCGAGCTGCCCGAGCCGGTGGTCCAGGGCATGTTCGGCGGCGAACCCGAGCCGCAGGCCGCCGCCGACGAGCACTTCCAGTACGTCCACATGATCCGCGGGACCACCCGGTACCAGCCGGACGTCACCGCGCTGCGGGAGGGCCCGACCCGGGTCGTCGTGGGGCTGGGCGAGGAGTCGACCGGCCAGGTCTGCGACCTCACCTCCCGGGCGCTGGCCGGGGCGCTCGGCACCGCGCCGACAATGTTCCCCGGTGGCCACATCGGCTTCGTGGAGGACCCGAAGCGGTTCGCCGCCCGCCTGCGAGAGGTCCTCGCCGAGGACTGACGGCGGCTACGGTCGGCCGGTCGATCCTCGGCCGGTTCGCCTACCACCGGCCGCCTCACTCGTCCAGGCGCTCGGCGGCCGCGGCCCGCACCTCGGCCGTCTCGATCGGGTCGTCGCGCAGATAGCGCAACCGTTCCCGGGCCGTGCCGTCGAGCACCACCCGCCGGGCCGACAGCAGCCGCACGTCCGCCTCGCAGTCCCACAGGCCCTCGGCGAAGCGCCGGTGCACCCCGACCGGGTCCAGCGCCGCGTGCGCCCGCAGGTAGGCGGCACGTTCGTAGGAGTGCGGGCTGAACCAGAGCCGGCGCAGCCTGGGCAGAACCTCCCGCGCCCGCGCCCCGCCGATCCGGGCCAGCCCCTCGACGAGCTGGTCGTAGCCGCACCGGTCGTCGTGCGTGTCCAACCAGTCCAGCCCGGACAGCAGCGCCGGGACGTCGCCGGCGTCCCCATGGGCGGCGAGCAGTTGCAGCGCCGGCCAGGTCAGCGGGTGGGCGTCGGCGCGTACCCACGCGCGGGCGGCCGGCAGAGCCGGCGGGCCGACGGCGAGCAGCGGTCGGCTCAGCGGACCGGCCAGCCCGGCGGCGGCCAGCTCCTCCGCCATGTCGAGCAGGGCCGGTTCGGGCGGGCGGAAGCCCAGTTCGCGCAGGACCATCCGCCACTGGGCGGAGCGGTCCCGGTCGCGCAGTATCGCCAGCAGCACCGTCGACGGCTCGTCCCACCCGGCCCGGTGCGGCCGCCGCGGTCCGTCGTCGCGCACCGCGTCGGCGATGCGCGGGTCGCGGTCCGCCCAGGCCCGCCAGGGCAGGCACCGCCGCCACTCGCGGGCCTGGGCCAGCGCGTCCGGCCGGCTCAGCACCGCCGGGTACAGGTCGTCCCACCACGCCTCGGGCCACGTGCGCGCCACCTGCGTGAGTGCCTCGTTCCACCGGGGCCCCTCCCGGACGTACCGGCGCACCCCCTCGACCGCCTCCTCGACGCCGGCCCGGCCGAGCACGTCGAGGACCTCCAGGGTCGCGGTGAAGGCGTTGTCGTCGTCGTGCTCCTCGTCGGGTGAGTCGTACCATTCGCGCAGGATCGGCTCCAGCGGCGGTGCGAGGTCCCGGACCAGGCGAGCCAGGTAGACGCCGCGCTCGTCCACCACCCACCAGAACCGCCGGTCCCGGCGCAGGCAGTCGCGTACCAGGTCGGGGGCCGCCGGGTTCACCATGGCGCGGTGCCCTCCACGGCCCAACCCGCGTTGCAACGCCCCGGCAAGGGTGCTGGACGGGGCGTAGTGCCAGCCGTGCTCCTCGCCGTCGCTCATCGGGCGATAGTGTGCCGCCTGCGCACCGGGGCGGCATCCGGATTACCCGCCCGGCACCAGAGCGCCCCTGGCCGGTCGGCGGCGCGCAGACTGGAGACTCTCGCCGCGTGTCGCGGTCCCGCGTCCCGGGGCACCGCGACACGCCGCATCCGAGTCGGGACCGCAGGAGGTGAACGTGCGCCGCGTCGTCAAGCTGCTGTACGAGGCCCAGCGCCGGCTGTACCCGGGTGATCGCCCCAGCCGGCTGGCCCGGGTGCTCAACCGGCTGGACGCCGCCCAGTTCGCCACCGGGGTGCTCGCCCCGCGCCGCGCGGTCACCCTGGAGGTACCCGGGCGGCGCACCGGCCGGAGGATCGCCGTGCCGGTGGTGGTGGCCGACCTCGACGGCGACCGTTACCTGGTATCCATGCTCGGCGAGAACGCCAACTGGGTACGCAACGTCCGGGCGGCCGGCGGCCGGGCGGTGCTGCGCCACGGCGGGCGGGAGCCCGTGCTGCTGCGGGAGATCGACGTGGCCCGGCGCGCCCCGATCCTGCGCCGCTACCTCGCCCTCGCCCCCGGCGCCCGGCCGCACCTGCCGGTCGACCGGCGCGCCCCGCTGGCGCAGTTCGCGGCGGTCGCCGCCGGTTACCCGGTGTTCCGGGTGGAATCCGCGCCCCGACCCTGACCGGACTCGATCAGGTCGACTTCGTGCGTCGGATCGCACCAGCGCGTCGACGGCGCCGCCGGCCTCGGCTTCGCTGTGCCCGAGCGGGATCGCCCGGCATGGGGAGACGGGGATGGAATCCACGGTGGAGGAACCGACGCCGCGACGGGGACGCGGGCGCGGGTGACTCGCGGTTCTCATGGCCGGGCGCTGGCCGGCAGCGCGGCCGGGATGCTGAGCCTGCGACCGAGCGCCGGCAGCGGACCGAGCTGGTCGCCGTCGAGCCGGGAGCCGTCGGGTGCTGACCACGCTGCCCGATGCCACCAGGGTGCTGGTGCCCGAACCGGCAGTGGTGAGACCGGCTCAGCCGGCGTCGGCGAGGCGGGCGGCGCGGGCGTACAGGTAGCGCTGTTGCGGCAGGTTCATCGACCGCCGCGCCGCCTCCTCGTACGCCCCGCGCGCCGCGCCGAGGTCGCCGATCCGTTCGAGCAGGTGTGCGCGGGCGGCGGGCAGCCGCGGGTCGGCGGTGAGCCGCGGGTCGGCCGCCAGCCCGGCGAGCAGGTCGAGCCCGGCGGACGCGCCCCGGGCCATGGCCACCGCGACCGCGTGGTTCAGCGCCACCACCGGGTTGTCGGAGAGGCCGGTGAGCACCGCGTAGAGCGCCTCGATCTGCGGCCAGTCGGTCTCCTCGGCGTTCGGGGCCTCGTCGTGCAGCGCGGCGATCGCCGCCTGCACCTGGTACGGCCCGACCTCGCCGCGCGGCAGCACCGCGCTGACCAGCGCGACGCCCTCGGTGATCTGATCGGCGCGCCAGCGGCTGCGGTCCTGCTCGGCCATCGGGACCAGCTCGCCGTTCGGCCCGACCCGGGCCGGCCCCCGCGCGTCGGTGAGCAGCATCAACGCCAGCAGCCCGGTCACCTCGGCGTCGTCGGGGAGCAGCCGGTGCAGCATCCGGGCGAGCCGGATCGCCTCGGTGGACAGGTCCACCCGGCGCAGCAGCGGGCCGGCCGTGCTGGCGTACCCCTCGTTGAAGATCAGATAGAGCACGTGCCGGACGGCGGCCAGGCGGGCCTCCCGGTCCGGGCCGGTGGGCAGGCCGAACGGCACGCCGCTGTCCCGGATGCGCTGCTTGGCGCGGGTGATCCGGCGGGTCATCGTGCCCTCCGGGACCAGGAAAGCCCGGGCCACCTCGGCGGTGCTCAGGCCACCGACGGCCCGCAGGGTCAGTGCGATCTGCGCGGCCGGGGGCAGCTCCGGGTGGCAGCAGAGGAAGAGCAGCACCATGCTGTCGTCCTCCGGGGACCGGCGGTCCGCCGGGGGAGCGAGCCACTGCTCGGGTGGCAACCGCCGGGCGACGTCGTCCTCGCGCCGCCGCCGGGCCTGCTCGCTGCGGAGCAGGTCGGTCAGGCGACGCGCCGCGACGGTGATCAACCAGGCGCGCGGATCATCGGGTACGCCGTCGATCGGCCACCGCGTCGTGGCCGCCAGCAGCGCCTCCTGGGTGGCGTCCTCGGCGGTGTCGAAGTGCCCGTAGCGGCGCACCACCGCGCCGAGGACCTGCGGCGTCAGGCGGCGCAGCAGGTCCTCGACGGCGTCGGCGGTCATCAGCCGTTCAGGTCCTCGATGCCCTCGGCGACCGGCCGCACGTCGACGTACTCGCCCTCGGCGTCCGGGTTGACGAACCGGGCGGCGATCTGGGTGGCCCGGTCGAAGCTGTCGCACTCCACGATCGTGAAGCCGGCCAGCACCTCCTGCGTCTCCGGGTAGGGGCCGTCGGTCACCACGGGCGCGCCCTGGCGCAGCTGCACCCGCCGGGCGTGCACCGGGGCGGTCAGCCCCCGGCCGTCGACCAGCTCGCCGGACTCGGCGATCTCCTTGTGCACCGCCTCCATGTGGGCGTGCATCGCCGCGACCTGCTCCGGCGACATCGGCGGTGGGTTGTCGCCGGGGCGGCCCGCCATCGCGTCGTAGTCCCGCTGCGAGCCGTACAGCATGATCATGTACTTCACGGTGTCACTCCTCTCGGCCGGCCCCGGGTGGGCCGTCACCGGGAACGTCGGAGCCGCCGGGCCGAGCCGGACAACGGGTCAGGGCCGGGCGGCGACCCGAGTGACGAACGCCTGCCAGGCGGCGCGGCTGAAGGCCAGGGTGCCACCCGCGCGGTCCTTCGTGTCGCGGACGAGAATGACGCCGGGAAGGTTGTCGGCTACCTCCACGCAGGCACCGCCGTTGGAACTGCTGCGGGTGCTGGTACGCCACCGCGCGCCGGTCAGGTCATCCATGCTCGTGCTCTCAGGAGATCGATGGTCTGGTCGCGCGGAAGCGCTACCGACCTGACGGTATCCCAGACCGCCCACACGGGAGCAACGCCGTTTGTGATGCGACCGGCCGACTGGTCGTCCAGGTAGCCGACCTCCTCACCATCCGGTGTCGTCGCGATGATGAACGGCCCCGCCTGGCCGGGATGAAGCCCGGCGCGTAGTGGCAGCACGTGAACCATGACGCTGGGCCGCTGCGCCATCGTGATCAGGTGATCCAGCTGGGGGTTCATGACTTCGGGGTCTCCGCGGCGAAGCGCCGCTTCGTCGATCACGAAGACCGCCAGCGGTGGCCGTGGACGGTCGAAGCCACGGCGGCGTCCACGCCGCCGGTGGCCACCGGTAGGTGCGGCAAGGCGGCGTGGGCCAGGCGGGCGTCGGGCACGGCCCGCCGGGCGCTGGCCAGCATCGACGCCTCGGCGTCCACCGCGACCACGGTGGCGCCACGACCGGCCGCCAGCGCCGCCACCGTGCCGGGACCGGTGCCCACGTCGAGCACCCGCATGCCGGCCCCGGCGCCCGCCGCGTCCAGCACCGCCCCCGCCGGGTACGCGCACAGCCGGGCGAGACTTCGCTCGTACGCCGCTGCCCGCCCCGCCCAGCGTTCCCGTTCGTGGTCGTCGAAACTGGCCCCCGTCATGGGTGCGCAGCCTAGGGGTCCGGGTCTACCGTGGATCCATGATGACCTGGGTGATACTCGGGGTGCTCGGTGCGGTCGTGGCGGCGGCGGTCGGCTGGGTCGCCTGGCGCGACCGGGAGCGGACAGCCTCCGCGGAGGACCGGGGTGCCGGGCAGGCTGCGCTGGTGGAGCAGCAGCGGTACGAAGCGGCCCGGCACGCCACCCAGGGCCACGTCACCCATCGCGGCCACAATTCCGGAACGTGGTAGGTGAGGCACCGCGCCACCCACGAAGAGAGCCCTTCCCGCGCCGGCCCGTCCAGCTCCACCCGGACCCGGATGGCGGTGGTGCTGCTCCTCCTGCAGGACGGCTGAACCGCGGCCGTCCGCCCGTGGTCCCCGTGGCCGTCGCCCGGCATGATCATTCCACGGTCGGGGTACACCGACCGCATCGGCCGCGACGCCTGGGAGGGCAACTGTGACGGCACGCTCGGGATCGCAGTCGCGCGGCTCGCTCGCCGCGGCGGTGGTGGCGCTGGTGGTGGCGGCCGGCTGCGCCGTGGGCGGGGTGGGGGAGAGCGGCCCGCAGGCGCCGCGCGAACCGGCGCCGGGCCAGTCCCGCCAGGCCGCCTCGCCGGGCCCGGACACCACCCGGGCCGACGGCACCACCAGCGTCGAGGAGTTCAAGACCGACATCGGCCACGCGGTGAACATCGCCGAGGACTACTGGGGCACCCAGTTCAAGGCCTCCGGCCAGCAGTTCCGCCCGATCCGTCGGATCGTCCCCTACCAGCGCGAGGGGGAGGTCGCCTGCGGCGGCCAGGCGCTGCCGCGCAACAACGCCGTCTACTGCTCGCAGGGCGACTTCATCGCCTACGACGTCAACTGGTCGGTGGCCGCGTTCCGCCAGGTCGGCGACGCGTTCGTGTTCTACCTGCTCGGCCATGAGTACGCCCACGGCATCCAGGTCCGCCTCGGCATCCGCTACAACTTCACCATCCAGCAGGAGTTGCAGGCCGACTGCATGGCCGGGGCGTACCTGGGTGACTCGGTCCGCTCGGGAGTGCTGAAGCTGGACACGGGCGACCTCGACGAGTTCCGTGAGGGGCTGCTCGCCGTCGGCGACGACCCCGACCAGCCGTGGTTCGCGGAGGGCTCGCACGGCACCGCCGAGCAGCGCACCGACTCGTTCTTCCGCGGCTACGAGAACTCCCTCGACGCCTGCGACCTCGGCTGAGCGGGATCGCCCAGGTCACCTTCCTCGGGGAGGGCGGTGGGCCGCCCGGGCCGGGCTGAGAGGATCGGCCCGACACACCCCGGCCGGAGGAGGCCCCCGCTGAGCAGCCCACACCCCGCCGCCGTGCTCTTCGACATGGACGGCACCCTGGTCGACAGCGAGAAGCTGTGGGACGTCGCGCTGCGCGAGCTGGCGGGCGAGTACGGCGGCACGCTCTCCGACGCCGCGCGGCACGCGGTGATCGGCACGAGCATGGCCGAGTCGATGCGGATCGTGCACGACGACCTCGGCCAGCCGGAGCGCGACCCGCAGGTGAGCACCCGCTGGATCAACGCTCGCATCCTGGAGCTGTTCCGCACCGGGCTGCGCTGGCGGCCCGGCGCGCTGACCCTGCTGCGGGCGGTACGCGCCGCCGGCATCCCCACCGCGCTGGTGACCTCCAGCGGGCGACCGCTGGTCGAGGTGGCCCTGGACACCCTCGGGCGGGACAGCTTCGACGCGGTGGTCTGCGGCGACGAGGTGGACCTGGCCAAGCCGCACCCCGAGCCGTACCTGACGGCGGCGCGGCTGCTGGACGTGCCGATCGGCCGGTGCGTGGCGATCGAGGACTCGCCGGCCGGGGTGGCCAGTGCGCTCGCCGCCGGCGCGGCGGTGCTGGCGGTGCCCGCGGAGGTGCCGATCGCGCCGATCGACGGCGTACACCAGGTGGAGAGCCTGACCGCGGCGGACCTGGAGCTGCTGGCCGCGCTGCTCGGCGAGCCGCCGGCCTGAACCGCGCGCGAAGGGGCCCCGCCGGTCGGCGGAGCCCCTTCGTCGTCCCTGCTGCGGATCAGTCGTGCGCGATGGCGCCCAGCACGTTGATCCGCGCGGCGCGCACCGCGGGCAGCACCGCGGCGATCACCCCGATGATCGCGGCCAGCCCGAGGAAGATCCCCATCTGGCCCCAGGGCAGGATCAGGTCGGTGATGCCCTCGTCCTTGAGCGCCTCGACCACCGCCGCGCCGAGGCCGGTGCCGACCACCACGCCGAGCAGCGCGCCGAAGACCGAGATCACCACCGCCTCGACGGTGATCATCCGCATGGTCTGCGCCCGCCGCAGCCCGATCGCCCGCAGCAGGCCCAGCTCGCGGGTCCGCTCCAGCACCGACAGGGCCAGGGTGTTGATGATGCCCAGCACCGCGATCACGATGGCCAGCGCCAGCAGGATCTGGATCATCCGCAGCGGGGTGTCCAGCTGGCTGGTCTGCTGCTCGATGAAGGCGGCCCGGTCGGCCACCGACACCTCGGGACTGTCGGCGAGCAGCGTCTCGACCTGCGGCTGCACGTCGGCGACCCGGGTGCCGGGGGCGAGCTGCAGGAAGCCCTGGATCGGCTGCGGGATGGCGAAGTCCTTGGCCGCCTGCGGCGGCAGCACCACCGGGTTGGTCAGCTGCGAGCTCTCGTAGATGCCGCTGACCGTGTACGTGCGGGCCTCGCCCCGGGACAGCTGGACGCTGACCTTCGAGCCGACCGACACGTTGCGCGACGTCGCGGTGTCGGAGCTGAACAGCATCTGATCCGGTGCCAGCCGGCTGATGTCACCGGCGGTGGCCTTCGCCCCGAAGATCCGCTCCAGCGACGCGACGTTGCTCGACGCCGCCACCCAGGTGCGCTCGCCGTTGACCACCGCCATGTCGCCGTACTCGCCGTCGACCATCTGGACGCCGGGGATGGCGGCCGCCTTCTCCAGCACCGCCGGGTCGAAGCTGGGCGGCCGGGGACCGCCCTGCACCCCGGAGATCACCAGCTCCGCCTTGATCTGGTCCTCGGCCAGCGCGCTGATGCTGCCCTTGGCCGAGTCGAGGATCACCGTCACGCCGGTGACCAGCGCGATGCCGACCATCAGCGCCGCCGCGGTGATCGCGGTGCGGCGCGGGTTGCGACCCGAGTTGAGCCGGCCCAGCTTGCCCGGCACCGACCAGGCGAACAGCGCCCCGAGCAGGGAGACCACCGGCCGGCTGATCAGCGGGGTCAGCAGCGCCACCCCGATGAAGGCGAACAGCACGCCGCCGAGGATGGTGGCCAGGGTGTTGTCCCCGGCGTTGCCGCTGAGCCCCAGGAAGAGCAGCGTGCCGCCGATCCCGGTGACGATCGCGCCGGCCACCGTCACCTTGGTCAGCGGGCGGTCCGGGGTGGCCACGTCCTGCATCGCCGCGATCGGCGGGATCCGCGAGGCCCGCAGCGCCGGCAGCAGCGCCGCCACCACGGTGATCACCAGACCCACCGAGAACGCGCCGATCACCGCGGCCGCCGGCACGCCGATGCCGGCCAGCGCCAGCCCGCCCGCCAGCTTGCCGAACAGGTACGCCAGCAGCGCGCCGACGCCGATGCCGGCGCCCAGGCCGAGCACGGAGGCGATCAGGCCCACCGCCACGGCCTCCAGCACCACCGAGCCGATGATCTGCCGCCCGCTGGCCCCGATGGCCCGCATCAGGGCCAGCTCCCGGGTGCGCTGCGCCACGATGATCGAGAAGGTGTTGAGGATGAGGAAGGTGCCGACCAGCAGCGCCACCGCGGCGAAGCCGAGCAGGATCTTGTTGAAGAAGGAGAGCCCCTCCTTCAGCCCGGCCGAGGCGTCGGCGGAGAGCTGCTCGCCGGTCTTGACCTCGTAGTCGCCGCCGACCGCGGCGGCGATGTCGTCGCGCAGCGCGGTCTCGCCGACCCCGTCGGCGGCCGTCACGCTGATGTTGGTGAACACGTCCGGCTCGCCGAGCATCAGCCGCTGCGCCACCGGGGTGGTGAAGGCGACCTCGTTGGCGCCGCCGAGGGAGTCCCGGTCACCGCTGTAACCGAAGACGCCCACCACGGTGAAGTCCTTCTTCGGCTCCAGGGTCAGCACGCCGACCCGGTCGCCGACCTTCACCTTCGCGGCCTGCGCCAGCGCCCCGTTGATCACGATCTCGTCGTCGGCGCGCGGCTCACGGCCCTCGCGCAGCTTGACCAGGTCGCTCTCGCCCACCCAGTTCTCGCCGAGCTGCGGCGGCCCGAACGAGGTGACCACCTTGCCGTTGCTGCCGATCAGGCGGGCGCCGTCGGCGGCGACGATCCCGGTGGCCTCGGCCACCCCGCCGACCGTGCGGACCTTCTCCAGCGTCGCGGCCGGCATCGCCGCGGGCACCTGCTCACCCTCGGTCTCGCTGAGTTCGATCTTCGGCTTGGCGGAGACGTTGACGTCGACACCCTCGTACGCGTCGGCGAAGACGGCGTCGAACGAGCGGCCGAGCGTGTCGGTCAGCACGAACGCGCCGGAGACGAACATGACGCCCAGCACCACGGCCAGGCCGGAGAGGATGAGGCGCACCTTGCGCGCCAGCAGGCTCTTCCACGTCGCGCGGAACATCAGCGCGCCACCTCGGCCGGGGTGTCGAGCTTCTTCATGGTGTCCAGCACGGTGTCGGCGGTCGGCTCGATCAGCTCCGAGACGATCTGCCCGTCGGCCAGGAAGATCACCCGGTCCGCGTACGCGGCGGCGGTCGGGTCGTGGGTCACCATCACGATGGTCTGGCCGTGCTGGCGTACCGAGTTGCGCAGGAAGTTGAGCACCTCCGCGCCGGAGCGGGAGTCGAGGTTGCCGGTCGGCTCGTCGGCGAAGATCACCTCGGGTCGGGCGACCAGCGCCCGGGCGCACGCCACCCGCTGCTGCTGACCGCCGGAGAGCTGCGCCGGGCGGTGCCCCAGCCGGTCCCGCAGGCCGACCGTGTCGATCACCGTGTCGTACCAGGCCTGCTCGGGCTTGCGGCCGGCGATGGAGAGCGGCAGCAGGATGTTCTCCTGGGCGGTCAGCGTCGGCAGCAGGTTGAACTGCTGGAAGATGAAACCGACCTTGTCCCGCCGCAGCTTCGTCAGGCCGGCGTCGCCGAGCCCGGTCACCGTCGTGTCGCCGATGTGCACCGTGCCCTTGGTGACCGAGTCCAGCCCCGCCAGGCAGTGCATCAGCGTGGACTTGCCCGAACCGGACGGGCCCATGATCGCCGTGAACCGGCCACGCTCGAACTCGGCGCTCACCCCCCGCAGCGCGGCGACCTGCGCCTCGCCGCTGCCGTACACCTTCCACACGTCGCTGGCCCTGGCCGCGGCCTGCGCCTGCCGGCCTACCGTCGCCGTCACGTCATATACCTCTTCCGTCTGCCTGCGGTGATCCCCCGCCGCCCCCGCTGGTCGGTGGGGCTGGTTCCATCCTCGATGCCGCGCGCCCCGATTCCGTCCGACTCCCGGTGGAGCGGATGCGGATTTCGCACTGCGGGTCGGCCCCGACCCGGGATCAGGGTTGCCCCTGAGCCGACGACCGGTCGAGCGCGTTTCCGCCCGCCGGGACGGCGCCGGAACCGACGCTAGAACCTGACGCCACGTCATGGTCAACCGCGCCACACCGTCCTCAGTCACGGTAGGTGACGACGGCAACAGTGCCGTCGTGCCACCGGCGGCCTTTTGCGTACGCTCCGCGACGTAGCCGGCGGTTGCTCGCGCGGGCGACGCCGGCAGCGGTGCTCGTGGGCGCGGGGCGCAGGCGGGTAGCCGGCATCCCGGCCACTGTCCTGCCGTACGGCCCGGCGGCGTAGGACGTCCCGTGGCCACTCGCGGCGGTCAGTGCCGCTCCGGGTGGGCGCGTCCGAGGGCGCCGGCCCGGCCCCACCGGCCGGGAATGCCGAGCAGCTCGATCCGGCCCATGCCCGGGGGCACGGCCGGCCTGGTCACCAGGTGGTCTCCCCGGGGTTCCATGCCGAGCATGGTCCGCAGCAACAACAGCGGGGTGCCCGTGGACCAGGCCTGTGGACTGCACGCCGTGGGATACAGCACGGGATACCGGGTCAGCGTCCGGTCGTACCCGCCGAAGGCCTCCGGCAGCCGGCCCTGGAAGAACCCGGCGGCGTCGATGATGCCCGCCGCGATGCGGCCCGCCTCATGGGTGAAGCCGTAGCGGCGCAGCCCCCAGGCGATGAACGCGTTGTCGAAGGGCCAGACGGTGCCGACGTGGTAGCCGATGGGGTTGTACCGGCCCTCCCCCTCGGCGAGGGTGCGTACTCCCCAGCCGGAGAAGAGGCCGGGGCCGAGCAGGTGTTCGGCGATCTTCCCAGCCCGGGATTCC